>JAXHUC010000053.1:0-39934 GCA_034189805.1 Cyanobacteriota bacterium
ATAACGAGAGAGCGTACCTTCGAGGGAAATAATTTCTAGGCGTTTTTCGATCGGGGTTCCGTCGGATCGATCGGCAAATCGAATCGTGGCCTGACGCAAGCTGCCGATGCAACTTAAGAGGTACGCAGCATTAATTTGTTCGCGGGTACAGCAGTCAAATAGCGATCGCTTTAAGTCCTCTCCAGGATGAAGGCGAACAGGTAGCACGTCCAATTTTTTTCCACACCGATCGTCTTTACAGGGTCTAACGTACCGCTTCACCCGTTACCTGTAAACCGATCGATGGTTGGTATACGATGATGGGTCAGATCGTGTAATTGCGGTCTTCTTGAACGTTAGGCGTTCGATCGGGTGTTTACTGTTTCAATTCAACTTGTCTTTTCAAAGCCGGGTTGAACCTTTTAAAATTTTCTGAGATTTTGCATTAATTTATCGCGATATTTATCGGTTGTACAGGCTTGTTTTATTTTACTAAACTGCGTGTCAAAAAGTGTATAGCGTTGGATTTTCATCTAATTCTAGTCCTCTATGGATACGTTTTTGAAAGTAGTATTTGTTTAGTGTTTTAAAAGGCTGAGTTTTCTGTGTTATTTAGTGATATCTTTAATCTTCAAAAATATTACCGATGGTTTGGTATGTGTCGTTTCTCTTCATCGGAACGTCAGCATTCAGAGATCGGCTTTTTAAGTAAATAATAAGCATTTGTTAAAAACAAGTTTTCCTACCTAAGATAATTTATTTTTTGGATACACAAGTCAGCGCACTTTTTCGTTCTTTTCGTTTCTCGAAAGCTAACGGCTAACGGCTCAGAGCTGAACGATCGCATCGTAACTATCCCCAAATAATAAATAAGCGCCGATCGAGAATTCGATCGACGCTCGGGAATATTGACTGATTCTTAGGAATTTTCAGGAATTTTTACGAATTACGAACTTGGGAGTGGGAGTGACGTTCTCGCGGAACAAACCAGCCATTGTCCAAGAAAAGTGAACGGTTAGCGCTTTGGCGAATGCATCGAGCGCTTCTTTTTGATGAGTCGGTGGCAGTTGATTTGAGGTTCGATCCATAGTGAACGTGTATCCTGTTCTTGAGGTGGTAAATTTTAATCTAATACAATATTCAAGATTTGGGGGATAAGATCGGGACGGTTTCTTATCTGTTTTGTCTGGTTTGGCAAATTTAAAAATTTTCTCGGACGGTACTTTCGTTTTGACTCTATTAAATCCGGATAAAGTACCATTTTTTAGAGTTTTATTTTCAAGTTTGAAGATCGATCGTCCCAATCTCAGATCCTGCGTAGACATTCGCGAAGGGGGGTTGATATAGTGTAGTGCGTCATTCCTCGTCAGCCAATTTCCCTAATGGTGTCAGATTCCGCATCTACTCTTCCCTCGCGTACCTTTCGCCTGCCCAACCAGCGATGGAAAATCTTTGAGGCACAGCCTGAACGGGCTGCCGAACTTGCCGATGTTATGGAACTCTCGCCGTTACTGGCCCAGGTTCTGTTGAATCGGGGATACGAAAGTCTCGATGGCGCGCGCGTCTTTCTCGAACCGGATTCGGAAACCCTACCCACTCCCCTCGAAGCGTTTGGGGGCGATCTTGAAATTAGTCTGGCATTACTCCAAGAGGCGATCGCTGCTGGAGTTCAAATCGCCATTTGCGGGGACTACGATGCCGACGGTATGACCAGTACCGCCCTGCTGCTGCGGGCCCTGCGATATCTGGGCGGGGAGGTCGATTACGCCATTCCCAGCCGGATGACAGATGGCTACGGCATCAATTCTCGTATCGTCAAAGATTTACACGAACGGGGCGTGGGGCTTATTTTAACAGTGGATAACGGGATTGCTGCCTGCGAACCGATCGAACTGGCGCGGGAGTTGGAAATCGATATTATCGTCACCGACCACCACGACTTACCCGACGATTTGCCCTTGGCTAACGCCATCCTCAATCCGAAACTCTTGCCAGAAACTTCTCCCTATCGCGGGATGGCGGGGGTTGGAGTCGCCTACCTGCTGGCGATCGAATTGGGACGGGTATTGGACAAGGCTGACGGGTTAATTGCCCCGATGCGGGAGTTACTAACTTTGGGGACGATCGCCGATTTAGCCCCCCTTACAGGTATCAATCGTCGCTGGGTCAAACAGGGATTGCGACAGCTTCCAGACTCGGAAATCGCCGGGATTCAGGCGTTAATTCAGGTGTCTGGGGCGAATGACGGCAACCAGACGATGAAACCCGACGCGATCGGCTTTCGACTGGGGCCGCGAATTAATGCCGTCGGTCGGATCGGCGATCCGCAAGTGGCGATCGAACTGCTGACGACGGACGATCCTGGAATCGCGCTAGAACGGGCGATGCAGTGCGAACAAATCAACCAGCAGCGCCGAGAGATGTGTACGCAAATCGAAGCTGAGGCGATCGCGTGGTGCGAGGCATCTGGGATGGACTTATCCCGAGAACGGGTGCTGGTGGTGGTGCAACCGGATTGGCATCACGGCGTTATCGGGATTGTCGCCTCCCGGTTGGTGGAACGCTACGGGGTTCCGGTATTTATCGGCACTTACGAAGATGAGGCAGGAGACAAGATTCGCGGTTCGGCACGCAGCATCCCCGAATTTAACGTGTTTGAAGCGCTGCAATTTTGCGACGATCTGCTGGGGAAATATGGCGGACACCGCGCGGCGGGTGGTTTTTCTTTGGCGGCAGAGAATTTAGATGGGTTTCGATCGCGCCTGAGTACTTTTGCCAATCAGTGTTTGGAACCCGAACACCTCAAACCGGCCGTCAGCATCGATGCGATCGCCAATTTAGCTCAAATCGACGGTCATTTGTATCGGGAAATCGATCGCCTGCATCCCTGCGGCATCGCTAACGATCCCCCGGTATTTTGGACTCCCAACGTCCGGGTTCTCGAACAAAAAACGGTCGGTCAAAACCATCTCAAATTAACGGTTGCCTCGGATTCAACCCCCAATCCGCAATCGGCGATCGCATGGCGGTGGGGTGAATACTGTCCGCTTCCGAGTCGCGTGGATCTGGCCTATAAATTACGAGAGAATCACTTCAACGGTCAGACGAGTATCGATTTGGAAGTTGTCGGAGTCCGGTTGCCGAGTGGGGATGTCTCCATGCTGGAGGTTTTGGAAGAAACGACGCTTCCCAAGATTGAGGTCGATCGAGCCATGCCTGAAATGGAAACTCCCGAAATGGAAGAAACTGTGGCAATTGCAGAACCTCCTCCGACTCCCAAACCCTCACCATCACTCCCGATTGAAAGCGATCGCAGTTCGCTCGAAATGGAAGCCCCTGAAATGGAAGAAACTGTAGCGATCGCAGAACCTCCTTCTCACCCGAAACCCGCACCGCCACCAACTGCCACCGCAACCCGCCATGCATCGTTTGAATATCAGGGACGGCAGTATCGCTGCGGACTGTATCCGTCGGCGGCGAAAACCGAGTTGAGAATTCGCAACGATCGCGCTCAGGTATTGGTGGTGGAGAAAGGGAAAAAAATCGGTCTCTTGGGCAAGCAACGGGACAGCGCGCGGGAGGTGGACGTGTCCGCGCCCCATTTCTTCAATCTGATCAAAGCGGCAATGCGATCGCTCGAGTTGGGGTAAAGTGGCGATCGAGTCAGACGGCATCGAGACACGCAAAAAAGCTCGGCGGTGAGTCGAGCTTTGCATTGCAACAAGACGATCGTCGTTGCTTACATATCGCCGCCGCGAACCGCGAGGACAAAAACGACGATCGGTCCGGAGAGAATGACTAATCCAACTAAAAATATTTTAATAAACGGTTCGTAGTCAAAACTGAGAAGGCCATCGAGAATACCGTTAACAAAGTCCATTATGTTCTCCCAAATTCACTCAGGGGTGTTAAATTTTTCTTGAAATTCCGATACTCATCTTACTGGTTAAGCCCCGATCGCTTTTAATAGAGTTTACAAAAGTATACAAAAAACGCCGAACTGAATCGCTCCAGACGCGAGAAGATCGACTGATAAGACGAAGCACGGTAAATCCCGATCCCCAACCCCCAAATCCCTAAACCCATGGCAACTTGGCGTTGTGTCCGCAACTGTGGCGCTTGCTGCTACCTCGATCCTTCAGAGCGTCCCGATTTAGAAGAATACTTATCCCCAGAGGAGCTAAAATTGTACCTGAGCCAGGTGGGGTACGATGGCTGGTGCATTCACTACGATCGCACCACTCGTGAATGTGGCATTTACGCCGAACGTCCCCGATTTTGTCGCGTGGAACCGGAAGTCTTCCAACAGATGTTCGGCATCGAAGCCGAGGAGTTAAACGACTTCGCCATCGACTGCTGTCGGGAACATATCAGTGATATCTACGGCGATCGATCTTTGGAGATGCTCCAGTTCGATCGAGCAATTGTCAAGAAACCTTGAATTGAATCACAAGCCACGTCAGGTTCTCCGCGCAAATATCTCCGGAGCGTTCTCAATAGGTGAACGTTCCCAATATCGCTTACATTTCTCTCTTAGGTTTTTCCATAAATTTGCCAAGTTTCTGTTAGGATATGATGGGGAAACCCCACAGAAAAGCTAATATCATCGTATTTTGTGAATCTTTCTTCTCCCAACTCCGATCGCTCGGCTTCTCAATCGCCGATGTCATCTCCTTCTGACTCTAATTCCTCGGATTCCCAGACGACAAAGATAGTAAAAACAGGAATATTTCCAGTTTTTGTCTCTACCTTCTTCACGATATTATTGGCAGAAATGGGAGATAAAACCCAGGTTGCAACGTTACTGATGACCGCAGAAAGTCAGTCTCCCTGGATCGTTTTTTTAGGGGCATCTACGGCTTTGATTTCGACGAGTATTTTGGGCGTAGTTATCGGACGGTGGATGGCAAGACGGCTGACTCCTGAAACTCTCAATACCGCTGCTGGGGTGATTTTACTTTTCGTTTCTATCTTCCTGCTAGGAGATATGATGAGCTTGTGAGTCGGATTGCCAATCGCGATATTTTCTAACAATCTTGCTGAAAATTATCAGGGTAGATAGATCGTGTTATTCACTCGAGAGGAGCGATCGCAAAAATCTTCGCTCCCCAACCTAAATTCGATCGACTTTAATTTGCCACCTGCAAGCATCATTTTCAATCTAATTTTTCAATCTAACTTTATCGAACGAGTTGACCCCAACTGATGGACTGGAATCTACTTGGAATTAGTTTTATCACCGTATTTTTATCCGAATTGGGCGATAAAAGCCAGTTTGCGGCGATCGCCCTGAGCGGTACGTCAAAATCACCTCTGGGGGTGCTGCTGGGGACGGCAGCCGCCCTCATTTTGGCTAGCTTGCTGGGGGTTCTCGTAGGAGAGGGCATTGCTCAAGTCTTACCTCTTCGCATTCTCAAAGGATTTGCGGCGATCGGGTTTGCCTTGATGGCAGTACGCTTACTGTGGCCGGAACCTCAGTCGTAGTTGGGAGCGAATGGAGGCTTGGAAGCCTAGGGAACGTCGGCAGAAACTCAGGAGAATTCTCCTGGTCTGCTGTCACCGCGTCTCCCCTTCGCCGCGTCTTAATTTGGAGCTAGCCACTTCTGAGCGTTCAATCGCTGAATCACACCAAAGACAAGCAATTTAAGGGTAATTTTGCGCTCATCCATCAAAAAGGGTTCGATGGTACTCGGCTGGGTTCCATTCGCAGAACAGGAAAAAGCACGGGTTCCTTTGATGTCGGCCTTGGGGAAATAGAGAGAAAACTGGCGCTTGCCCGAACCCCACTGACCGATGACTTGCCAGCATTCCCCTGTCGAACCAGACATGGGAACGCGCTGTTTGACCACCTTTAAATCTATGTCTTCTACACCTTCTTGCTCCAAGGCTTCCTTAAGTGCGGGGAGGTAGTCTTGGTGCATGAATTCAGCGAAGGGCTTGCTTTCCACTGCTGGAGGCTTGTCTGGCTTGACTTTTCCGCCTTTTTGCGCTCCCTTGGCTTCAGAGGACTTTGCGTCTGCTTTGGATTCTGGATTGGTTTGTTCTGCCATGGATTGTCGATGGGAGAGAGTTAGGCATCAGCGCGCGATATGGGCTGACGGACAGCTTTACTCAAATTAGCACGAATCCACCGAATCCGCGATCGGCGATCGATGACGAACGCTGCTGTATCGGTACGAGCAGTTTCTGATGAGGTTCGATCGAGTAAGCGGTGAAGTTTGACGATGGGGATGGTTTTTGAAGAAGAAAGCGATCGCACCTTTTCTGGACGATCGCTTTTTCTCGACACGATTTAGACTCGAGACCAAACCGGAAGTTGTGCTTACATAACAGATGTGATGGTTCCGTTTGCAGTACCACCGCCACCTAGCGTGTTTGTTGTACCTGCCAGGGTATTGATATCCGTATAGCCTGTGACTCCAAGGATTTGGGTGCCCGAACCGATTGAGTTATCTAGCAGGATATTCTCGTTACCGTTGTTGCCAGAAATCGTGAAGGTGCTATTGAAAGAATTTGTTGGACTATCGCTGGCAATTTTAATTCCTTCATCGCCGTTGTCATTCAAAGTGTTATCTTTAATATTTGCAACAATTGGATTGCCATCACTAGAAACATTAAACGGTCCCACGACTGCCCCAAAACGAATGTCAATGCCTTCATCAAAATTATTGGAAAGTGTATTCCTTTCAATGGTGATATTAGCCGTGGCAGTATCCAACAGACCCAGACCGATGCCATCACCCTGAAGGGGATTCGCTTGACCGTTATCAGTCATGGCACTATCTGTAATATTAATGATGGTATTTCCAGCACTCAAACCTATTAGTATTCCATCATCAGAGTTCCCGGAGAAGGTGCTACCCCCATCAATTTTCAGGTTATAAGTATTATTAACGAAGGTAGAAAATGTAAGTCCCTGACTGGTGGAGTCCTTAATTTCAGTATTAGTAACCGTCAAATTACCATCTTCGCTAGCAATTCCTCCCCCTGCATCATTCATCGTTGCAGCATTATCGGACAAAACGCTATTAAGGACGGTAACCGTTCCACCATCGTTCAAGATACCGCCACCTTTGTCAGCACTACCATTAATAATTTCCAAATCCTGGAATGTTGCGGTTACACCGGCATTAACTTTAAAGACGCGGAAGTTGTTAGCGGCACCACCATCAATGGTCACTATTGGGTCTGTCGTTCCCGGATCTGCCATTCCGGGACCATCGATTGTCATATTTCGAGTAATCTCTGGCAAGGCTAAACCCAGAGTAATGGTTTGAGCTGTATTAAACGTAGCTGCATCAAATGTAATTGTCGGATTGGCGATCGAAGCTGCATTATTCGCCGCAGTAATCGCCTGACGTAGAGAACCCGCACCGTTATCGTCGGTATTCCGAACGATATCGTCATCTTCAGTAATCGTCAGAGTTGCGGCATTCGTGGTTCCAGCAATACCAGTTCCGCTAAAGCCACCAAAGGAAAGGTCGATCGTCTCGTCAGCTTCAATTTTATCGATATCGCCAACAACATCGATCTCTACTACTTTGCTTGGTTCGTTAGCGGCAAAACTGACGATAATCGGTCCGGCTGTGAAATCATCATCAACAGTAGCAGTTCCAGCAGTCAGATCGACGGTGACATTCTCTACAACACTAGTATCTCCCGATCGAGTAATGGTAAACGCCATGGTGGTATTGTTTGCATCTCCTTCCGCCACGGTGAATGTTGCCGCACTAAAATCATAAGTTGCCACACCTGGAGTCGGTGTCGGAGTTGGTGTGGGTGTGGGTGTAGGAGTTGGTTCTGGAGCAGGTTCTGGAGCGGGTTCGGGTTCCGGATCGATCGCCGGATCGGGGGATGGAGTTGGCACAGGCGAAGGAGTTGGATCGATGCTTGGCGTGGGTGATGGAGTTGGAGCGGGTTCGGGATCGGTTCCCGGATCGGGAGTAGCCGGAATCTCAGTGGCGATGTCCGTGGCATCTAAGTTCGTGACTCCCTGCACCACGGCTAAGAACTGTCCAGTTTGCGCGTCTTGAATCACCGTATTGCCATCTTGCACCGTCAGCACCAGATCGCCGAAGGTCACGCCATCGAGTTCCAAACTATCCTCGCCCTTGGTAAAATCGGTGAAGACATCGGCATCGGTCAGAGCTGCACCGCCAGCAGTCGAGGCGAGAACGAAGACATCGTTACCCCCTCCACCCGTTACGGTATCCAACCCAAACTGTCCGTCGAGGCGATCGTTCCCATCTCCACCGAGCATTACGTCGCCGCCTTGACCGCCGTTTAAACTATCGTCTCCCGCACCGCCCTCGATCGTATCGGCACCAGCGTTTCCAAATATCAGATCGCTGCCATCGCCACCCAAAAGCAGATCGATATCGTCTGTGGCAGGTGCTGCGGCAAAGATCGAACCGCCAATAATCGTATCTTCTCCGAACCCGCCGTTAACCGTATCGTTTCCAGCGTCTCCGAAGAGAGCATCGCGACCTTGACCCCCTTCGATACTGTCGTCTCCTCGTCCGCCAAAGAGAACGTCACCGCCAATATTTCCCGCGACAACATCCGCGCCGGAACTGGCAAATATCAAATCGTTTCCATCCAAACCGAGAAAGACATCATCCCCCGCAAATCCGATCGCGAGATCGTTTTCTAGAGTGCCAAAGAGCGTGTTGTTTTCTGGGGTGCCAAAGATATTTGCCATAGTTGAATTCGATCTGCCTTGTTATTCGTCAAAGTCAATGGGTTTCTAGCTCAGTTCTAGCCTACCGTCCACAGTAACAACCAAGCTGGGGATAAAGAGTCTTTAAAAGTTGGGTAAAAAGTTGGGTAAAGTGTAGGCAATTATACAGACGCGGCGATCCGGAGATGAGGGAGAAGATGATGCGGGGACGCGGGGACGCGGAGAGGGGGAAATGAGAGAAACGGGGGACAATTCAGATATCTGAAATCTGATGACAAATTCAGCTTGTGTACCCGGAGAATCAATGCCAGCTCTATGCTACTCGTGAGTTTTCATGGAGTGGGCGGGCTATGTGAAATCTATTATCTGAAATCTGAGCACCCCACACTCCACACCCTATCGTCCTATCGATATTCAGGCGATTCCCATGATGAGTCAGATGATGAGTCAGAGATGCACAAACGACCCAAACGATGGATCGGGCGCACGTTGTAGGATTTAATAGTGACAGTTCGGCTACGAGCGATCGCCTTTGTTCGACCGAGATTTTTGCCTCGAGAAATTGCCTTCGCCTCGATCCGAGCCAACGTTCTCATCGCCGCCCTGAAACGAGCCGATGCTGCA
Source organism: Cyanobacteriota bacterium (assembly GCA_034189805.1). Lineage (GTDB taxonomy): Bacteria > Cyanobacteriota > Cyanobacteriia > Cyanobacteriales > Geitlerinemataceae > Zarconia. Next base: position 9,284 of record JAXHUC010000053.1, read on the forward strand.
ATCGCCCGATCCGAAACCTCTTCGCCACTCTCGAAATTCTCACCTTCACGCAGCGAGATCGCGAATCCTCTATCCGCCGCACATCCCCAGACCTAACTCCACCCGATCGATAACGATATGACCGACTCAACAGCCACTCCCCCGATCTCCCTCAACTCAGCGCGAGATATAGACTACAGCCCGCTAGATAAACTACTGCACGAGCAAAAATTTCAAGAAGCCGATCGACTGACACAACAATTACTATGCCAACTTGCCGGAGCCGCAGCCGTCGAGCGCAAATGGCTCTATTTTACCGAAGTCAATAATTTTCCTGCTGTCGATTTACAAACCATCGACAAACTTTGGCGCGCGCGTTCTCAAGAGCGATTTGGCTTTTCTGTACAGCGAAAAATTTGGCTGGCAACGGGCAAAAATTGGGAAAAGTTATGGGTAGAGCTAGGCTGGAAAGACGGCAAAAATTGGACTCGCTATCCGCAAGAATTTACCTGGAACGCAGACGCGCCTAAAGGACACCTCCCCCTTTCCAACCAGTTACGTGGAGTGCGAGTACTCGCGTCCATCTTCGACCATCGGGCTTGGCAAGACTCACCCCAGGAAGATCGAGAAGAATCCATTTAAAATTCCATTTAGAATATTGTTAATTCGATTTCCTTTATTTCTTGTAGATCCCTGACTCTCCTAACCCAAATCATTTTCCATTTCGTCGCGGAACCTTATGAGCGCAACCGATCGAGAACAACAACGCTTACTCGCTTTAGCGGAGTCCGGCTTGCTCGAGACCGAGGATCTATCTTTATTTGAAGAAGCCACTCAGAGCGTGGCTGAATTTTTAGAGGTTCCCATTTGTATCCTCAGCGCGATCGATCGGGACTGGCAGTGGATTCAAGCTGAGGTGGGCTGGTCGCAACTCGAGCAAATTCAGTCTCTGGCGACCGTTCGCCAAATTAAGCGCAGCGAATGTTTCTGCTCCTACGTCATCGAAAGCGAGCAAGTTTTGAGCATTCGCGACACCACGACCCATCCCACCTTTGCCCATCGACTATTTGTGGGACATTACGGGATTCGCGCCTATATGGGGGTTCCTCTGATGACCTCTACAGGATATTGTGTGGGGACCCTGGCGGTGATGGATCTCGCACCTCGAGCGTTTCGACCCAAAGAAATCCAGTTTGTCAAACTCAACGCTCGCTTGTGCATGGCCGAGTTAGAGCGCGGACAACCCTTGGGAGATGCCGCTCGGATGTCCCCACCCCGCGACCCCGCTCGCCTCAAGCCGATCGAAAGTTTTGCCGACGATGCCCTCTCGACAGACCAACTGAAAATCGAATTGCTCGATCGCCTCATGCAAGAGCTGCGCACGCCGCTGACATCAGTGATGGGGATGACGAGCGTCCTCAGTCGAGAAATTTACGGCCCCTTGCGGCAAAAGCAAAAAGAATATCTCAAAGTCATTCACGATAGCGGTCAATACCTGCTTTCATTAGTAGAAGAAGTGCTTGCCCTGCGAGAACTCAACGGATCGGCTCCGCTTTCGCTGACTTCTGTAGACGTGGAGATGCTCTGCCAGCAAGTCCTCAAAACCCTCGAACCGGTTGCCGAGCGGCGAGAACAGCAAATTCACATCTCCGTCGAACCCGTTCATCGGATTTGGTTGCTCGATAAGAGCAAAATCCAGCAATTGCTCTATCACCTGATCTACCGAGTCGCCCACGTGGCAGAAGCCGGATGCGTGATTCGGGTTCACGTTTCCCGAAAAATGGATAGCTTGAATATTGTAGTCTGGGTGTCTCACCCCTGGCTGGGGGATAGCTTGCCCGAAACCGAACTCGAAGCCTGCGGGATCGGCACGGCTGCCAACCTGCGACCGAGCAACCCCGAAAGTCCCGAGCTGTTCGATCCGTCCCCAACTCCCGAAGAAACGTCGATCGTCAAGTTTTTGGATTATACCGAACAGTGCAAGCTCGATCGCTCGAGCGATCGGCTGGGATTACTGCTCAGTTGCAAGCTCGCCCAGATGCACGGGGGCAGTCTTTCCATCCAGGGTTCCGGACAGTCCGGTTATCGCTATATCGTCACGTTGCCCGAGCGGCGGTAGCCTCCCGTCGATTTCGTTGAGGGGAATTGGGGGAAGATCGCGATTCGAGTCGGCAGGTGAGGTTGTGGGAATAAGATACAGGTGTATTATCTAGCTTTTCTTTTGCAAGTGACGACAAGTAGATGTTCGGGGTTTAGCTCTCGAAACGCTGCATACCCCGCACGGTGGGAGCAATTTTGAGGATTTGGTACGATCTACTTAAATTTACTCAAAAACTTGGGTCTGAAGCTTTGTCCTGCTAGGGCGATTTTCATCGGTCAGTCTCGCTCGAATATGGACGTGACAGGACGCTCGTACTATTTAAGTTAGCGGACTTTCAAGCCGCGTAGGAGCTAAGTGCGAGCGTTCGATTTCAATGAGTTTGCCAGGATTTGGTTCTCGACCCGAACTAACATATAACCTACACCTCACCATCGATCCATGTTCGAGCGCGCGACTTTTACCCCGCGAGAACCCAAATATGCCATCGTTCCCACTCCCTTAGTGGTTTCTCCCCAGACCAGAGCGCTCGACGCGATCGCCCTGATGAACGAAGCATCTCTCGATCCTCGCGCCACCCCACCCGACAATCTCCTCGATCGACTCTACCGAGAAGTTCGATCGAGTTGCGTGTTGGTCGTCGAAAACGATCGCGCCATCGGAATTTTGACCGCATCGGAGGTAGTACGCTCGATCGCCCTCGGGCAATCCCTAGTCGATCTGCTCGTTGGGGAGGTGATGGTACCGACGTTGACCCGTCGAGCATCGACCGTGACCGATCTCTGGGAAGTTGCCGACGACCTCGAGCGCAACGGCATTCATCATTTGCCGATCGTAGACGATGGCGATCGCCTTATCGGGCTGGTGACCCGCGATAGCGTACTGCACGCTCTCAAAGCTCGGGAAATTTCTCAGACCGAAACCCAAAAACAATTCGACTCCTCCCTGGCTGCGGCCGTTCCCGTGGGCATCTTTCGCGGCGATGCCGACGGGTTTTGTACCTACGTTAACCAGGGCTGGTCGGATATTGTCGGACTGTCTCCAGAGGAAGCCCTCGGATCGGGGTGGCTGCGGAGCCTGCACCCGGACGATCGCGACTGGGTGGCGGCAGAATGGGTGCGAGCGAGCCGGGAAAACCGCCCCTTCCAGCATGAATATCGCTTTCAACGCTCCGACGGTACGGTCCGGTGGGTCTACGTGCATTCGGTTGCCGAACGAGACAGCCGAGGACAGATCGTGGGCTACATCGGCACGATTATCGATATTAGCGATCGCAAACGCGCCGAGCAGCAACTCGAGCAACTCAACCAACAGCTCGAAATCAAAGTTGCCGAACGGACTAAAGCCCTCACCATCACTCAATCTGCTATCGATTTAGCGGTGGATTGCGTGTTTTTAGTTCGTGCCGATGGCAGTTTTTATTACGTCAATCAATCAGCCTGCTTGAAGTTGGGTTACAGCCGAGAAGAACTGCTGAGTCGATCGGTCTTCGATATCGATCTCGAATTCTCCCCCGAGCGTTGGTCCGAGCATTGGCAAGCGATGAAGCAACAGCAAACCTTGACCGTTGAATCTCGGCATCAGACTCGAGAGGGTCGAATTTATCCCGTTGAAATCGGCATTAATTTCCTCGAACTCGACGCAGAAGAATACAACTTGGCCTTTGCCCGAGATATTACCGATCGCCAACAGGCCCAGGCTGCGTTGCGCGAAAGCGAGGTGCGCTGGCAATTTGCCCTAGAAGGTTCGGGGGATGGCATTTGGGATTGGAACGCCCAGACGAATACCGTATTCTTTTCTCGGCAATGGAAAGCGATGCTCGGTTATGCCGAAGATGAAGTGGGCAATCGTTTGGATGAATGGGATAGCCGCGTCCATCCCGACGATAAAGCGCAGTGCTATGCCGATTTGAACGCCCATTTTAGCGGTCGAACCCCAATTTACCAGAACGAACACCGCATTCGCTGTAAGGATGGCAGCTACAAGTGGATTCTCGATCGCGGCAAAGTTATCGAGCGGACGGCAGACGGTCAACCGTTACGGGTTATCGGCACCCATACCGATATGACCGATCGCGTATCGGCCGAGCAAACTTTACGCAAGAGCGAAATCCATCTGAAGACGGCGCAACGGATCGGTAAATTGGGAAGTTGGGAAGTCGATCTGAAAACGGGCAAACTGAGATGGTCGGAGGAAACCTTTCGGATTTTTGGCGTATCTCCAGATGAAGGGCCGCCAACCTACGAAAACCTCTCTCAATTCTTCCATCTCGACGATCGCGATCGTCACGAGCGCACGGTTCGCAAGGCGATCGAAACGGTCACTCCCTACACGATCGAATGTCGCCTCAATCGTCCCGAAGGCAAGCTGGTTTACATTATCGGTCGCGGGGAACCCCTGTGCGATGCCGCAGGTGAAGTGACGCACCTGATCGGGACGGTACAGGATTTGACCGAGCGCAAATTAGCCGAACGGCAGTTGCGAGAAGCCAAAGAAGTCGCTGAATATGCCAACCGAGCCAAGAGCGAGTTTCTGGCGCTGATGAGCCACGAAATTCGCACGCCGATGAACGGAATTTTGGGGCTGACTCATTTGCTCCTCGACACCGATCTCGATTCCCAACAACGAGACTATCTCGAAAAGATTCACCATTCAGGGCGATCGCTTCTGCAAATTCTCAATGATATTCTCGATTTTTCCAAAGTCGAAGCGGGTAAACTCGAACTCGAATACGCTCCCTTTCAACTCGATGAAATCCTCAACAACATTCGCAATATCTTCGCGCTCAAAGCCGCCGAGAAAGGTCTGGAATTAATCTTCGAGGTGGGAGATGACGTTCCCACCTGCACGATCGGTGACTCCCTGCGCTTGGGTCAGGTATTGATGAATTTGACGAGTAACGCCCTCAAGTTTACCGAAACCGGAGAGGTGACAATTGCTATCGAAGCGATCGCCTTCGATACCGAGACGGTGTACCTGAAATTTATGGTGCGGGATACGGGAATCGGTCTGACCCCCGGTCAAATCGATAAGCTATTTAATGCTTTTACTCAAGCCGACACCTCCACCAGTCGCAAATACAGCGGAACGGGATTGGGACTGGCAATTTGCAAGCGTTTTATCGAACTGATGGGGGGCAACATCGGGGTAGAAAGCGAACCCGGACGCGGCAGTACTTTTTACTTCGACCTGGAACTCGGGTACGTTCCTCCATCGACAGAAGACCTTCCACCCGCCCCAATTCCCGATTTACGAGGAGTGAAGTTCCTCGTCGCCGACGACAACCCCCAATCTCGGCAGACGATCGTCCGTATCTTAGAGTCTTTTTCGTTTCGAGTCGTTTCGGTCGCCTCCGGGTCGGAAGCCTTGACCTGTTTGCGACAAGCCCCCGAGTCCGATCGCTTCGATTTGGCGATCGTCGATAGTTGGATGCCGCAAATGAACGGAATCGAGACCATCGAGGCGATCGAACGCGATCGAGAATTGGCCGATCTCCCCCACATCTTGATGGTCACCGCTTCCAATCGCCAAGAAGTCGAGAAACAAGCGCGACAGGCCGGCATTGAAAGCGTGCTGTCCAAACCGATCGATCGCTCTGAGTTGTTTGAAACCATTCTCGCGGCCTTGGGCGATCGCGCCGTCCCTTACCGCCGGAGACCTTCATCTTCGGGGTCGCCTGAAAGATTGCAAGCGATTCGGGGGGCCCAGATTCTGCTGGTGGAAGATAACGAGGTGAACCAGCTCATCGCGCGGGAACTCTTGAAACGGGCGCAATTGAGGGTCGATCTCGCCAACAACGGACGCGAGGCGATTTCCAAAGTCATCTACCGCAGTTACGATCTGATTTTGATGGATATCCGAATGCCGGAAATTGACGGTCTCGAAGCCACTCGACAGATTCGCAGTCTCGGCGGAGATAAAGACCCGGCAACCGAACGATTTGCCACCGTGCCGATCGTGGCGATGACCGCCCATGCAACAACGGGCGATCGTGCCAAAAGCATCGAAGCGGGAATGAACGCTCATCTGGCTAAACCCATCGATCCCGAAGAGTTATTTGCTACCCTAGTGCGATGGATCGCTCCGGGTTTTCCCTCTCCCGAACCCGATCCGGAACCGCCCGTACCAACGGATTCTTCAAATACTCCCATGCCCAACTCCTCTCCCGTGCCAGAGTTAACCGTTCCCGATGGATTATCTCTACCCGGTCTCAATTTCGAGATGGGTTTGTGGAGGATGGGTGGCGATCTCGAGGGCTATCGAGAACTCCTGCAACTGTTCGGCACTACCTATCAATCTTTTGCCTCGCAACTCCAAAGCGCCCTCGAACTCGGCGAGCTGTCGCAATCCTACCATCTGGTTCACACTCTCAAAGGAGCTGCCGGGAACGTGGGAGCCGATTCTCTCTACGAATTAGCTAGCGACTTGGGTTGCGATCTCGAATCCCAAAACCCAGACCTCGAACGCCTCATCCTTAAAAGTCAAACTTTACTTCAAGCCTTGCAACAGGTACTTGAAACGATTGAAACGCTACCCGACGACTTGGATGAATAATTGCATTTCAGGTGCGGGATGAGACCGTTTCTCGCGAGAATGGGGATTGGAGAGTGGCAGAAACTGACTCAGAAAAATGCTCGTTTGTCAAGCACCACATTAAGTGTTGGCGCTCGATCGACGATTTCGGATGAGAGATCGACACTTGTGACCCACACTCAAAACCCGCACGCCAATGCCCATTCATCTTCAGCAAGAATTGACAATTACGAACTGTCAATTGAAAATGACCCTTGATGGCACCTGCAATCGACTATTGGCTTATCCATGACAAATCTCGTTTGGCAACAGATGACCCTAGAAACCTTGCGACCCAATCGATGGCGAGGTTCGAGCTTTTTGTATCGCCTGTTGGGCGGGTCCTTGCGCGGTTGGCGACCGGGCAGTTGGTTGATGCAATGGTCGGAACCGTTGGGGGCGCTGCTGGTCGCGCTGGTGTTTGCCCTCGCGCCGTTTGTCTCCACGACCCTGATCGGCGTGCTGATGATGGCATGTGGGGCCTTTTGGCTGCTGGTGACGGTTTCTGACGATAGCAACTGGGGATTTACCCCGATTCACGTCCTAGTGCTGTTATTTTGGGGGGTGATGACTGCCGCGACGGCTTTCTCTCCGGTGAAAGCGCAAGCTTTTTCGGGATGGGTCAAGCTGACGCTTTTTCTCGTTCTTTTTGCCCTGTGTGCCAAGGTGCTGCGATCGCCCCGATGGCGATCTGCCGTCGTCACGATCTACTTACATGCGGCCTTGATTGTCAGCGTTTACGGGATACGCCAATGGTACTTTGGCGTGGATGCACTGGCCACTTGGACCGATCCCACGTCGGAAATGGCAGGGGTAACGCGGGTATACAGCTACTTAGGTAACCCCAATCTGCTGGCGGGGTACTTAATCCCAGCGGTCGTATTTAGTATGGCTGCGGTGTTTGCATGGCGAGGATGGTTGCCCAAAGCCTTAGCGATCGTGATGGTGACAGTCAATTCGGTCTGTATAGTATTTACCTTCAGTCGGGGAAGCTGGATCGGGATACTGGCGGCTGGGTTTGCGATGTTGCTGCTGCTGGTCTATTGGTGGAGTGTCAAACTTCCCCCCAAGTTCAGACCTTGGTTGATGCTTTCAGTTTTAGGGGCTTCGGGATTGATGGTACTTGTGGTGGTGGTGTCGGTCGAACCCGTGCGGATGCGCTTGGCGAGCATGTTGCCTCGAGAGGAAGATAGCAGTATTAGTTATCGCGAACATGTTTGGGTAGCGGTGCGAAAGATGATTCGCATCCGTCCGATCTTAGGTATCGGTCCGGGAAACGAAGCATTTCGGGAGATATACGTCATGTTTGCCCGTTCCCAAGTTCAAAATGCGCTCGGGGCTTATTCAGTTTTCCTAGAAATTTTAGTAGAAGCCGGAGCGATCGGTCTGTTGAGCTTTTTCTGGTTGCTGCTGGTGACGTTAAATCAAGGCTGGATATGCTTGCGACGACTCAGAGATGCTGCCAGCGCAGAGGGGTACTGGCTGATGGCGGCGATCGCGACGATTGTCGGTTTGATGGCACACGGCTTGGTGGATACAGTTTGGTATCGCCCGCCGATTCAAACCCTTTGGTGGTTGGCGGTGGCCCTTGTGGCGAGTTACTATACCCCGATAGAGGAGATTTCCGAGGATTCTCCTTTTCCCGAGTTTAATAACGAAGCCGCATAACGTTCGTTATCAGCATTTCTCGCTTGATTCGTTCACCATCAATACACTATTAACAATCGATGCAAACTCTTTCACCGATCGATAATATCCTCGACCGACAACGGCAGTTCTTTGCCACGGGAAAAACTAAAAATATTAACTTTCGCATCGAGCAACTCGAACGCCTCAAACAAGCCATTCTCGATCGTCAGCAAGCGATTGTCGAAGCGGTGAATGCCGATTTGCGCCGCCCGGAATTTGAAGCGTATTTCGAGATTGCCTCGATTTCGGAGGTGAAGTATGCCCTCAAACGCCTCAAGTCTTGGACGAAGCCGAAGTGGATGGGAATGCCTCTCGACCAATTTCCCGCATCGGCGTGGATTTACCCGGAACCGTTGGGGGTGGTCTTGATTATCGGGCCGTGGAACTATCCGTTTCAACTATTAATTAGTCCGTTGGTGGGGGCGATCGCCGCAGGGAATTGTGCCATTCTCAAACCCTCGGAAATTGCCGAGAATACCTCCCGCGTTGTGGCCGATTTAATTCGCGATACCTTCGATCCAGAGTTTGTGGCGGCGATTGAAGGTGGGGTGGAGACTTCGCAACAATTACTCGAGCAAAAGTTCGATCGAATTTTCTTCACTGGGGGAACGAAAATCGGACGAATTGTCATGGAAGCCGCCGCCAAAAATTTAACCCCCGTCACTTTGGAATTAGGGGGAAAAAGCCCTTGCATTGTCGATGCCGATGTCGATCTCAACGTAGCGGCAAAACGGATTACTTGGGGTAAATTTATCAATGCCGGACAAACTTGTATTGCCCCGGATTATCTGTTAGTCGATCGGAAAGTTAAATCGGAATTGCTTGAGGGCATCAAGAAATATATTGGTGAATTCTACGGCGACGATCCATCTCAAAGTCCCGACTTCGCTCGCCTCATCGGTCAGCGACATTTCGATCGGGTGGCGGAATTTGTTAATGATGGCAAGGTTGTTATCGGGGGAGAAACAAAGCCCGAGGAACGCTACATTGCTCCAACAGTTTTAGATGAAATTAGTTGGGACGATCCGGTGATGGAAGATGAAATTTTCGGACCCATTTTACCGGTTCTAGAATATACGAATTTATCCGAGGCGATCGAGCAAGTCAACCAACGTCCCAAACCCCTCGCCCTCTACATTTTCTCCCGAGATAAACAAAAACAAAAACAGGTACTATCGCAAACCTCTTCTGGGGGAGTCTGCGTTAACGATACAGTGATGCAAGTTGGCGTTACTGCGCTTCCCTTCGGTGGCGTGGGAGATAGCGGCATCGGCAGCTATCACGGTAAATATAGTTTCGATACGTTTTCCCACTATAAAAGCGTTCTGAATAAAGGATTGTGGTTGGATTTGGACTGGCGTTACGCCCCATATGAAGGGAAGTTAGATTTCTTGAAAAAAGTTATAGGATAGGTGCGTGGATGAAGCTTTGAGTACGTGCGAGTTGGTATAATTCTCGGACGCGAGAGCGATCGCCACCGGATATCGAGATTAAAGTTGCCAGATTATTTGTGGCTAAACCATATCCTTGCTCGCTGGCAAGAGTGTACCATCGTTTGGCTTCAGCCTCGTCACGTTCGGTACTACCCAAACCCATGTGATAAATCGAACCGATAATGCATTGGGCTTCGGAGTTGCCATCTTGGGCTAAAGGCAAGACAAGCTCGAAAGCGCGATCGTAATTCCGGGCATCGTACCTCTCGTACTCATAAAAACATGGTTGGCGCTGTATCCACCTTCTTTCATAATCTTAGATTACTATATATTAAGTTTTAATCGATTCGCAAATTTAATATCAATCACAATATTCTGCTCGATAATGACTTTCTGATTAGTATTAAGGCAGACCTGATAAAACTCTTGGGCTTTTTCTTCAGTTTCAAACTTGAAATGCAACCCTCTCGTACTGATAAAAACTTGTTGTGCACTGCATCCACCTTCTTTCATCAAGACTCCTGCGTCGCAGATTCCGCTTCCTTCATTGCCACAACGGTATTCCCCTCTAGATAAATATACTTTCCTTGCTCTTTACAGACCTGATAAAACTCCTCAGCTTCTTCGATATCTAAAAATTCAAAGTGAAATCCTCGTTTGCTAATCATGAATCGTTTTGGCTTAAATCCTTTCATGTACGATATCTGAATTTATCGAATCTCTTAGTTATACCAATTCGTCGCAGTCTTCGTACTCAACCAACTCCACCCGATGACCGTCTGGGTCTTTTACCACTGCCCGGATTCCCCACGGTGAAGGCTGCGGCGACGCGATAACCTCACCTCCGGCATGGATGAGATTAGCTATTGTTTCTTCAACTGCATTTACCCGAAATCCGAATCGAGTTGCACTGGTGCTTTTGCCCTTCAGCAGGGGATAAATTTCAAACACCAGCCCATGTTCTTCGGCAGCGAAGTGCGGCGCGCCGTTCCCATGTTGGTGTGCCTCAAACACAAGACCCAGCGCTTCATAGAATATCTTTGCCCGTTCTATATTTGACGATCGAATCACCAATAAATTCAGCATTTTTCAGCTTTCTTGCCGATATCACCTATATTGTCTAGCAACTTATTCTATCTAAATCGACTAACAGCCCATTACTTTTATTCTGTAAATCGTTGATATATCCTTGTAGGGATTGCAAGACATTATCTTGAGTGGCTTCTTCCCCAGAACCGAAAATAGATCTTAGAGCCGTATCGTATTGTCTGGCTGGCAAAACTTTTTCTGAAATTTTCTCGAATCCTTGTGTATAAATAAGATTTAAGATGATTTGCTCTAAACAAATACATTTTCCTTGTAAGCTTTGGTGAATCTCTCTAATCTCATCATTTCGAGCTAAAGCTTCGAGACATCTCTTGTCTCCAGTCACCAAATAAAAATAGTTTTGCTGGCAGGTTGCTGAAATTAAAATGGCTTCACCTTCATCAATTGCCTCAACTTGTAGTAAGATTGCCAACTCATCACTGAGGTTTGCTTGAATTGTTCGACATGTTTCGACAATCGCGATCGCTCTATCTCGAATAGCGCTAGGATATTGTTGTTTGACTTTTCCTCTGCCGCGAAATACATATTTGGCATTGGATAAAACTCGTAAATTCGATTGCTTAAACTCAAAACTGGTAATCGCTTCTGAAAATAAATTGCACGCAGCCAGCTTGAGAATAATATCGTTATCGACAAAAACATTCAAAACAACAGCTATCCCTCTGTTACAAGCGACAAGTAATCTTGACTATCTTCATCTAGTTTCTCCCAGTCTAGTTTTCGTGCAAGAAGATTATTTACTTCTTTTTTTACAGGCATTCCTCTTTCAATTATTTTAAGTGCTTTAGTCGCTGTTGCCCAAGTTGTTTGTTGATTAGATTGAATTGAAACCATATTAACTTTATTCCAGGCATAATTGAGGACAACAACACCAGGATCGACTCTATCTCGTACAGATACACGACAAGCAAACTCGGCTAACTCATCTCCAGATAAATAACGTGGCGTGTAATATGCCATATCAGGTTTACCCAGAAGTAACTCAACTGCAAACTCATTCGCTTCTATTTCTTCGTCATCTAAGTTTCCAGGTTCTACCACCTCATCGACAATTGAAGTATCTTTGAGATGTCCTCGAACTAGATGACCTAATTCATGGGCTAAAATAAATAGTAACTGAGCAGTAAATTGAGTATTTAAGCTGAGGATAATAACCGGGCGATCGTAAAAAGATGCTACCATTCCCTGAAATTTATGTATTCCCTTAGCTTTGGGAAATCGATCGAAATGGACAACGGGAATACCTGCTTGCCAGCACCAGTTTAAAAGCCCATTAAGACTCACGAATTTTTCTGCCCGTTCTCCATTGGTCGGAGTCGCATTGAGAATTTCCGATCGAACCTGTTGAGCTGAATCGGGTAACGACTTAAATGTTGGAATACAGGCATAAACCACCATTTTTGCAATGCGTTCTGCCATGCACTGGGCTACCTGTAACTGCTTGTGTTGAGTTCCTTGCTTTGTTTTAAATTTAGTTTGACAAGATTGCTTAAATTCTGGTGTTTTGTCGAATTGTAATAGTGAATGTAGATCTAAATTGAAGCGACGGGAAATATAGGCTGCGGCTTCCACCACAGCCCCAGGAGTTTCCTCAAACTGTTCATCCCACCAATCAGGTAAGGCATATTGTCGTAAAAAGGCTTTGGAAAACCCCAGATGAGAGAGGCGATCGTACAACAAAGCCATGTCTGTTAGCATTTGTGTCATAGCAAACCTCCTACGATGATGGTTGACCTAGCTTCTCGTCCTCATATACATATTGTTACAAATGAAATAAGCCTCCGCCGATTATGTACACAAATCGATACGGAGGCTTAAATATTAAAGTTGAGAATTCAGCATTCCGAATTCAGCATTCACCAGACCTACTCCACTCCCTCAATCCGATCCTCAACCTCCTGATATAACTCCCGCAGCAACTGCAAGTTATTATCGTCTGTCTCCCAATATCCCCGACCGTTCGCCTCCAGCAGCGTACTCACCACCTTCCGGAACGAATGGGGATTGAGGTTCATCAACCGATCGCGCATCGCCGCATCCTTGACAAACGTCTCGTTACTATCCTCGTACACCCAGTTATCCACCGCCCCGGCCGTGGCACTCCAGCCCACCGTATTCACCAGCCGCTTCGAGAGTTCCCGCACCCCTTCGTAGCCGTGGGAAAGCATCCCTTCGTACCATTTCGGGTTCAGCAACTTCGTCCGCGCGTCCAGGCGCACCGTCTCCGAAAGCGATCGCACTTGGGCGTTGGCCGTGGTGGTGTCGGCAATATACGAAGCCGGTTGCTTGCCGTCGCCGCGCAGGGAGGCCACCACTTTCGTCGGATCGGAATCGAAATAATGGGACACGTCCGTGAGGCTGATTTCCGAGGAGTCCAAATTCTGGAACGTCGCATCTGCCGTTTTCAGCGCCGCCTCGAACACACCCCGATCCTGTTCCATCATCCCTGGATTGTCCGAGTTGAAGGCAAAGGATTTCCGCGTCAGGTACATCTCCTGCAACTCCGCTTCCTCGTCCCAGGTGCTGTTCTCCACCGCCAGGTTGACGTTCGCCGCGTAGGAACCGGAGGCGTTGGAAAATACCCGCGTTGCCGCTTGGCGCAGGTTCACCCCCATATCTTCGGCTTGGGCAATGGCGTGTTTGCGGACGAAGTTCATCTCCTCCGGTTCCTCCGCTTCGGCGGCCATCTTCACCCCTTTATCCAACAGGTTCATCTGATTGACGAACAAATCCCGGAACACCCCGGAACAGTTGACCACCACGTCGATCCGGGGGCGGCCCAACTCTTCTAGGGGAATCAACTCCAGCTTGTTCACCCGTCCGAGGGCATCCGGAACCGGCTTCACCCCCACCATCCACATAATCTGGGCCAGGGACTCGCCGTAGGTCTTGATATTATCCGTCCCCCAGAGGACGCAGGCGATCGTCTCGGGGTAGTTGCCGCCATTTTCCTGCTTCTGGCGATCGATTAGGCGATCGACCACCACCTTCGCCGACTGCACCGCCGCCGCCGTGGGAATCGCTTGGGGGTCGAGGGCGTGGATGTTTTTCCCGGTGGGCAACACGTCGGGATTGCGAATCGGATCGCCGCCGGGCCCCGGTTGGATATACTCCCCTTCCAACGCCCGCAGCAGGGAACCCAACTCGTTATCGGCGCAGACTTGCTTCAGGCAGAACTTCAGATACTCGAATAGGGGTTTAATGGCTTCCGTATCCACATCGGGGTACCCGGCATCCCGCAAGGCATCGATCCAGGGTTCCTTCTTGCCGAATTGGAACAGACCCCGCTTGGCATCGAGTTCGATCCGACCTTCTTCGTCGGTGCAGTCTGCCACCATCGAGGCTACTGCCAGCCGAGTGGCTTCGGTAATCGCTTGCAGCAACTCCACATCCGCGAGGATGCCGCGATCGTTATTGGTATAAATCTCCTCCAAATTCCGACCCAAACTGTTGGCGATAATCCGGGGCAATCCCAGAATTTCCTCTTCCTCGCGATCGAGACTGGCAATATTCACCAACGTTGCCACCGCTTCTTCCGCCGTCGGGGGCTTGCCGATGACGTGCAACCCGCAGGGCAGCAATCGGGATTCGATTTCCATCAACCGCCGATATACCGCACCGACGACGTTATCTCGTTCCTCCGCCGTCAAATCCTTGGCATCGGCTTCGGGCAGCGTCACATCGTTATCCAAATTCACCAGCCGCGCCTTATCGACGATCGTATTGACGATCGCCACTCCGCGCCCGGTATCCTTCAGGGTTTGGTAGGACCCAATCAGTTCGTTCAACTCCTGCAACCCCTTATACAACCCGGCATTCTCCGCCGGGGGGGTGAGGTAGGAAATCGTCTCCGCGTAACTGCGGCGCTTGGCAATGGTCGCCTCGCTGGGATTGTTCGCCGCGTAGTAATAGAGGTTGGGAATCCCGCCAATCAGGTTATCGGGATAGCAATCCCCCGACATCCCCATCTGTTTCCCCGGCATGAACTCCAACGACCCGTGAGTGCCGAAGTGCAGCACCGCATCCGCCTGCCAAATTTGCTCGAGATAGGTGTAGAAGGCGGCAAACCCGTGGTGGGGGCTGGCGGAACGGGAAAACAGCAACCGCATCGGATCGCCCTCATACCCAAAGGTGGGCTGCACCCCGATAAACAGGTTGCCGAAGGACTTCCCGTACACCAGCAAATTCTGCCCGTCCGAGTTCAGATGGCCCGGCGCTTCCCCCCAACTCTCGTGCAACCGTTCGTAATAGGGAGTCAGCCGTTCGTACTCCACCTTCGACATCCGATAAGCGACGTTCAACTCCGGACTGGCATACTGGGCCGTGGCATCGTGAATCACTTCCTGCATCAGCGCCTCAGCCGACTCGGGCAAATCCCGCACGTCGTAGCCGTTGCGCTGCATCGCCACCATCACTTCGTAGATACTGCCGAACACATCCAGATACGCCGCCGTTCCCACATTGCCCTTATCCGGGGGGAAACTGAAAATCGTAATCGCCAGCTTCTTATTCAGTTTCGGCTTCCGGCGCAGCGATGCCCACTTCACCGCCCGTTTCGCCACCGCTTCCACCCGGTCTTGAAGCGCGATCGCTTTTCCGGTCATGCCATCGCGGCCGGACATGACAATCGGTTCGATCGCCCCATCCAACTCGGGAATCGCAATTTGCAGCGCCACCTGAATCGGGTGCAAGCCCAAATCGCTATCCTCCCACTCCTCGGTGGTTTGGAACACCAACGGCAGCGCCACCATATAAGGTCGGTTCAACCGCTGCAAGGATTCGATCGCCTTGGGATGGTCTTGCCGCGCCGGGCCGCCCACTAGGGCAAACCCCGTCAGGGACACGGTCGTATCGACTAACGGTCGATCGCCGTCCCAGAAATACTCATCCACCGGCTTGGAGAAATCCAACCCGCCAGCAAACACCGGAATCACCCGCGCCCCCATGGCTTCGAGTTCCGAAACGATCGCCACGTAATGGGCATCGTCCCCGGTCACTAAATGAGTCCGCTGCAACACCAACCCGACACAGGGGGCGAGGGGGTCTTGCAAATCGCCGGGAATATCGGCGCGATTCTGATACCAATCGAGATATTCCTGCGCGTCCTCGAACATCTTCGGGGCCAGGGGATGCCAGATACCCATATCCGGATACACCACCGGGTCTTGGTATTGCAGGGTTCCGGTGGTTGCGCCGTTATCTTGGAAGACGTATTTATCCGCCAGCATCAGCAGGAAATTCTCCAGATTATCCGAGGACCCCCCCAGCCAATACTGGAAGCTGAGCATGAAATTGCGCGCGTCCTGGGCCTTATCGATCGGCATGTATTTCAACACCTTGGGCAGGGTGCGCAACAGCTTGAGCATCCCATCCTGGAACGAAGACCCGGACTTCTCCTTGCGCTTGCGCATGAACTGGGCGATCGCACTCTTCGATTGACCCAACTGCGCCATCGAGAAGCTACCCATTTTATTCAGGCGCATCACCGCCGGCATGGAGGGAAAGACTACCGCCGCATCCAGGCGATCGCGCACGGGAGTCACCGCTTCGACGACTTTTTCAGCTAAATCTTCGATAAAAATAAGCGAGGCGATGAAGATATTCGCCTCGGCGACCTCTCTTTTGAAATCTTCGTAATTGTCCCGATCGCGCAGTTCTTCAATTAGGTAGCCGCTAATTTCGATCGCCACGTTGGGGCTGTTGGCATTAATCGATTTCACTGCCGCCGATAGCGCACTCTGATACTGGGACTCTAGCACCACATAGACCACCTTCAGCAGGGCACGCCCGTTGAGATTTTCGGGCTTAATGTGACGAATGGTGGACTTGACATTGGTGAACATTTAGTGTAATCCTCTGGCTGCGATCGTGTCCAAAACCTCGTACTGATGTCAGTACTTCCTCAGCTTGTATAAAGATTTTTTTACCAAAAAACGGACACTCGCGCGCGCTTTTCTTCCCGATCCGTCACAATTTGATATAAAAATCGTCACGCTTATTTACATTTATTTACAAATATGGAATTGGATGCTGTTGCTGTTACTTAATAAAAGTTAACTTCAGGTGATGATAAGACAGTTTCCGGTGAAGGTGGGGAACGGGGAACGGGGAACGGGGAATAGGGAATGGGTGCGCTTCGCAGCCATGCGGCAGGCTACAGTATTTGGATTGGGAAATGGTCGGTGGGTTCGAGAATCGATCGCTCGTGCCAGGAATTTATCGCAGGGGGTGGGCGTTAGCGTAGCCATGCCGCAGGCTATAGCATTTGGATATGTCAAGTTTCGCGATGACCCAGATTCGAGCGCTCAAATGCTTTGCCCCTACAAGTCCTGCCGCCACTCCCCCTGGACGACGAATGCGGCCCACTCGTATGCGGGTTTCCCCGCCCGCATCATCTCTAACTGCGCCGCCCGCATTGCCGCCGTTGCCGTTAAACCCCCGTCGAGCATTTCCTGGTAGAATTGCTCCATCAATTCCGAAGTGGCATAGTCATTCACGCTCCACAAACTTACGGCTACTCGCTTCGCACCTGCATACATGAATCCTCTTGTCAACCCCACAATTCCTTCTCCCTTCACGTTGTCGCCGATGCCCGTCTGACAGGCACTCAACACCACTAATTCTGCTGGGAGATTGAGGTTGAAGATATCCTGGAGGCGCAAGAAACCGTCTTGGGGTGTACCGTCGGCATCGAAGAGGGAGAGGACGATGCCGTGCAAGCTGGGATGTTCTTTACCGACGCAACCGTGAGTTGCCAGGTGGACGATTTGGTAATTTGCCAGTTCGTCACTGGTGGCGGTGGCGCGGGATGCGTCGAATCCGGTGGCTTGGAACCGTTGGTTTTCGGGGACGAGGGAGAGGATCGATTCGGCTTCGGTTTGGGTGTATTTGAGGCGATCGAAACTGGTACAAGCGGTATCGAGAAACTCAGCCGCGCGAGTTGCTGAATTCCAGGGTTGGGTGGGGTTATTGTTAAAAGTCGGATCGATAGTGTCGGCGGTTTCGCAAGCGGGAGAGTTGGCAATTCGATCGTCTCCCAGGCAGCTAAAAACCGGGTCGGCGAGAACGGCGAGAGTTTTCGGGGCAACTGGGCGGTTGGCAAGTTCCCGGCGCGAGATGGCGAGGCTGGAGGCGGAAGGCAGCGTGGCGATTTCGTGATTTTCTAACAGAAGCGTAGGGGTCAATGGCATTGACCCTCCGGGAATGGGTAATGCAGCGAAGGGAATCGTTTGCAGGATGCCATCGCCAACGATGAGAAGGCGTTGTCCGTTCAGTTGTTCGGCGACGGGTTCGAGGAGAATTTGGCTTAAGGGAATGCCAGACTCGGGATTGGTTCCCGTAGGAGATTTGAGGTATTCGAGGAAGGGTTGGGCTGCGGCTTCAATTTCCGCGCGAGGGGGAAGTTCGTAGCTGGTGATGCCCGTTTTGCTAACTGCCCAGAGATAGCTGACTGTTTCCCCGAGGGAATATTGCAGCAGCAGGGTATCGTCGTCGAGGATTTGTTGCTGAATTTCTTCTAGAGTGAGGGGTTCGGGATATTGAAGTTCGGCGTAGCGGGGACTGGTGGCGCGGATTTGCCCTTCGAGGGTTTGCAGTTGGTTGAGGAGATTGTCGATTTCCTGTTTAACGGCATCGAGTTGGGTTTGGGTATATTCATCTTTGAGCAGTTGAGTGCGGCGAGTATCGGCAGCGTTGAGTTGTTGTTGCAGGGTGCGTTCTCGTTCCAGGAGAGAGGGATCGACCCCTTGGCGGATATCGGCGTTGGCTTCGGTGAGCAGTTCGAGTAAGCCTCTGGCGCGGGCGCGTTCGCTGATGTGGAGGGCTTGGCTGTCGTAGCCGGACTCGGGGTTTTGGCGGTGGAGTCGCATCAGTAGAAGGATGTAGAACTCGTAGCGGTGTTGATTTTGGGCGAAGTAGCTAGCGCGGAGTTCTTGGCTGCCAATGTTGGTGCGGAGGTCTTCGATGATGTCGATGGCTGCTTGAATTTGGGCTAGGGCGGTTTGGAGGTTGCCTAAGTCGCGTTCGGCAACCGCGATGTTGGTGAGGGTGGCTGCTTCTCCTGCCCGATCGCCTACAGCTTGAAAGAGGGGTAAAGATTGCTCGTAGTACTCTAATGCCCTCTGCTTCTCTCCTAAAGCGTCGTAGACAAGACCGATGTTGTTGAGGGTGGTGGCTTCCCCAGAGCGATCGCCTACAGCTTGAGAGAGGGGCAAAGATTGCTCGTAGTACTCCAATGCCGTTTGCTTTTCTCCTAAAGCATTGTAGACCAAACCGATATTGTTGAGGGTGACCGCTTCTCCGGCACGAGCGCCTACAGCTTGAAAGAGGGGTAAAGATTGCTCGTAGTACTCTAATGCCCTCTGCTTCTCTCCTAAAGCGTCGTAGACCCCACCGATGTTGGTGAGGGTGGTGGCTTCTCCGGCCCGATCGCCTACAGCTTGAGAGAGGGGTAAGGATTGCTCGTAATACTCCAACGCTTTCTGTTTTTCTCCTAAATCCGAGTAGACCAAACCGATGTTGTTGAGGGTGGTCGCAACTACTGCCCGATCGCCCACGGCTTGAGAGAGGGGCAAAGATTGCTCGTAGTACTCCAATGCCTTCTGTTTTTCCCCCAAGTCCGAGTAGACCGAACCGATGTTGGTGAGGGTGGTGGCTTCTCCTGCGCGATCGCCCACAGCACGACGGAGTGGCAAAGCTTGCTCGTAGTACTCCAATGCCCTGTGCTTCTCTCCTAAAGCGGAGTAGACCCCACCGATGTTGTTGAGGGTGGCTGCTTCTCCTGCCCGATTGCCCACAGCTTGAGAGAGGGGTAAAGATTGCTCGAAGTACTCCAACGCTTTCTGTTTTTCTCCTAAATCCGAGTAGACCCTGCCAATTCCTAGAAGAGTTGCAGCTTCCCACTCTCGTTCTCCCAATTCTCGCCAAAGCCCAAGCGCCACTTCCCATTTCTCAATCGCCTGCCACAAAGATTCTGCCGTTCCTTGCTCGAACAGTTCCATCCCCTCATCAAACGCCCGTTCTGCTGCCGCGCGAGTCTCATCCGTTGGCGCAGTTTCCCCCTGCTGCACCAGAATCATCGGTTCGGGCATCGCCACCCCCGCCTCCGACAGCAGCAACACCAACCCCAGTCCCCACGCACAACTCCACAACTTGCCCATCCTCTCTCTCCGGCTTGCATCATTTATAAGATACATACTTCTGGGGGCGAGGAACTTATGCAGGTTTGGGTCGATATTTCTCGAGTGAAGGGGGCGGGGAAAGACGCGGTGACGCGGGGACGCGGGGACGCGGAGAGGGAGAGAAACGGGGGAAATGGGGGAAACGGGGGAAATGGGGGAATTGAGATATCGTTGAAAAACTCAGTGTTCGTTGCCTTCCAAGCCCCCGAGAGCAAGCGAAGCCTCCCCAGCTTCCCCAGCCCACCTTCACCGGAAACTGTCTTATCGATCGCCTGACGTTTCGTTAGTCCGAGTTTGTCGAAAAAGAGGCCAGCTTGTTTCGGGCAAAAGCGCGCAGTTGTTCGGCTTCTGCGTAAGCTGTCGTCCCGGCTTGCACTTTATCGAGTTCGTTGACAATACTTTGCAAGTCACCGACCAGTTGCGGACTTTGGGGATTGTTTGCGGCTAAACTTTGCCAGTTGGAGATTCGCTCTTTTGCCCGAGTTAGGGCGGCAACTGAGGTTTCTTCTTCCGAGGCGCGACGTTGGGCGGTATCCAAATTCCCTCGATACTCGGCCAGTTTAGCTTGCGCTTCGAGATAACCGGGGTCCTCAAATTCAACTTTATTGAGCCGATCGATCGCCATCTGCCAGGAACTCGCAATGTCCTTCCACTTCTGTGCCGGATGAGGCGGATTTTGAGATTCTTGGGCTGCTTGGAGGGCAAAAATTTTCGCCGCTTCGATGGCGGTACTATTATTTTGAACCCCCTCGGCAATCCCGGCGACGGGCTGAAAGTCTCGTTCTGCCGCCACCAGTTGCGTTTGCGCCGTCCGGCCGGCGAGGGTTTCGGTGGGGATTTGTTGGAAACTGTCGAGAGAGGCTTGCCAAGCGGCGATCGCCGCAGATTTTTCCCCTTGAGTTTGGGCGAGTTCGTACTGTTGTTTAGCCTCATTCAAGTCAGCAACGGCGGCATCGAGTTGCGATCGCCCGTTTTTTTCCTGAAAGATTTGGGCTTCCATCCGTCCGATATTCGCCCGCGCCGCTTTAAACTCATCCAAGGTAAACCGCCACGAACACCCCATCAGAGAACAGTAGGCAGTGGGTTCGTAACCCAAAAACCAAACGGGCAAACGATCGAGGTGAGTTTGGGCTTCTCGAACTTTCTGGGCCCCCAACTCAAAATCAGCCTGACTGGTCGCTCGATTGACGAGTTGGTCTGCTTGTTCCACGCGGGCGATCGCCTGTCGGTAATGGTAGTCCATACTCATGAAACTCGGCAGCAGCAAAATTGGGGCAGTTTTGGCCACCGGACGGCGAATCATCGGGTAAGGCAAGTTAACGAACATCAAAAAGCCAGCGCTACCCACGCCAAACAACGCCACCCATTTGAGTTTGCTCAGCAGTCCGGGGGGTCGGTTTGCCTTGGCGGCTTTCTGGAGTACTCGATCGCTAAAATCAGGGAAAATATCGTCAATGTGAGATCGCAGTTCCGATGCGTTGAGGCGATCGCCCGATTGAGCGAGCAGTTTGCGCAATCGCTTCTTAACAATATCTCGCTGCACTTGGCTGGCGGGATCGTTTCCTGTCGATTTATCGAGGTGGACGCTTAAAATGGTAAAAGCTCGATCGCTCAGGCGGTTCATAGGCTTAGCTGACGCTAGTGACTCTCTATTTTTAGTATGGCAAATCACCAGGGATTTAACCCTGCATATCTGCGTCCTAGCGTCAATGACCGTTAACCACTCACCCTACTTATATCGAGTTCGGTTGAATACTTACAATTCTGGTTCGAGTGAGCTTCGGGGGCTTCGGGAGCATGGGGAGATGAGGGAGATGAGGGAGCTGGGGAGGTAACAAACACTGAGTTTTTCAACGATATCTAATTCTCCCGTTTCCCCCCATTTCCCCCTCTGGAGCGTCCGGAGCGTCTTCCCGATGCGTAATTCGTATGATGGATTGACGTAGCGGTCGCTATGCCTTACGCTTCCGGTTGTTGGATTTTCTTGCGCACGACAGAAACCAGGGCTTGACTCAATCGGACGACGGTCTGGGGATAGGCGATCGCCCAAAGATTCACCCCCAAACAAGTCGCCCCCATACTCAGTAGGATAAACGTTTGAACTTGAACCACCCCGATGGTAAACCAAGTCAAAACGTGCAACACCATCACGATCGCACATAGGCTTGCCAGACTCACTGCCCAGCGAATTTGAGCGATCGGACGATTTATCCCGGTAACGATGAGGGTCTGTAAAGTGAGCAGTAGGTTGGCAGGGACTAAAAAGGTACAGATCGCCACGCAATGGATGCGGGACAATTCGGCAATAGCATTAAAATCGAACATGCAGTTTTTGAAGTTGCGATAGTTTGATGTCTATCTCGATCGAGCTGGGATCGCTCGTTTCAGTGATGAGATAGTGATGAGATATTGTTAGATGACAATGGCACTCTTCTCGATTCTGGGGGCTAGCTCTTTATGAGTCAATCTTCCTCTAGATTGAGATAACTAATTAATAGATGGAGATGTCTAATACAAGCGATAACCCAAAATCGGGAACGAGGTTCAGACCTTAGCAGTGTAGAGGAGAAAGCTCGGGGGGCCCGTATTTTTAATCTACGCTTAATACGATCGTGCCGTGCGAATCGACTCCTCAACTCCCGATCGTGCTTCCGATTGTTGTGATGCTGTCATCCTGGCTGGAGGCGATCGCGGCAGTCATATCGTTAAGTTGGCACGCACCCATTCCACCCGCAAATCCAAAAGGGCGATCGCTTCGAAAAGCCTACAGCATCGACTTTACCGACCTCCCGTACTTTCATGACGCGATCGCGATCGCATTTCACACCACTCTCGAGTCACCCAGAACCAGTGGGAAAATTCATGTTTGGGGCGCGATCGACTCACCGTACAAAGCGTCTATCAAACTTACGATAGATGTATTGTCGGCCTAAACTCCATTCCCAGCCATGACTACGACTGTAATTCTGAACCCCATGAACCCGATGATTTCCAGCCGAGCCATTCACGAGAGACTGTTGCGCTACTGGGAAGCCAAGCAAAATTCTGAATCGAGTTCGAGTACTCAATGTCCTTTAATTACCGTTTCGATCGACGTTCGAGATGGAACTCATACCAGCTACGAGCAGTTTGCGCTACCTGCAACTGCGTGAAAGATCGATCGCCCGATCGGGTGATGTAACCGTTTTTTAAGATAGCTAGTATCTAGGGGTAATTTGTTTGGGAATAAGGTACGCCCAGATGAAAATGCTTCTACCGCCTCACGAAAACCCCTGGTTACAAAGTCAAGAACTTCACGATCGCGTCGTGCGATACTGGTCCAATCCACCTCAACCCCTGCCAGCACATCTAAAAAACACGTCGCAAAAATAAATCTCCGGCTCGCTCTTTGAGGATTTATTTCTTTTGGGGCTAGTCATAAGCTGATGGCTGAATACTTATATTCTTCGTGAAAGATGATTAGTGAAAGGTGAAATTTTCAGCGCGATCGCCGAGCGATTACCGATGACTTCTCTCCATGCTCGATCGAACCTCCGCCCCCCTCCTCGACATTCTTAAAATCGTCGCCCGACAAAATTCCGCCCCTTTTCACGTTCCCGGACATAAGAAAGGATGCGGTGCGCCGCCAGAACTCGTCCGATGGTGGGGATCGGAGGTCTTCCGTGCCGATTTGACGGAATTGCCCCAACTCGATAATTTAGCAGCTCCCGAAAGTGCGATCGCCAACGCCCAAACTCTAGCCGCAGAAACATTTGGGGCGCGAAAAACTTGGTTTCTCGTCAACGGTTCGACTGCCGGAATTCTCGCGGCAATTCTGACGGTTTGCCAGACGGGGGAAAAAATAATTTTGCCCCGCAACGCCCACAAATCGGCAATTTCCGGGCTGATTCTCTCCGGGGCGATTCCTATTTTTATCAATCCCACCTACGATCGCCATTGGGATCTGACCTTGGGCATTTCCACCGAAGCCGTTGCTGCCACCCTCGAAGCCCATCCCGATGCCAAAGCTGTGATGGTTGTCTCGCCCACCTATCACGGAGTATGCAGCGATATCGCCGGAATCGTTCGCCTGACCCGCCAATACAATTTGCCGCTGATTGTCGATGAAGCCCACGGCGCTCATTGTACCTTCCATCGAGACCTACCCATTCCCGCACTCCAAGCTGGGGCAGATGTCGTCGTTCAGTCCACTCACAAAGTCTTGGGGGCGCTAACTCAGGCTTCGATGTTACACCTCCAGGGCGACGATCGCGTTGACGAATATCGATTGGATCGATCGCTGCAACTGGTACAATCCACCAGTCCTAGCTACTTGCTGATGGCTTCTTTGGATGGGGCCCGGCAACAAATGGCGATCGCCGGATGCGAGTGGATGAGTCGGACGTTGCAACTTGCCCGAGAAGCCAGAACCCGAATTGCCGACCTACCCGGACTGGAAGTATTAGACCCTCCCACCTCAGCCACGCCGGGATTTTTCGATCTCGATCCCACTCGACTCACCGTTCGGGTCGCGGGTTTGGGGATGAGTGGCTACGACGCGGACGAAATACTAGATAATCGCTTTGGCGTTGTGGCAGAATTGGTCGATCGCACTTACTTAACTTTTGTCCTGAGTTTGGGGAATACGGCAACCGATATCGATCGCCTCGCGAACGGATTCGCCGCCCTGTGTCAGCACTCTGTCGGATCGCCCGTGAAGGAAGACAACCTCGACGTTTTGGTCTTTTCTAGCCAACAGGTCTTTTGCCCGCCTCCCACTCTCTCCCCCCGCGATGCTTTCTTCTCCCCTTTGGAAACCGTACCCATTTCTCGTAGCATTGGCTATTTGAGTGGCGAATTGCTCTGTCCCTACCCTCCGGGTATTCCAGTTTTAATGCCTGGAGAGGAGATTACCCAAACGGCGATCGAAATGTTGCAGCGAACCCGAGATTTGGGCGGGACGATAACCGGGTGTGCCGATCGGACTTTGCAAACCATTCAAGTGGTTCGAGGAAAATAACTTTGTAAGCATTCAGCGATCGGCGATCGACTGTCAGCTTTTAAAGAAAATGCACGATCGCATTACACGATCGCATCAGTCGAATGGAGGTCTCGTTTTCTAGGGAAATTTAGAGCGTGCAGTCTGAAAACCCATGAAAATTCTAGGGTTTCATAGTCCCAAACAACCGATCTCTGACGGCTAACGACCCAATGCTTACATAACTTTGCTAGCATCTCTCACTTCAGAACTTGATTTTAGAAATGAGTCGAAGTGACTTTCATATTTACCATCGTAAGTATCGAGAAGTCGATCCCAAACGGTGAAATACAGACCGTAATGCACCCTGAATTTCTGATGGTGTATTGAGTGATAAGTCGAGCCGACAAACCATTTTCCCAGCCAGTGACGAGCTAAAGATGCACTAAATAGCTCGAATCCCAGATGATTGAATACAGCCCAAAACGTCATCACTAAAAGCCAAGATGCTAGCACTAAAAGATGAATTGGGAAAATAAACACGACGGCAAGAAAAAACAGACCTTGCAGTAGTGCTTCGGGTAGATCGAGCGCAAAAGAAGTCCAAGGTGTCGGCATCTTTGAATAGTGATGGTCTGAATGAAAATGTTTGAAGAGTAAGGGGTGATGTAACAATCGATGAATAAAGTAGAAACAAGTGTCTTGTAAAATCAGAATGCCGATGAAGCTTAAACCTAAATACCCAATTCCATATCGATCGAAACTGACGTACAAACGAGTTTCTCCTAGGTTATAACTCACCATCACGACAGCCGCACAGAAGGCTAAAATCACAGTTGCTAGCATAGATTGTTTAACATCTTGCCGAACGGAGTCACGGATGGATAGGGAAAATCGATCGGTAGATTCGTTTTGATTGAGAAAAATTTTCTTAAATAAATAAAACCAAAAATAAGTTACTCCTGCGACCAAAAAATACCGGAACAGGATAATCCAACAAAAACACAACCAATACAAAACAAACAACATCAAAAATTAATTAAATAAGTTGATTTTAAAGCGCAACGATGATGGTTCTTAAAATAGTTCTAAAATTATTTTACAATTAAGCCGTCACCATTCAGCGCTTAGCTCGGCACTTTTGAAGAAAATACTCCCTTACTTTTTTAGGAAATTGGGAGTTTGTGGCAGATGAGTCTGTTTAAATTCTAGCTTTTCGAGCTGGAAATAAACGGATAGCTGAATGATGAGTGATGAATGCTTACATGCGTCAAACTGTTCTTGCAAGAGATTGAAGCTAAAAAAAATTGAAGTTAACCCAAATCGAGATAAAAGCTCTTAAAACCGTTGTACGATCGAAGAAGGCTCAGTAAGATGACTCGAATTTTTATTGACTCAACTCGGTCATTTTTGAATTATATAACGTTAATGGTGAATCCCTTCAATTTAAGGCATTTCTTCGGTCCCAGGGCGATCGAGATCGCCGAACGAGGCTCAAACCATCACCGCCACAAATTCCTCAACCGGAGCGATCGGTCAAACCTGGCGATCGAAAGTGTTAAGAGTTACAGTCAAGGGTGCAACGATCGCTCAAGATAAAACAGAGCGAGAATAAGTGTGGCTTAATATGGCGATCGCGCCGACGGACAGTGTTTCGCGAGAGTCTCCCGTCACTCGCGTCACCATCGGGATGCACTAGTACCTCAAGAATTGACAGCCTAAGAAGTATGAAACCCCGAATTATTGTCTGCGGCTTGGGTCGCACTGGGTATAAAATCTTTTCGTTGTTGCGCCAGCAGGGAACATTTGTGGTCGGTATCAGCAATCGACCCCTGCCCCAGGAAACGGAAAATATTGTCGTGGGAGATGGGCGATCGTCATCGACCCTGATTGCGGCGGGAATTCTCGACTCCCACACCCTCGTCCTCGCCGGGGCAGACGATGCCCTCAATTTAGCGATCTTAGTCCAAGCCCGCTTGCTCAACCCAAATATTTATGTTGTCAATCGCCTGTTCAACACCAGTTTGGGCGATCGGGTCGATCGAACCTTGAACGCCCACGTCACCCTGAGCGTTTCGGCATTAGCCGCCCCCATCTTTGCCTTTGCCGCCCTAGGCTCGCAAGCCATCGGACAACTGACCATCTACGATCGCGTTTGGCCGATTCACGAAGAATACATCGATCGCAACCATCCCTGGAACGGTATTTCCATGGCCGAACTTTGGGATAACCGATCGAGAATGCTGATCTACTACCTACCCGTGAGGGGTCGCACCGATCTCGTCGGGGCGGTGGTGGAAAATCGGCAGGTTCAAGTGGGCGATCGTCTGATCGTCGCCAGCAAACCCAGCGATCGTCCCGTCAATAAATCTTTTGGGAAAAAATTCACCAAACTGCTCGTGCGCCTGCGACAAGTGCGTCAGCCCGCCCAATCGACAGCCCTGGTCGTTCTCACCCTGCTGCTGACGATTTTTCTGGCCACCGTCACCTACACCAGCATCAATCTCGAAACCTCTTTTATCGATGCCCTCTACTTCTCCGTCGGCATGATTACCGGGGCGGGAGGTCAGGAAGAAGTGGCAGAAGAAGCCCCAGCCCTCATCAAACTCTTTACGGCGGTGATGATGCTCGTCGGGGCCGGGACGATCGGGATTTGCTACGCCCTGCTCAACGATCTGGTTCTGGGAACGCGCTTCCGGCAGCTCTGGAAAGCCCCACCCATGCCCGCGAAAAATCACTACATCGTTTGCGGGTTGGGTAATATTGGCGTACAGACGGTGAAGCAACTGCAAATGAACGGCTGCGAAGTGGTCGCCATCGAGATCGATCCCCTCGGTCGATTCGTGCGCATGGCCCAATCTCTCAACGTTCGCGTCATTCAAGGCAACGCCAGCGTCCCCGAAATCCTCCAAGCGGCAAACATCCACACCTGCGAAGCCTTAGCTGCCCTCACCAGCAACGATATTACCAACCTCGAAATTGCCCTAACCGCCAAAGGACTGGTTCCCGACCTGCGCGTCATCGTGCGCGATCGCGATCCGTTGTTTGCCCTGCGCGCCCAGCAAGTGTTCGAGTTTAAATCGGTCCTTTCCCCGATCGAGCTGGCGGCACCAGCGTTTGCGGCGGCGGCGTTGGGGGGAAGAGTGTTGGGCAACGGGACGATCGCCGGCAACCTGTGGATCGCCCTGTCGATGAAGATTACCGCCGAGCATCCATTTTTCGGGCAGCGCGTTAAGGATGCGGCGATGCAAAGCGATTTCGTCCCGTTGTATCTCGAAACCCCCTGTCAGATTTTCCACGGTTGGGAGTTGCTCGAGACCCATCTGTGCCAGGGCGACATCCTCTACATGACCATTCCCGCCAATCGTTTGGAACAACTGTGGCGCGTCTCCCCAGCTCAATTTATCGATTTGACAAAGAAATAATAATGATTTATGCATCGGGATAAACTATCCAGAATTGTGGGACGATCGAACGAATATAGGAGTACGACCTCTTTTCGCATGGAGATATTACATGAGAACCGTTCGATCGTATCCCTCGATTTCCAGGCCATGCTCTAGGTTCGCCAGAGCGATCGCCTTATCGCTATCGATGGTATCCCTCTCGATTCCCGCAAACGCCTACGGAGATTCTAGAGATTTCGAGCCTGGGGTCTCTCACCCCAGAAGTCCGGCGCTTTCTGAGTTAGACGGTCCGTTACCTCCTTGGGAGAGAACTCCCGCATCTCGGGGCAAACAATCGGCAGAGTGTATCTGGTTGGGAGTCGATTGCTAAACTCGAGCGCATAGAGTCGATCGACACTCACCCGAAGCAAACTCCTCGATCGTTC
Organism: Cyanobacteriota bacterium; assembly: GCA_034189805.1. Classification (GTDB taxonomy): domain Bacteria; phylum Cyanobacteriota; class Cyanobacteriia; order Cyanobacteriales; family Geitlerinemataceae; genus Zarconia. Next base: position 38,130 of record JAXHUC010000053.1, read on the forward strand.
GATCGATAATCCGAATCATTTGACGAGATGGCGATCGTTGAAAGTCAGACCGAAAATCTCATCAAACTCATCACCATCATCAAATCCGCATCTACTTGTCAAACCGGGTCGGAGACCTTGAAAGCGGAAGCCTCGAACATTGAGAGATCGCCAATGCGATTTACCAAGACGATGGCATTTTCCATCACGTGAAGTGCGCCAATTCTCGATCGCCCGTTTCGATAACGATCCCTTGGCACTCGATCGAGCCTCGATCGATACCCTATCAGACCCCGCCACATCACAGTTTTTCCCGTTCGATCGTTATGGCGCTAGATCTACCGAAATTTTATCGAAATTGTAACCCCAGCAAAACCCTCAACGCAGCGAGTGCTGAGGCACAACAATACTATATTGACTTTTCTGACGTGCGCGGCAGCAATATTCTCGAAGAACTACTCGCCAATATTACCCTGTTTTCTCCCGAGGAACCCACCTGTCAGCTTTTTACCGGACATATTGGAAGCGGCAAGTCTACCGAACTGCTACGCCTCAAATACATGTTAGAACTCGAAGCCTATCACGTCGTCTACTTCGAGGCCTCGAAAGATTTAGATGTGGGCGATGTGGATATTGGCGATATTTTACTCGCCATCGCCCATCAAGTTGCCTGTAGTATTGAAGATCTCGGCTTGAAACTCCCCGCCCGCAAGCTGCAAAACCTATTGCGCGGGGCGTGGAAAGTGCTCAAAAATGAATTTGAAGTGCGATCGAGCCTGCGATCGACCTTCCACGAAACGGCCTTGGAAAAAGAAGGCTATTTCTCGCTGTCCTGGGGATTGCACCAGCTAACCACTCATGCAAAAAATAGCCCGGAAGTCCGGTCTAAATTGCGGCAGTATCTCGAACCTCGGGTCGGCTTTCTCCTCGAAGCGATTAACGAAGAACTCATCAAACCGGCAAACCAGGCCCTCAAAAAACGCGATCGCGCCGGACTCGCCATCATCGTCGATAATCTCGATCGGGTTGAAGACCGCCGCAAGCCTTGGGGTCGGGGGCAACCGGAATATTTATTTGTCGATCGCGGCGAGCAATTGTGCAAGCTCGAATGCCATACGATCTATACCATTCCCATTAGTTTGATGTTTTCCAACGACTTGGGGCGATTGACCCTGCGGTTTGGGGTCGATCCCAAAGTGCTGCCGATGATTCCGATTCAAGATCGGCGGGGACGGATTTTCGAGGCAGGAATGGTGAAAATGCGGCAAATGGTACTCGCGCGCGCCTTTCCCGAGTTGACTCCCCAAGAGCGACTCGATCGCCAATCGGAGGTATTCGATCGCCCCAAAACCCTCGATCGCCTATGCTACATTAGTGGAGGTCACGCCCGAAATCTTTTAAGACTGTTACATCGTTGCATCGAGAAAGAACGACACTTACCCCTGTCTGGGGATGCTTTGGATGCAACCATTCAAGAACGCCGCGCTCAACTTTCCCTACCTCTAACGGATTTGGAGTGGGAGTTATTAGACCAAGTCGCTCGCGACAAGCGAGTGCGTCAAGTTCGATCGCTCCCCAACCTAATCCGCAGTATGTTTGTATTTGAGTACCGAGATGAAAATGGGTCTTGGTTCGATATCAATCCGATTCTTGCTGAAGTTCCCAGTGGGTAGGGATGGGGAGACGCGGAGACGCGGGGACGCGGGGACGCGGGGACGCGGAGAGGGGGAGATGAGAGAGGTGAGGGAGATGGGGGAGGTGAGGGAGAGGAAGGACGCGGGGACGCGGGGACGCGGGGACGCGGGGACGCGGAGACAAGAAAGAAT
>JAXHUC010000054.1:0-39565 GCA_034189805.1 Cyanobacteriota bacterium
CGCCTCCCCCACACCCCCTGCGTACAAGAGTCATCTCGCTCAAACGCTTTATTGGAAAAGGGTTCTATCGTTCGAGCCAGTCAACTTGACACGCGAAAAATTGCTTAACTTGTCACGAATGGTGGCACATGAACCCGTTAAAATTGTAGAAATTCCACTTTCTTGACTAGAAACAAGCTGATGGCTGAGTGCTGATGGCTGAATGCTTACGTCAGTTTTATCGCGGTTCTCATTATCGTGAGGGATGAAAAATGTTTAGTGGTTTAGCTAAACACCATGCTCCGACAGGGATCGATCGTCAAAACCAGTCCTCGCGCTGATGTACCTCACAAGACGCGAGAATTGCGATCGATAAGAAGTCTCCGATGAGTGGGGAACGAGGAAGGTCAACTGCCTGCCAGGGGCAGTGGTTCTTCATACAACCATGCCGAGAGAAATGCCCTCAGATCGCGATCGCTCACCTCATTCACCACCGCCAGAAAATCATCTGTTGTCACATATCCCCCAGCAAAGCGTTGGTAGTAGGTTTTGAGAATCTCGAAAAACGTTTCGTCTCCCACCTGCAACCTTAATGCGTGCAGCGTCCAGGCCCCTCGACGGTACACCGACGGACCGAACATTTCGGAAATGGCAATCTGTGCCGGGGGCCCGACTCGAAACCGCTCCAATTCCGCATACATTTGACCCATCGCATCGTTGAGTGCCTCTTTTCCATACCGATGTTCCACCCACAACAGCGGCAAATACGTGGCAAAGCCTTCATTGAGCCAAATATCCGGCCAATACTTAACGGTGACGTGGTTTCCCAGCCATTGGTGAACCAACTCGTGAGCCACAAGGGTTTCGCTGGTGGCATAAGACCCAAACGCCGACAAACTCTGAGTCTCTAAGGCATTTCCCCCCAACTCCGGACCGACAACCACCACGCCGTAAACATCGTAGGGATAAGGCCCGAGTAACTCGCTATAGAAATCCATCATCTCGGAGGTGGGACCAAATGCGGCGATCGTCTCTGGCGGCGTTCCTGCGGGAAAATAGTTGCGAATCGGGACGCTTGCCGAACGCGGATCGTCTTGTCGCTGGAGTTTGCCAATATTCACCGTCGCCAAGTAGCTAGCCATCGGATAGCGCATTTGCCAGAGATAAGTGGTGGTATCTCCATTGTCGATCGTTTCTTCTAAAACCCCATTCGCCGCCACCACCAGCGGTTTGGGAACGGTAATCCGAAAACTGTAGGTGGCTTTATCCGTCGGATGGTTGTTAACGGGATACCAGGACATCGAACCCGACGGCTGACTGACGACGAATATTCCTTCGCTTCCCGTCTGCCACCCCAGAGGAATCGGGATCGCCGGATCGCGAATCGGGGTGGGAATGCCACTGTAGCGGACGGTGGCGGTAAATTTCGTCTGGGCTGCCAAGGAAGTGGCAGGGATAACCGTTAGTTCGCTGCCTTCGCGACGGAAATCAGCCCGAGTGCCATCAATTTGAATTTCCTCGATTTCCAGCCCCAAAAAGTCGAGGTTGAATTCGCTTAGATTTTGAGTGGTATTTATTTCGAGAGTGGCAGTTCCCTCGATAAAATTGCGGTTGGCATCGACCGCGAGATCGATCGTATAGTGTTCCACCTCGTAGCCGCCATTCCCCATCAGCGGATAAAACGGATCGCCCGCCCCCGTCGCGCCGGGACTGGCAGCAGCATGGGAGAGCGTTCCGGCTGGGATCGGCAAGTTTCGGAAGGGGATTTCTCGTGAAGGAAAATCGATCGCCGTCGCCAGAGTTGAGACGATCGCGCTTAAGAGAAACCCGATCGCGATTTGGAAAATAAATTTAACGATTTTGAGCATAGGTTCGATCGTGTACGATACTGCAATCGACTCCAACAGTCAATGCTACGCTGGAAGTAACGGGTTTTTAACTTGGCAACGATACGTATTGTCGATCGAGTTCGAGATCGTCGAATTCAACGGATAATCGTGCAACTTGGGTGAACGCTAACACTGATGGATTGAGGTCGGTGAGGATTCGAGACCCTCAAAGAACTCGATCGTACCGAAACAGTCTTATGACTGACGACTTGGTTTGGCTAACTTGACCGAATTTGTCACCTCCCTTGCACCCAAAAATTATTGATGAAACTCTCCGAGATCCCCACTATTTCGGTATTTACTGCGGTGTTTTCTCTCGGACTGACGGCAGTACCCACTCTGGCGCAGATTACCCCCGATGCCACCTTACCGAATAATTCGATCGTTCTCCCCAATGGCAACCGTTTCACCATTGATGGGGGAACCGAAGCGGTCAGCAACCTCTTCCACAGCTTCGAGGAATTTTCTCTCCCCACGGGCAGCGAAGCATTCTTCAACAATGCCCTCACCATCGACAACATCATCACCCGCGTCACCGGAGGCAATCTTTCCGACATCGACGGTCTGATTCGCGCCAACGGCACGGCAAACTTATTTTTAATTAACCCCAACGGTATCCAATTTGGACCGAACGCCAGGTTGGATATTGGGGGTTCGTTCCTCGGGAGTACCGCCGAGAGCGTGCTATTTGAAGATGGGAGTTTCTACAGTGCCACGGAACCGAACACATCGCCGTTATTGACGGTGAACGTTCCCGTTGGCTTGCAGATGGGGACAAATCCGGGAGAGATTTCCGTACTAGGAAACGGACACCAACTGAGTACTTCACCCCGAGAAATCGATCGCAGCAATCGCTCGGAAGGATTGGGAGTGCGACCCAACCAAACGTTAGCCCTGATTGGTGGAGATGTGACGTTAACCGGTGCGGTGCTGAGTGCGGAAGGAGGACGAGTCGAACTCGGCAGTATCGGAGAATCGGGATCGATCGCGATCGCCTCCAACGATCGAGGACTGACGTTTGACTACTCTCAGGTCGCGAACTTGGGAGACATTCGCCTCCAACAACAGTCATTAGTCGATGTTAGCGGCGATCGGGCCGGAGCCGTTCGGGTACGGGGTCAGCAAGTCTCGTTCTCCGAAAGTTCTTTGCTTCTGAGTCAAAATCAAGGCGATCTAGCTGGAGGCGAGATTCGCATCGAGGCGACAGATTTACTGGAGATCGTCGGCTACGACCCCGCCAGCGAAATTCGCAGTGGTGCGTTTAGCGAAACATTGGGAGCGGGTGCTAGCAGCGAGATTCGGATCTCAGCAGGTCGTTTAATCGTTCGAGAGGGCGGTGGAGTCTTTAACCAAACGTACGGAACCGGTGACAGCGGCGACATCGAGATTCAAGCTTCTGAGTCCGTGCAAGTCAGGGATTTTAACTTAGCGAGCTTCGATCGCATCAATCTGAGTAACCTCTTGTTGGATATTTTTTCAAATACTCAGTCTGCGGGAGCGGGAGGGGATGTGACGATTTCTACCCCGGAATTGTCCCTGACGAATGGTGCTGCCATTGGAAGTGTCACCCGAGGAAACGGTATCGGTGGAAGCCTGACCATTAATGCCGATCGCGTTGAGATTAGTGGCAATAATAGCTCTCGTCCCACCATTCTCTCTACTTCAAGCTTCTTACCGGGTAATGCAGGCAACGCGATCGTCGATACTCGCACCTTAGTCGTTCGCAATAGCGGTCTCGTGTCGAGTTCCAGTCTCGGTCGGGGGAATGCCGGCAGCGTGAAGATCGAGGCTTCGGAATCCGTGACCGTAAGCGGTCGGGCGGCAGGGGCAAGGGTACCGAGTCAAATTCGCTCTGCGGTGATTCGTCGTTCCTCTTCTTCCCCCGATCCCGAAGGGAGAGGAGGCAGCGTCATCATCGACGCGCCCACTTTAAATGTCACGGATGAAGCTTCGATCTCGGTTGTCAATCAAGGGATTGGAGATGCGGGAACGATCGAGGTCAATGCGGGCGCGATATTGCTCGATGGCGGTGGGGAAATTACCGCCACCACCAACTCGGGGAAGGGAGGAAACCTCAGCTTGAGCGGATCGACAATTCAATTGCGCGATGGTAGCCAAATTACAGCCGAAGCAGGCGGGACGGGGAACGGCGGCAACCTCTCTCTCGATGCCAATACAATCGCCCTATTGGAAAACAGCAGTATCGTCGCCAACGCCTTTCAAGGGACGGGGGGCAACATCCAAATTGACACCCAAGGACTCTTCATTTCCCCCAGTAGCAGTATTACTGCGAGTTCTCAATTCGGGGTCGATGGCATCGTCAGTGTGAATAACCCAGTTGTCGAGCCAGCATCGGGACTGGTGGCGCTGAGTAGCCAACCCCTCAACCCCAATACCCAGATTCAAAGTAATTGTGCGGTCGCCCTAACCAATCGTTTCTCGATCTCCGGTAACGGCGGACTTCCCCCAGACCCCATCCAATACCTGCAACCCCGCAGGCTCTGGCAGGATACGCGCTTGGGCGAAATCCAAAACCATCTTGCTCCAAATCCAACAGAAGCCGAACCCGAGACCGCATCTGCCGCCCCGATGCCGTTAGTGGAAGCCACTGGATGGAGAACCAACCCTCGCGGACAGGTGGAATTAGTTGCCGCATCGGGTAATTCATCCCATTCATCTTGGCAACCGCATCCCGAATGCGATCGAACTGTCCGAGAACCTCTCATTAATAGCTCTGTAGGCGATCGCTCTTAAGCTGGGAGATAATCGAAATATCCTCTGACGATCGGGTCGAGCGTCCGATCGTCACAAGTGTTTTGCTTCGGTTGTCGATCGATTTGCCTCCATTTACCTTCACTGCAACCATTTAACTCTTTCCCTGAATCCACGATATCGAACTGAAAATGACGACCCAAGCTAATTCTCTTGTTTGGCCGCTCTGTGCTGCGGTGTTTTCTCTCGGACTAACCGCATCGCCAACTCTGGCGCAGATTACCCCCGATGCCACCTTACCGAATAATTCGATCGTTCTTCCCAATGGCAACATTTTCACCATCGATGGGGGAACCCAAGCTGGAACCAACCTCTTCCACAGTTTTGAGGAATTCTCGATTCCCACCGGAAATGAAGCCTTCTTCGATAATGCTCTGACTATCGACAACATCATCACCCGCGTCACCGGAGGCAATCTTTCCGACATTGACGGTTTAATTCGCGCCAACGGCACGGCAAATCTGTTTTTGATTAACCCCAACGGCATTCAATTCGGGCCCAATGCCAGATTAGACATAGGCGGGTCGTTCCTCGGGAGTACCGCCGATAGCCTGCTGTTTGAAGATGGGAGTTTTTACTCTGCGGTAGAGGCAAATGCGCCGCCATTATTGACGGTGAACGTACCTGTTGGATTGCAAATGGGGACGAATCCGGGCGATATTCAAGTGAATGGAGGCGGACATACTCTCACGTCCGAACGCCCCATTCTCAGCCCGATTCAACGAGGTGAAAGTCTCTCGGGGCTACAGGTTCGTCCGGCACAAACGCTAGCATTGGTTGGCGGTCAGATCGATTTGAATGGTGGCGTTCTTCTTGCCGACTCCGGACGGATTGAGTTGGGTAGCATCGATTCGGGTGTGGTTCGGCTCGATGCCGCGACTCAAGGCTGGGAATTGAACTACGAAGAGGTGCAAGGTTTCCGAGATATTCATCTGTTCGATCGTTCTCTGGTCGATGCGAGCGGCTTTTTGGGGAACGGATCGATTCAAGTTCGAGGGCGTAATCTTTCCCTGAGCAATGGTTCGGTCGTATTGGTGCAAAATATGGGCGAGCAAGCTTCCGGAGCAATTCGCATCAATGCTAGCGAGTCCGTCGAGATCGGTGGATTCCTTCGAGAGATTGGCATTACGAGTGGCTTTTTTAACGAGACCTTGGGGAGTGGTGCGGCTGGAGACATTGAGATCTCCACTCGAGTGTTAACCCTCCAAGATGGGGGAATGGCTCTCGCTCGAACCTTCAGTGACGCTAAGGGGGGTAGTATCATTGCCAACGCCTCGGAGTCGATCGATATTATCGGTTTTGCCTCTCCCGATTCCAGTATCAGAACGGCTCTCCTATCATCGGCTTTTGACACTGGGGATGCAGGAGAAATTCAAGTCTCAACACAACGACTGACGATCGCAAATGGTGGACTCATCTCAACTTCAACAGTGAGAACGGGTGATGCGGGGAATATTATCATTGAGGCTCGAGAGTCCGTTGACATTTTCGGAGCCGATCTCGTTAACAATGTCGTCAGCCTGGTTTCCGCCTCAACCTATAACCGTGGCAATGCAGGAACCGTCACCATTGATACTCAGCAGTTAAGACTCCAAGGTGGCGCTCGCATTATTTCTGATACTTTTGCTAGTGGTGCGGCGGGCAGCATTACTCTGAATGCCTCGGAATCGATCGAAGTGGGCGGTAAAATTTCACAGACGGAAGTCAGCCGGGTCAGATCTTCCGCCGAGCGTCTCGGAGATCCCTTGTTAGAGCGCATTCTTCAATTGCCTCCCGTCCCAGATGGTCTATCTGGGGATGTAACGATTAATACATCCGAGTTGCGCGTTACTGATGAAGCGAATATCTCTGTGGGCAATATTGGACCGAACAATGCGGGAGATTTGCAGATTAATGCTACATCGGTTGTACTCGATCGCCAAGGAACTCTAACGGCATCAACTGCTTCTGGAGCTGGAGGAAATATTGATTTGCAAGTGCGGGACTCTTTGCAATTGCGCGGTCACAGTTCGATCGAAGCGGAAGCCGGTGGTTTGGGGAATGGAGGCAACCTGGCGATCGATGCCAATACGATCGCCCTACTCGAAAATAGCAGCATCAATGCCAATGCCATTGAAGGTGCGGGAGGCAATATTGAAATCTCCACGAGCGGACTGTTCGTTTCCCCCCAGAGCAATATTACCGCCAGTTCTCAATTTGGGGTCGATGGTCTCGTGAGCGTCAACAGCCCCGTCACCGAACCGGCATCGGGACTGGTTGCGCTCAGTAGCGAACCTCTCAATCCCAATACCCAGATTCAAAATAGCTGCGATCTGGCCTTGAGTAATCGTTTCTCTATTACCGGCAACGGCGGACTTCCGGCAGGACTCGCCCAACCCCCAAGCGGACAGACGGTGTGGCGGGATACTCGCTTGGGCGAACTCGACAGCGAGCTTGCCTCCAATTCCGTTGAAGCTGAATCCGAATCTCTAACCTCGTCAGTGCCGTTGGTGGAAGCCACCGGATGGAGAACCAACCCTCGCGGTCAAGTTGAGTTAGTCGCCGCATCGAGCAATTTATCCCATTCATCCTGGCAACCCCATCCAGAATGCGATCGCGCGCAGAATTCCATGCGCTGAATGCCAGTGCAGGAAAAACGATCGACTTCTCTCAATTTTGCTTTTCTTGGGTGTCAGACCCAACCCGACCTTTTTCCGTCTTAACGGGCTGCGAACTCAGATACTCGAAGTCTTTAGCCAAAAAACTGCAAATCTCTGAGTTTCTTGCTCATCTTGACTTTCTCTCAATTTTTATTACTCATGAACCCGATCGATTCTCGTTCCTGGCTGACATCTGCCATCGTCTTGACTTTGGGATTTTTCGCCATGCCAACTCAGGCACAGATAATTCCCGATGCTACCTTACCGAATAATTCGATCGTTCTTCCCAATGGCAACATTTTCACCATCGACGGGGGAACCGAAGCCGGAACCAACCTCTTCCACAGTTTCGAGGAATTTTCCCTCCCCACCGGAAATGAAGCCTTCTTCGATAATGCCCTGACGATTGACAACATCATCACTCGCGTCACTGGAAGGAATCTTTCTGACATCGATGGTTTAATTCGTGCCAACGGAACGGCGAACCTGTTTTTAATTAATCCCAACGGTATCCAATTCGGGCCGAACGCGCGGTTGGATATTGGGGGTTCGTTCCTCGGGAGTACAGCCGAGAGTCTGTTATTTGAAGATGGGAGTTTTTACAGTGCCACAGAACCGAACACATCGCCGTTATTGACTGTGAACGTTCCCATCGGTTTGCAGATGGGGCAAAATCCCGCAGCCATCCAAGTGCGAGGCACGGGCCACAATCTTGCATTTATCGAAACATCTAGGAATACTTTTCCCCCCTTTACCAGAGAAGCCAATCCTTCAGCGTTAACCGTCCAATCTGGAAGAACTCTCGCCTTAATTGGCGGTGATGTGTTTCTCGAAGGCGGTCAACTGTTGGCTCCCAAGGGTCGAATTGAAGTCGGCAGCGTGGATTCGGGTCGAGTCAGCATCGCTGAAACGGAGTCCGGCTTTGCTTTGGACTATGAAGGCGCAGTTAACTTTCGAGATATTCAGCTTTCTCAACAAGCCGCAGTGGATGCGAGTGGAGCCGGGGAAGGTGGCATCTACCTCACCGGACGGCAGATCTCGCTCCTCGATGGGTCGGTGGCGTTAATTCAGAACCAAGAATCCACCCCGGCTGGAACGATTGAGGCGATCGCCTCGGAATCGCTAGAATTGATGGGCACTACACCCGATGGCACTATTCGCAGCAGCTTGAATACGGAAACGGACTTTGACGCGGCTGGAGATAGCGCCAACATCCAAATTTCGACGGGACGCTTGCTCCTCGACGACGGCGGACAACTCATCTCCCGCACCTATGGCACGGGAAAGGCGGGTAATATTTCTGTCGATGCCTCAGATTCGATCGAGATTATCGGTACTGCGCCGCTGAATTCCCGATTTTTCAGCAGCATTTTCGCAATTGGTTCTGCTGGCTCTTTTGGAAATTCTGGAGATGTCACCATTTCCACCGGGCAATTGACAATTCTCGACGGTGGGATTATTTCTGCGGGAGCTTTCGGTAACGGCGCGGCTGGAAGTGTTACGGTGCGAGCGTCGGAGTCCGTCGAACTCATCGGTAGCGATCCGATTTTCGAGTCCCCCAGCGATATCAACGTGGGGTCTTTCCGGTCTGGGAATGCGGGCAACTTGACCATCGACTCCCAGCGATTAGTCGTGCGAGATGGCGCTAGAGTCAGGGCTTCGACGATCGGTAACGGAAATGCCGGAAGCATTACGGTGAATGCCTCCCAACTCGTTGAGGTCAGCGGCCAAAGCACGATCGAATCTTCTGCTAATTTCCCATCCACCATCAACAGAGTTTTGGGTACATCGGAAGGTGACAGCAATCCTTCGGGACAAGCAGGAGGAATTACAGTGAACGCAGAACGCCTAGTCGTGCGAGATGGGGGTGAAGTGACCGTTCGCAATATTGGAGAGGCAAATGGGGGAAAATTGCAGGTGAGTGCCAACTCGATTTTGCTCGATGGCGAAGGGAGCCTCAGCGCATCGACAGCTTCGGGTGAAGGGGGGAATCTTTCCCTGGATGTATCCGATTTGCAGCTTCGCAATGGCAGCACTCTGTCTGCGGAGGCGGGAGGAATCGGCAAAGGCGGTAACGTTACTTTGGAGACCGATACCATCGCTCTGCTTGAAGACAGTCGCATCAATGCCAATGCCTTTGAAGGCGCGGGGGGCAATATTGAAATTTCCACCAGCGGACTGTTCGTGTCCCCCGATAGCCAAATTACTGCCAGTTCTCAATTTGGGGTCGATGGTCTGGTGAGTGTCAACAGTCCCGTCACCGAGCCATCATCGGGTCTGGTTACCCTGAGCAGCCAACCCCTCAACCCCAATACTCAAATTCAAAATAGCTGTGAAATTGCCCTGAGCAATCGTTTTAGCATCACCGGTAATGGCGGACTCCCCGCAGGTCTCGCCCAACCTCCAAGCGGACAGACGGTATGGCGAGATATTCGCTTGGGCGAAATTAACAGCAACTTCGCCTCAAATTCTGTTGAAGCCGAAGTTGAAGTCGAAGTTGAAGCCGAGTCTCCAACCCCAGAAATGCCGTTGGTAGAAGCCACTGGATGGAGAACCAACACTCGCGGTCAAGTGGAGTTAGTCGCCGCATCGAGCAATTCATCCCATTCATCCTGGCAACCGCATCCAGAATGCGATCGAACTGTCCGAGAACCTTTCCGTACTAATTCTGTAGGCGATCGCTCTTGAGCTGGGAGATAATCGAAATATCCTCTGACGATTGGGTCGAGCGTCCGATCGTCACAAGTGTTTTGCTTGGGTTGTCGATCGATTTGCCTCCATTTACCTTCACTGCAACCATTTAACCAACTTTTTCCCTGAATCCACGATATCGAACTGAAAATGACGACCCAAGCTAATTCTCTTGTTTGCCCGCTGTGTGCTGCGGTTTTTTCTCTGGGACTACCCGCAATGCCGACTCAGGCACAGATTACCCCCGATGCCACCTTACCGAATAATTCGATCGTTCTCCCCAACGGCAACATTTTCACCATCGACGGGGGAACCCAAGCTGGAACCAACCTCTTCCACAGTTTCGAGGAATTTTCCCTTTCTACGGGCAATGAAGCCTTCTTCGATAATGCCCTGACGATTGACAACATCATCACCCGCGTCACCGGAGGCAATCTTTCCGACATCGACGGTTTAATTCGCGCCAACGGCACGGCGAACCTGTTTTTAATTAACCCCAACGGTATCCAATTCGGACCCAACGCCAGGTTGGATATTGGCGGGTCGTTCCTCGGGAGTACGGCCGAGAGCGTGTTGTTTGAAGATGGGAGTTTCTACAGTGCCACGGAACCGAACGCGCCGCCGTTATTGACGGTAAACGTTCCCGTTGGCTTGCAGATGGGGCAAAATCCGGGGGGAATTGAAGTTCGGGGGACGGGACATCGTTTAACTAGCGATCTGTTTATCCCAACCGACCGTAGTAATAACCCGATCGGTTTACAGGTCAATTCCGGTCGGACTCTGGCGTTGATTGGTGGTGACATTCACCTAGATGGGGGTCTTTTGAGCGCAACATCGGGACATATCGAACTCGGTAGCACCGGTTCGGGAACCGTGAGTTGGAACGATTCTTCGCTCTCGACTTTTGACTACTCTGGGGTCGAACAGTTCGGCCCGGTGACGTTGTCTCGTACCGCTCTGGTCGATACAAGCGGTACGCGCGGCGGCTCTATTCAGCTACAAGGCAGTCGGATTCAGTTAAATGAAGGCTCGGCGATCCTCATCCAAAATTTAGGGCCTCAAAACTCAGGAGATTTAATTGTTCGGGCAACTGAGTTTCTCGAGCTTCGAGGTGGAAATCCCTCCCCATCGGTTGCGACTATTTTACTCACAGAGAGTCTTGCCGATGGCAATGGCGGTAGTACGATCGTGTCTGCACCAAACGTGTATCTACAAAATGGAGGCAGTCTTGCCACCAGAACGTTTGGTACGGGGACAGCAGGAAAGATTACCATCGATACGGCCTCTTCAATTAACATTGAGGGTTTCTTACCGACCGATCCATCCAGATCGAGTATCGTGGCATCCAATACTCTGAGTTCGGGTTCGGCTGGCAATATTACGATTTCGACCGATCGCTTGCGTCTGGTCAATGGAGGTAATATTTCCAACGTTACCCTCGGTACTGGCAATACTGGAGATATCGCAGTCAACGTGACCGACACGATTGAAGTCGTGGGTACGAATGCTCTGGTGAGTTCGCCATCAACCATCAGCGTCAGTTCTTTTAACCGGGGAGATAGCGGTCGTTTGACGGTCAATGCCTCGAAACTGATTCTCCAAGATGGAGGAGTCGTCAGTTCGAGTACGTTGGCAACGGGCAATGCAGGTAATGCAACGTTCGACGTGTCAGAATCGATCGAAGTTCGCGGTGTGGGAGAAAGTGGCGAGCCGAGTCGTATTGCTGCAAGTGCAGAGATTCTGCCCCCAGTATTTCAACAACTGTTTCGACTCCCCCCGACTCCGAGCGGCAACACGGGTAATGTCATTGTGAATACTCCAGTTTTACGGGTCAGCGATGGAGGAGTCGTCACTGTCGAACATCAAGGAAGCGGAGACTCGGGATTCCTTAACGTGAATGCCGATCGAATTTTTCTCGATCGTTCCGGAGAAATTCTCGCGGCAACCACTTCGGGTCAAGGGGGAGATATCTCCCTCAACGTTCGCGACTCACTGCAACTGCGCGAGGGTGGGGCGATTAATGCCGAGTCTTTTGGAGTCGGCAACGGTGGGAATATTCAGATCGACTCCGACACGATCGCTTTACTCGAAAATAGTCAAATTAATGCCAGTGCTATCGAAGGAACGGGAGGCAACATTGAGATTACCACCAGCGGACTGTTCGTTTCCCGCGACAGCCAAATTACTGCCAGTTCTCAATTCGGGGTCGATGGTATTGTCACCATCGATAACCCAAGTATCGATCCGGCCTCGGGACTGGTGACGTTAAATACCGAACCCCTCAACCCCAATACCCAGATTCAAGATAGCTGCGATCTGGCCCTGAGCAGTCGTTTCGCCATTACCGGTAAGGGCGGACTCCCCGCAGGACTCGCCCAACCCCCAAGCGGACAGACGGTGTGGCGAGATACTCGCTTGGATGAAATCGACAGCAACTTCGCCTCAAATTCTGTTGAAGCCGAAGTTGAAGCCGAGTCTCCAACCCCAGAAATGCCGTTAGTGGAAGCCACCGGATGGAGAACCAACCCTCGCGGACAAGTTGAGTTAGTCGCCGTATCGAGCAATTCATCTCAGTCATCTTGGCAACTCTATCCGGATTGTCAAACCCCGATCGAATGATTCGACATTTGGTAATTGATGATTTACGATCGGAGAATAGCTTATTCGTTTGAGTTTCACGTTTAAGTTTCAAATCTCGATCGGGTAACCATTTCGATCGCCCGACCGTATATTGCATTTTTTCGGTAGTAATACGCTACATTCGAGCCATTTACTCATTATTTTTATGGGTTTTCGGCTCTCTTTAAAATATCTATTTTTGCGAAATGTTCGTAGCATTTTGCGTACTTTGTCGTTGCTATTCTTACAGGTTTAGTAACGAGAAGTGAGAATTGAAAAATAGGAACATAAAATACCTATTTTTCAGGTTTTTCTAATAAATTAGCAGACGGTGCTATCCCTCAAACATTCTGCAATTTTATAAAACAGGTGGGGAAAACTGAGTTTTTCTCCATTACGAATTGTGCCGATCTAATGACTTCAAATTAATGCTTAAATTCAGCAACCTTCAGACCGATCTTTTCAAGTCTTTTCGATTTGCACCGATCGCAATTTTTGTATTCGGATGGACGATCGCTCCAGTCCAAGGGCAGATTACCCCCGATGCCACCCTACCCAACAATTCGATCGTGCTTCCCAACGGCAATATCTTCACCATTGAAGGGGGGACGACAGCCGGAAGCAACCTGTTTCATAGCTTCGAGGATTTTTCCATTCCCACGGGAAGCGAGGCATTTTTTAACAACGCTCTTACTATTGACAATATTATTACTCGCATTACAGGAAGCAATATTTCTAATATCGATGGGTTAATTCGCGCCAACGGAGCGGCAAACCTACTGCTGGTCAACCCCAATGGCATCCAATTTGGTCCCAACGCACGACTGGAGATTGGTGGTTCGTTTCTTGGCAGTACTGCCGAGAGCTTGCTATTTGAAGATGGTAGTTTCTACAGCACCCGAGAGACCAATACACCGCCTTTACTTTCCGTGAGCGTTCCCATCGGCTTGCAAATGGGAACCAATCCTGGGGCAATTTCTCTGGAAGGGGCGATCGCCGAAGATAGCGGTATCTCCTCCGTTGGCGAGGTCGATCCCCTCGGTTTGCAAGTTTTGCCCGGTCGCACCCTGGCTCTGGTGGGCGGTCTGGTGACAATTTCCGGTAGCAATCTGCTTGCCGAAGCCGGACGCATCGAAGTTGGCAGCGTCGGCGGTGGAAGCCTCTTGACCCTCTCCCCCGTGATTGAAGGTTGGACGATCGACTATAACGGGGCAACGAATTTCGCCGATATTCAGATCGATGGCGGTTCGACTCTGCGGGTTAGCGGGGCTGGTGGTGGCTCGATCGCCCTTGCTGGAGGTAACATTACGATCGACGAAGAATCAAATCTTTTGGCGGAAACCCTGGGCAGTCGAGATGGCGGCAACATTACGATCGCAGCGACAGAAGATATCGGTATTTTCCAAAACAGCACCGTTAGCGCGACAACTTTTGGCTCGGGTAATGCCGGTGCTGTGGAGTTAGAAGGGCGATCGATTTTCTTAGAAGGGCGATCGGACTTAGAAGCGGAAACGAAAAGTCGGGGCAATGCCGGTCGGGTGATTGCCACCGCAACGGATTCGATTTTGCTCGACAATCGCGCCCGCGTGGGTACGTCTACCAATGGGGCCGGACGAGGGGGATTCATCGATTTCTCCGCCGAGACGATCGTTGCCGATAATCGCAGTCGCTTTCCCAATTTGAGCGTTCGCGTTGAGGGCGTTTCCAATCCCGACTTGCCTATTGGGGATGCCGGACAAACGAACTTGACAGCCGATACCCTGATTTTCCGCAACCGCAGCGGTGTCAACATTCTCACAAATACTGAAGGAAATGGTGGAGAACTCAATATCAGCGCCAATACCATGACTATCGAGTTCCGGAGCTTTATCTCGGCGGTGTCTCGAGGGTCTGGAGAGGGCGGGACGATTAATATTAATGCGGACTCTTTAACAATCCAGAATCAAAGCGGCATGGATAGCCGCAGCGTGGGTACGGGAGACGGAGGACGTATTAATATCGATGCCGGTTCGATTTTCTTAGAGCAAGGGGGGTTCCGAACCGATACGACGGGTACGGGTCGTGGGGGAGAAATTAACGTTCGCGCCGAGAGGATCGTCATGCGCGATGAGGGAAATATCGGCTCGACCTCTAGTGGTGCGGGAGACGCGGGGACGATCCGCTTGGAGGTTGGAGAATTAGACATGAATACGGGAATCCTGGAACTCGAAAGTACCGATATCGGCAGTGCGGGTAGCTTGGAGTTAATCGCCGATTCGATCCGGCTCGATAATGAAGCTTCGATTTTTGCCACCACCATCGCGGGAAATGGGGGCAATCTTGCCATTGAGGCGAACGAACTGCAACTCTCCAATGGCAGCACCATCACCACGAGTGCCGCCCAGACAGCAACGGGGGGGAATATGCGCTTGGATGCGGAGGTGTTGGTGCTTCGCGACGATAGCGAGATTGCAGCCAATGCCGTTCTCGGAACGGGTGGCAACATCGACATCACAACTCAAGGTATCTTTTTGTCCTCCGATAGCCAGATTACCGCCAGTTCTCAATTTGGTGTCGATGGCATCGTCCGCGTCAACAACCCCGTTGCCGAGCCAGCATCGGGTCTGCTGGCGCTGAGTGCAGAACCTCTCAATCCCAATACCCAAATTCAAAATAGTTGCGATCTGGCGATCTCCAGCCGCTTTGCGATTACCGGTCGCGGGGGGCTGCCTGAAGCTCCCAGCCAGCCGATCGTCGGACAAACGGTTTGGCGAGATACCCGGTTGGGGGAAATTTCCACCGACTTTGCTCCGAACCCGATTGAAGTTAAACCCGAGGTGGTCTTCACGCCTGCCGTGCCGTTGGTGGAAGCGACAGGTTGGATCGTCAACGATCGCGGCAAAGTTGAGTTGGTGGGAACTTCTGCCAATCCATCTCATCCCTCTTGGCAGTCCTATCTAGATTGCGATCGTACTGCTGCGACATTACCTCGTTGGGCTGGGCAAGGCAATGGAACTCAAGATTCGGGAGATCGGCATCTGGGTGAAATTCGGTAGCCCTCGCTCGGAACCTGCGAGCCTGGTTGACTGACAAAACTGATGCAGTAGCATACTGATAGGTTTGTATGGTGAATTCGAGGCGATCGCTTCGTTGGAAGTGTTGTTTGAGGGAAGCCATAACTGGCGATCGTTCACAGTTACCCCGAAATCGGACTCGAGAGAAAAGCCACCATCGATGAAAAGCCAAAGCCGATCGCTGAATACCATACTTTATTGACGAGCTAGTATTTGCTGACGTTCCGTGCCCTCAGCTAACTTGGTGGTGGAGTCATTGTCTGATGGGAAAAGAATTTTAGCGATCGCGTCGATCGAGCGAGTTTCTCGCCAAACCCAATGCAAATCCTGTCCTCGTTCTCGAATTTGAGGAATCACCCGATCGACGATCGAACCGATTTCCTCAAAACTCGAAAAGGTCGCGCCGACTGCAACAGGTGCTGTAATCTGATGGGCGATCGAGGTGTAATATGCCGTGCCGCCGGGGATGGCTTTTTCGAGTTTTCCATCGACTCGAATAATATCTTTGGTAATGTGACCGATTGCGCAAACATCAAACACGAATTAATTCAAAATTTACCAGTAAAAATCATTTCAACTCGTTGGCTAGTAAAGTCTCATCGTTTAAATGCTCTGATTCCAGTATTCTAATCCAGTCACGAGTACATCTTCGAGCCATGTCTTGAAACGCTCGACAAGATTGTTCTCTTCATCTGCATAAGAAAACTGAAATGGAGAATCACTTAACGATTGAATATCGTTAATATTCCGCTCCCCTTCTTCGATATTATCTCGATGATAGGCACACGCAGAGCACGCCAGCAATCCACGATACTCGTGTCCGAGAACGTGAAATGACAGTAAAATAATGGTAGAAGAGCGCGAATCAATGACTAACTGCATCCAATCATGGTACAGACGAAGATTGGCAAAATAACCCAGTTGTTTTGCTGTTTCGATAACTTGATAGCGATGGTAGTAAGACTTGGAACCATCTTCAGGAGTCTGAACGGGAAAAACTCCAACTTCGTGGGTTATATCCTGTAGAGAAAACTCAATTTCACTAGCAATCTCTAGGATACGGTTATATGCAGTCTCATATAACCGATCGGCAAAATCCTCCACTTTCTGTAAGCGTTTTTCAAGAGTTACCTCTTTATTTTGTCGAAACTTATCGGCGATCGCAGCAATTGCTACCTGAGTGCGCCGCGTTTCTGATAAAATTTGTTCGGATAAACCCAAACTACGAATAAAAGATTGTTTTTGGCTCTTAGAAAATAAATTTACTAAAGCCGATAAGTCGCCACCATCTGCCCGTTCTGATGCATCAATATAATCACCTCGATCGTCGCGAGTTAAAACCAGGGGAAACCATCCCGCTTGAATAAAAACGAGACTGGCAAGACATCGAGCCACTCGACCGTTTCCATCTTGGAATGGATGAATTTGCGTGAAGCGGTGATGCAGCCATACAGCTTCGACTTCTGGGGGAATTCCTTGCTCTTGGTGCTGGTTATGGAATTGAACTAAATTATCCATTTCCGAAGCGACTTGCTCCGGCGGACAATACTCGTGAATTTCACCATCCGATCGCATGGGATTGTTAGGTTGCTGTTTCCAATCACCGCGAATTAGGGGAATTTCAATAATTTCTCTGGTAGATGGAATGAGTGCTTCGGTACTCTCTTGGCTTTTCGTTAAAAGTTGATGGAGTTGTTTGATATAAAACGTGGATAAGTTGCGTTGTCCGCCAACAAAATCAAATAACCCCTCAACAGCAGCCTCTTGGTCTTGAATTAGAGAAATGACTTGCTTTACCGATCGATCGGTTGCACCATGAGGAATCAGCGCTTCATCAATGCCTTGCTCGATTAAAAGGCGAGTAATACCGCGATCGAGGGTATACAACCGTTCGATAATCCCCGTTTCGATCGCGATTTCTCGCTGCAATCGTTCCATAAAGGTTTTGAATTCACCACTCGATCGCAAGCGTTGTGCTTGTTCGTTCCAAACTGTAACCAGGGGTGGAAGTTCATCACTGGCTAATTCTCGCCAACTTGAGGGTAAATCCTGAATGGGTTGCCACGGTATCATACATTCTTCAAAAGACGAAGGCTTTGCTTGGAGAATCGGCATCGTATCCATAGTTCTGATGCATCATTTTAGCTTTATCTTTACCTTCGGACGCGCAATAACGGCAGGAACTTCGATCGAAAAATCAACCTAACCCCGATCGCACTTTCGGTTCAAACTTCCGCAACCGCAGGGCATTACTAACAACCGACACCGAACTCAATGCCATTGCCGCCCCCGCAATCTTCGGATCGAGCAGCCAACCCAAAATTGGGTACAATACCCCAGCAGCGATCGGGATGCTGCAAACATTATAAATATAGGCAAAAAAGAGGTTTTGGCGAATATTGGCCATGGTAGCGCGGCTGAGTTCGATCGCCGTCACGATCCCTCGCAAATCCCCGGAAATCAGGGTAATATCGCTCGCAGCGATCGCCACATCCGTACCCGTACCGATGGCAACTCCCACATCCGCCTGGGCTAATGCCGGGGCATCGTTAATCCCATCTCCCACCATCGCCACCGTCTTGCCACTGGTTTGCAAAATCTTCACTTGGGCGGCTTTGCGATCGGGTCGCACTTCGGCAAATACGCGGGAAATCCCCACCTCGCGGGCGATCGCATTAGCCGTTTCCCGGTTATCTCCCGTCAGCATCACCACCTCTAATCCCAGGTTGCGCATCGCCGCCACCGCATCTGCCGACGAAGGTTTGATGGCATCGGCAATTCCCAGCAAGGCCTCAATTTCCCCATCCACCGCAATCCACGCCGTCGTGTTAGCATCCGCTTCCCATTCCTGCTGTTGGGTTTGCAGCGTTTCCATATTGATGTCTAATTCTTTCATCCAGCGCCCGGTACCGATTTGCACCAGGCGATCGGAAACGATACCCTGTACCCCCATTCCCGCCACCGCCTCGAACTCCTCCACCTCCGGCAACGGCATCTTCACCCCCTGAGATTGGGCGTAGTCTACCACCCCCTGGGCGAGGGGATGTTCGGAATTGCGTTCCACTGCGGCTGCCAGTCGCAGGAGTTTGATTTCGTTGCCGTAGGCGGTTCCCCCCACCGTGGCGTAGTGGGTGACGCTGGGTTTGCCTTGGGTGAGAGTTCCGGTTTTATCGAGGACGATCGCATCAACTTTGTGCGCCAGTTCCAAACTATCCGCCCCTTTAATCAGGATGCCATTTTGGGCCCCCTTTCCCGTTCCCACCATAATTGACGTGGGAGTTGCCAAACCCAGGGCGCAGGGACAGGCGATAATCAATACGCCGACGGTGGTTACCATCGCTAGCGTCAGGTTGCCGGTGAGGTTGAACCAAACCAGAAATGTAATTAGGGCGATCGCGATAACAACCGGCACGAACCATGCCACAATCCTGTCAGCGAGTTTCTGAATCGGGGCTTTAGACGCTTGGGCATCGCGTACCAGTTGGACGATTTGCGCGAGTAGGGTATCTTTGCCCACCCGCGTTGCCTGAAATCGAAAACTGCCCGTGGCGTTGATAGTTGCCCCCACCACTTCATCTCCCGGCTGCTTTTCAACGGGAATCGGTTCCCCCGTCACCATCGACTCGTCTACGGTGGAGGAACCCGCCACCACTTCCCCATCGACGGGGATTTTTTCACCGGGACGTACCACAACGATATCCCCCACCATCACTTCCTCGATTGGGATATCGCGTTCCGTTCCTTCTCGAACAACCCGTGCGGTTTTTGCTTGCAACCCCATCAATTTGCGGATGGCGGCAGAGGTTTGCCCTCGGGCGCGATGTTCGAGCAGTCGCCCCAACAAAATCAGGGTAATCACCACGGCTGCCGGTTCGTAGTAGATATCGGGGGCAAGTCCCTGGCTTTGGAAGAAGCCGGGAAATATCGTCGCGAACAGGGAATAAATATATGCCGTCCCGGTTCCCAACGCCACGAGGGTATTCATATCGGAGGTGCGCCGTTTCAAGGCTTTCCACGCCCCGAAGAAAAAGGCGTTGCCACACCAAAACATCACCGGAGTACTGAGGGCAAACTGCAACCAGGGATGATGCAGCCACATGGGGATGAAGGGGATGGAGAAGCCCAGCATCATCGGTAGGGAACCGATAACGAGAAAACTGCTGAGGATGCCACCGACGATGACTTTGCGCCGCAGTTGGATTTGTTTGGCCGTTCGGTTTGCGGTTTCCGTATCGTCGGTTTCTGCGTCGGCAATGGCAGTATATCCGGCATCGGCAACCGCTTGTTGGATCGTATCGGCGTTAGTGGCAGCCCGATCGAATTGTACCGTTGCCCTTTCGAGGGCGAAGTTGACATTACACTCGGCCACACCGGGAATGGCTTGAATCGATCGTTCGATGCTTCGGGCGCAGGATGCACAACTCATGCCTTGCAGTCGTAGATTGAGAGTATCCATATCCGGAATCTGTTCGATACAGAGAATTTGCGATGGGTGAAGAGGGGGAGATAAGGTTACGGGAAATGCATCGTTGCCAAATTTTTCGACGGCATTCTCATTTGGAATTTATCGATCGCAATCTGGGAATCGGCTTGGACTGCTAAAACTCATAGGAATTCAAGACTTCAATCTCACCGTCTTGCCTAAATCCCAAAACATCAAAAGATTGTTTCCGATCGCCCATTTCCATTCCAGGGGTTCCAATGGGCATTCCCGGAACTGAAATTCCAGCAAGATCGGGTTGGCGATCGATTAACTGCCGAACATCTTCTGTGAGAACGTGTCCTTCTACTAAGTAGCCGTTTATTTCTGCGGTATGGCAAGAGTTTAATTGCTCGGGTAGATCGTACTTCTGCCGAATGGCTTGAATGTCTGCTTCGGGTTTGACGATATCTGTCACTTCAAAGTTATTCTGCTCGATATAGTCAACCCATCCCTGACAACAGCCACAGGTTGGAGTGCGATAAACGGTAATATTTAAAGCTTCAGTTGCCGGAGTTGAATGTGAAGCGTTGGAGATCGGAGTCGTTTGGGGACTGAGTTGAGCGATCGGTTGATTTTCGTGGAAACGATCGACTGCCCAATATCCGACTCCGGTTATTCCGACAATAACCGCTCCCACAATCGCGAGTTTTCTCCAATTTAATAATTTATCTGCGGACATAATTTCTCATCCGTATTTTGAATTTTCAGCATCGCAGAACTCGAACAAATACTGAGTTTTCCGAAAACTGACGTTATTCTAAAATCTCCAGTCAACTGGAGAGTCAAGCTTGAATTTCCAGATTTCCCATCATGCCGAGATCTTCGTGGTCGAGAATGTGACAGTGGTAATCGGAACGTGTAAACCGTGGTAGTGAAGATTTGTCGGCTGCGGTAGATGATTCGTGAAGTGAAGCCGAATCGCATCTCCCGGCTGAATTTCCAAACGAGGACCGGGAATTTGCCCGTTGTAGGTCATTAATTTGGCATTTGTACCCGCTAGATCGACCGCACGATAACCGGCTTCTAGGTCTAGTTCTAACAATCCATCAGAACTGTAATGTTCTTGAGGTAAAGCGATTGAAGAAGGGATTGCCGTCGAGCGATCGTTAGTCCGAAAAGCCCAACGTGCAGCGAACGTTGCACCGACTCCGACAGTTGCTAACCCTAGAAATTTGCGACGATCGAGCTTAATCATCGTTCTTCTCGTACTCCGGTTCTAAGTTGGGACAGATAATTCCGGGTTTGCGATCGAGAGATATTGACCAATGTTGCAGTAAGTCTGTGAGTTCCTCTCGGAGTTGTTTTAGTTCGGCAACCCGTCGATCGATTTTGGTCACTTGTTGTTCGAGTTTTTCTTGAATGCGATCGCAGGGTAAATGACCGCGATCGTAGACTGCCAAGCATTCACCAATTTCCTGGAGACTAAAGCCCAAAGATTGTAATCGTTTGATGAAGACCAACCGAGCGATCGTACCCACCTCAAATAAGCGAAATTTCCCTTCTGTTCGCTCGGCGGCTTTCAACAGTCCAATTTGCTCGTAATAGCGAATCGTTTTAATGGGTACGCCACTTTGAATGGCAACTTCGCCGATTTTCAAAAGTTCCTTCTCTTGTACTGCCATCGCTACTTCACTTTATCTAGGGATACTGATACTTTAAATTCTCTAGTCGGCTGGAGAGTCAAGGATTGCAAGATTCTTTGCGATTTGATAGCAGTTCTCGCGCTTTGTGAGGTATGGCACTACGGAGATAGGTTAGGACATAAGCGTGAATATTCAAAACCCCACGTAGTCAGGCTTTGGCTGATGGCTGAATGCTTCGTTCCATACATATCGAGGGCGGGTATGAAGTTCTAAATCTGATGTGATGGCAGTAGGAGCGGGTTTATTCGATCGACATTTTGAGACTTTGATATTCAACCTAATTAAACCTGCCCCTACAAGTTTTAGACCTCATAGACTTGAGAATTCTTATAGCGGTTTTGATATGACAACTCGATATCTTTTAATTCTAGCTGCTTTGCCCGATCGTACAGCGACTTTCCCTTCGATTCAATCAGTTGAACCGTCTCAGGCAAGAGTTCGTCTTCGATAGCAGTTTGCTCTTGACTGAGACTTACGGGAAGGTCTGTCTGGGTGGGAATGCCACTGGCTTGTAAAAGACAGTCAGCGAGCATGAGGCGCATCCAAGTATTTCCCGATCGAGGATAGGATGAGAGGAAAATATCATTATTTTTTAAGTTTTTTTTGTTTTTTGTATAGGTAGTTCGTGCAGATTCATTTTTAAAAAAGTCTATAACATATCGCAAGGATAAATCTTGTAACAAACTCAGTTTGTCAATCATTTGTTTGGCTTTACGACTCTTAACCGTTCGGGGAGATCTCAAGCAATTTTGCTGTTGCGTCCCAGTTGCAGCATCTCACTCCTCGATGAAATCGCGATGAAATCCGCTAAAATGCACTGGAATTGCTAGTGTCGGCAAGAGGTAAGATGACGTTGAAGATGGTTTCTTCTGGCGAATTGTTAACTTCAATTCGACCCCCTTGCAACCGGGCGTACTTTTGAGCGATCGCCAATCCCAAACCCGTTTCGGGAATTTTGCTAAGGCTTCCGGAATTGTAACAGGATTCCAACAGCTTTTCGCGATCGCCGATCGGTAAAGCACTGCCTCGCACTTCTACTCGAAATCGGATATCATCTTGAGTCTGGGAAATTTTAACCTCGATCGTCCCTTGCTTGGAGAGATATTTAACAACATTGACTAGCAAACTTTTAAGGGTATGTCGCAGAATTTTGCGATCGACATTTGCCTCAACTCGTTTAGCTTTACTAACAAAATTTAGTTGAGATGTATTTCCAGTACTTAATTTAATTTCATTAACTAAACTGCGACAAAATTCAACTAAGTTCAGCTTCGATTTTTTGAGTTCTACGGTTTCGATCTCGGTTTTTCCCACCAGAGAAACGTAATCGACGAGTTCCGTCAATCGTTTGATATTAACTTCGATCGCTTCTAACAGTTCTTCCCGCTCTTCGTCGCCAGAACTTTTGAGTAATTCAGAGGCAAATAAAATTGTATTTAAAGGGGTTCTCAGCTCGTGAGAAGTCATCGAGACAAATTGAGATTTTAAGTTATTAATTTCTTTCTCTTTTTCTAACGTTTGGCGCAGTTTGAACTCGGCTTGCACTCGCTTAGTAATATCTTTTCCCAAACAAACAAAGTCCGGAGAGTCTTCAATATCGGTGGGGATTTTTGCACAGGAAAACTCGACGATAATTTCCTCATCTGCCTTCGTCCGGCAGGAAAGTTCTAAATTTCGATCGACTTCAACATCGGTAGAATTAACAGGATGCTCGAATATAGGGAATTCCGAATCGCTGGGTAAAAGTAAGGAGATTTTTCGATCGAGCAGCTCGGATGCATGATATCCAAACATCTCTTCAGTCGCCGGATTGAGCTTTTTAATCGCTCCCGATGCGTTGGTCACAATTAAAGCGTCGGCCATCGAGTTGATGATTTTATCCAAGTAGGCTTGAGATGAAGACCAAGCCATGGCGAGCAAACTGACTTCATTCGACTTTTGAATGAATTTTTGTTCGAGTTCGATCGGGACTTTTCTTTTTTCAACAAACACTATAATTCTCTCGTCTGAGTTTACCGAGTTTTCATCGCGCAAGAAATGGAGATCGATATCGGGTGAGCTTCGATCTGAGGTTAGGTTTCGAGCGAGGGTGGAGGTTTTATAGCTTTCTCGTTTTCCCTGAATAATTTCTGCAAAAATCGTTTCGAGATCGTCTGAGAATTCCCAACCCCAAGGTTGACCGATTTGCAGGTTGGAGTGATAAAGCGGCGCGCCAGAGGAAAAGTCACGAACGATCGCATTGCGATCGAGAATAACGTACTCTAAAGCAAGAGACTTGCCGATCTTTTCTAAGTTTAAAGTCATCTAGTTCCCTAACCGATACCAATTGCAATCGTCCTAGCCGATCGCTCTTTCTAGGTCAGCACTCAGCACGAGCGCGAACGGCGAACGGCTTTTGAAGAATAACGCGCCCTTACATTCGTTACTAGAGAATTCATCGTCTGTAGTATGTACGGCCGTTGAAATTTTAGTTTCTTAGGCAGAGTACAGCTCAGGAGAGGGGAAGCAATGCGGAGCATTGATAAGCTAACGGCCGTCCGCGCTCGTGCTTACCTTTTTAGCAAGGAAACTTGCCTCTACACTATTGTTGAAGTCTCTATACTTCTACCATGTAAAATCTAGATTTCCAAGAAAACGACTCGATTGCGGTTCGTTGCTGCTTGAACTTGAGCTGCTCGGATGGCCAACGATCGTCCTTAAATCGACAGAACCTAGATGGTCTTTTCTGGCGTGGATTTCTCGATCGAGTCGGATAAAGACATTAAATGGCTTAAGACTTCAGTTCGGCGTTGAGCATTTACCCTCAAAGGGGGCGTATCCGCATTACCAATGCACCGGATGTTAACCCTTCTTGAATGCAATGCATCGATCGAACTGATGGCATGGTTAGATTCTAGCGCACAGATTCGATTGATGCTCGCAGAGGGGGAGAAATGGGGAAATAGCCCTAAAGCTCAACCTTAACGGATACGATCTGTCTAATGAGTGTCGAACTGGCGAGCGTAAAAACCGGCGTAGCGATCTCCTTTTGTCAGTAACTCGTCGTGGGTTCCCGATTCGACGATACATCCAGCTTCGAGTACCAAAATCCGGTTGGCGCGGCGGACGGTGGCGAGGCGATGGGCGATGACAAATACGGTTCGCCCTTCCATAATTCGCTCTAACGCCTCTTGTACTAACGCTTCCGATTCTGAGTCTAAGGCGGAGGTGGCTTCGTCGAGAATCAAAATTTGCGGATCGAGCAAGACTGCGCGGGCAATGGCTAAACGTTGGCGCTGTCCTCCGGATAAATTCACCCCTCGCTCTCCCACCCAAGTCTGATAGCCGTCGGGAAACTGGCTGATAAACTGGTGGGCATTGGCAACTTTCGCTGCTGCGATCACCTGCTCCAGCTCGAACTTTTGCTGCCCGAAGGCAATATTTTCGGCGATCGTTCCGGTAAATAATATTGTCTCTTGGGGGACGATGCCGATTTGCTGCCGCAAACTCGAAAGCCTCACCGTGCGAATATCCACGCCATCGAGGGTAATTTGTCCCTGCTGGGGTTCGTAAAAACGAGGCAGCAAATTGACGAGGGTGGTTTTTCCCGCACCGGAAGACCCCACCAGAGCGATGAGTTCTCCCGGATGCACTAATAGATCTAGGTCTTTAAGCACCCAAGTAGCATCTGACTCCGAGGGCGAATCGTAGGCAAACCAGACGTGGCGGTACTCCACTTTCCCCGTCACCGCAGCAAGTTCGATCGCATCGGGGCTTTCCGTAACTCCCGGTGAAATCGCCATCAGCTCGAAAATGCGATCGACTGAAGCCTCCCCCTGCTTGTACTCGTTGTAGTTTCCCGTCACTTGACCGATGGGATCGATTAACATCGCCACCCCAGCCACGTAGCTGACAAATCCAGTTCCAGTAAGATTGCCTCGCGAAATCTGCCAAGCCCCCAACCAGAAGAGTAGCAACACGCTCATCGCCTCAAAAAAGCCGACCACAAAAAATTGCAGGGCTTTGACTCGTTCGGCTGCATATTTGGTGTTGCGGTTGGCCATCGCTTGTTGAGTAAATCGAGCCAGGGTATAGTCTTCGGCAGCGAAGGCTTGGATGAGTCGCATCCCCCCGAATAGTTCGGTGAGTAACCCCGCCAAATTCGAGATCTGCGTTTGCGAACGGCGAGAAAACTTCAGCAGTCGCTCCCCGAACCAACCGATGAGAATTGCCATGAGGGGGGCGATGATGAAGGCGGCCATCGTCAGTTGCCAGTTGAGCCACACCATGTAGCCGAGGACTACCACCAGTTGCAACATCGAGGGCAGAAACTGGTGAAACACTTTATAGATGACTTCGCCGATGCGATCGATATCTTCGGTGAGTCGATAGGATAAATCTCCGGTTTTGGCGGTGGCGAAGTAGTCGAGACTCAGGGTCTGGAGGTGGGCGTAAACCCGCTCTCGCAAATCTAACACCGCACCGAGAGAGGCTTTGGCCATCAGGGTATCCTGACCGTACTGTACTGCCCCCCGGAGCAGGAAAATCGCCGCACTGTAGGCAGCCAATTGGGCGATCGCCGCAAAATCTCCCTCGCCGATGAAGCGGGCCACCCGACCGGCCAGCCATCCGAGGATCGGCCAAAATACGGTGAACGCGAGGGTGCACAGAACCGCTCCGGCGATGGTCACCCCATGGGGACGCAGGTAGGGAAACAGTTGCCAGTAGCTAGAGCGTTTTTTGCGTGTTTTCATCGGCGATCGCAATTCGTGGGACGAGCTTAGCAGGAGCAACCCCCAACAAACAAGGACGCACGGCAGATGTTGCGATATTTAAACCCACGTAACTCTCTCCTGCGTAAGTTTATACTGTTTTGATATCTTCAAAGTTTCTTAAATTTACCTTTCGAGATTCGTAAACTGTACGTTTAAATACATCATGACAACTTATAAAAGGTATAACTATAACTTAATGCTAATAACAGACGATTAGGCGTGAGGGGTTAGGTTGCGTTCCTACCCCTTTTTCCTCCTCTCGCGCGTTCTCGAACATCTACGTAGATCTCTTCAAACTCGTCTTTCACATCGTATTTCACAACCACCTTATATTCCGAGGGAACCGAACATGGATGCTTACCGTTCACCCGATGCGATTTCCACCGAGTTCCGTTGGGAATGTTCCACCCGGCGAACTGCCCGAGTCCTCGAACTCAAACGCCAGCGCATTCTCGAAGATCTCCGGCAAACGCTCGAACATATGGCATTAATCGTCCCTTCCCCCAATGGCGGCGATCGCGAAGGTCTGCCGACTGAAGTGCTACAGGATGCGCTCGAACGTTTGGGAGATGATGCGTTCGCTGAATTTGCCATGCAAGTCCTGAAACAATAGTTTCTCCGTCCGAGTCGATGAGGGGAAACGCGGCTTTTGAATATGTAAAGGCAATTATCGCTGACGATCTCGATCGCCAAGCTTTTGTCGCCGTCGCCGTTAACGCTCCCGTATCAGCTGAGACGCTGGCATGAAGACTGCTCGAAACCCTGGGAGAATATCGAGAAGGTGAGGCCAGCAGGGAATAAGTGCGGCGATCGACCTGAAAGGTTACAACCAGTCGGAATCGTCCGGACGGCGCAGTTTTTTCGGTTTTTCCATCTGGCGCAATTCTTGCGGCTCTTCCATCCGGCGTAATTCTTGAGGCTCTTCTATCTCTTCGATGGTAATGGGGACTTTCTCCACCTCCGGCAGTTGCAGGGGTTGGGGGGTTTCTTCCACCCGTTCCGGCAGCAGGACGGGTAGGGGTTCGGGTTGTTCGAGCCAGAAGCTAGCAATCGGTAGGGTTTGTTCTAAGTCTTCTAACAGGCGGGGAATCACCATCACCGCGTGCAGTTCGCCAATCCGCTCGGCTTCGTGCATCCCGGCATCGATGGCGACGGCAACGTTAGCCACCGTTCCCCGGACGATCGCCGTACACAACCCGTCACCAATGGTTTCATAGGCGGCTAGTTGCACGTCGGCGGATTTGAGCATGGTATCGGCGGCCCCCACCATGGCCGGGAACCCCCGCGTTTCGAGCAAACCGATGGCTTGATTGCTCAGACGGGAAAAACCGCGCTGCTGCTGGGTGAGTTGGCTCAGGCGACTGCCGATGGGAAAAACCGCTTCGAGATTGGGCATCGGTCGGGGAACCACCAGTTTAGAAATGAGTTGACCGAACTGTGCGGCGGTTCTGGCTCCTTCTTCGACGGCCAATCGGACATCGGCAAACCGTCCTCGGACGATCGCCGTACAGTGACCGCCGCCGATTTTCTCGTATCCCACCAGAGTCACGTCGGCGGACTTGAGCATCATATCGGCCGTGCCCACGATTGCTGGAAAGCTTTGGGTGGCAACTAGGCCCAGGGCCGTTTGTTGTAGCGGATCTCGTTGCCGAACCTGTTGTCGAACCTGCTGCCTGACTTGAGGCCGAACGTGGTTTTGAGGTCGAGGAGGTTGTTTCCCGTATAGATCGATTTCTGGCATCTATTTTGGCTTGTCGAGCTGTAGGTAGTCAGGAGACGCGACCTCCCTATTCTCTCTATTCTATCTATAATTCTTAAGGAAATCTGAATGAAATTGTCGAAAATGTTTGCGCGTTCTGATGAGATTGAGAAGTAATTCGTATCGTTTCGAGATATTTATGGCGATCGACTTTGACGTTTCGCCTCGAAATTTATCTAAATATTTGATGAATTGGCGGAAAATGCAAAGCTATGGGAATGTCGAAAAAGGAGGCTAAATGCCACGTTGATGTTTTCTAAAGATTCTACCAACCAAGTAATACTACTTTTGGCAGAGGTCTCGTAGCGATCGAATAAAATGGCAAACCGCTGTTCGAGATAGGACTTGACCTGACGGCAGCATAACACGATCTTCATCAAAATGCCGATGGTGGGAGCGATACCGAGGTTGGCGCTCAGATCGAGAAAAACGTAGTGATTTGGTTGGCTGGCATGTTCCACGACCAAAAAATCGAGTAATTTGCGGCAGGTTTTCTGCCATAAATCTTCGTTGAGTTTTTGTCGGTCGTTTTGGGGCAGGGTACTTTGCAAGTGTTGGTAGAGGCGTTGGTTGAATTGACCTCGGGCGTACTTGGGATTGATGCGATCGACCGAAGTCATCAAATATTCGTATAATTCGTCCTTAAACGTCCGATAGGAGCGCGTTTGCCGGGTATAGGTGGTGAACTGGCGCGCTAACTCTCGATATTGACGAACGCCATCCACGGGACTGGTAAAGTGATCGATGGCAAAATCGAGCTGGGAGTCGCTCAGCAGAGTGGGATTGGGGGCGAGCAACTCTCGACGTTTAGGCGCGGCGGGGGATTGCCGCGTCAAGATGTACTGCGATAAATCGCGATCGAACTTTTGCTGTTGCTTCTCTCGCATCGCCTGCACCTGCTGTCGTCGTTGGCGGCTATCGTTGTCGGTGAGCCAGCGATGTTCGTAAAGGTAGGGGTAGCGGCGGATGAACGATCCCAAGGGTCGCCCGTCGGGATTCGATCGCTTTTGGCTTTTTTTCTCCCGCTCTCGAGCGATATCTCGCAACACCCGATACTGCTCGGTCCGGGTAAACTCTCGGACGAGTTCTCGCAGGCGCTTAGCCGTTGGGGAGGGCGGCGTACCGACAGGAGCAGTTTCAAACAGACCCACGAGTTCGGGAATCGCATCTCGCAATTGGGGTTGATTTTGCCAGTGGTTGATCGGGATGTAGCAACTGCGGTTGAGAACGAAGGGAAATTCGCCCGCCACGCCTTCGGAGTTGACAATTCGATCGAGGGCTTGCCAAACTTCGGGTTCCCAGTAATCGATCCCGTCGATAAAAAGGCTGCGAAAGCGCTCGATGGTATCCCATGGAGATTCGACCTCCACGCAAGATCGCAAATGTGCGTAGAGAATCTGTTCGTTGGTATGGCTGTTAGTATCGATCGAGGTCGCACCCCCCTAGGCAAGTTTGAATCTCATTGGGATAATTGTAAGGTCGATCGTAACTTATTGGCGATACTTTGTTGTGACGAGTGCTACCCTCAGTCTAAAACTGACGGTTTCAGCAGACTCCGGCAATGATTTCATCAATTTCATTTGCTGCCGAGCGATAGCAACCCGTCGGTCATCCTTGATACCTTGGGGAAGGAAAAACGATCGAAAAATACGCGCGAGCGACCTGCATTTTGACCTTCGGTTACCGCTTTGAGAAGCCATGGGTGTTTCAAATCACTAGCAGATCCGAATTTTAGAGTTAAGGTGTTAGGAAGTTCGCTCTCAAGAGAGCAAAATGCTCCCGCGTATAACTCTATAGATGCAAAATGCAACGAGAGTTCGAGCCTAGATCCAAGCACGGCAAGGCTGTCTCCATTCTCTAAAACGTACAGATCCCAAAAATCGAGTGCCATGAACGAGCAGAAAAACCAGCGACATTATGCAGCTCGAGAAGCCTTCCAAGAATCTCTGGAACGGTTGCAACAAGTTTTAGACTTGTCGGAAGCACAAGTCCAAACATCTGCGCCCCACGAGCGCCTTCGGGAGCCAGTATCCGATCTCGAGCCGCCGATCGCCCCCCAAAATAGCGATCTGGATATGTGGGAAGATGCGGTTAACGATATCGATCGGTTTCTTCAGTCCGATCGAGCCGATTCATCGTCCTCAAATTAAGGCGATCCCGGAACGGCCGCGTTTCCACCTCATCGAATTTATTCCCGACTTCTCCCCCGTCTCTGTCGGCAGGCTTCGTACGTCAGAAGCGCTGCGGCGATCGCGACGTTGAGAGATTCAACGCCTGGGGCTAGGGGAATGCTGACGAGTCGATCGGCCCGCGCGACTAGCTCGGCGGACAGTCCCGCCCCTTCATTGCCGAGCAAAATTAGCGTGGGCCGACACCAGTCTACTTGCCAGTAGTTTTGCGTTCCCCCCGCATCCGCCGCCACGACTTGAATTTGCTGCTGCTGGCATTGTTGCACTAAAGCTGTTAAATCCGGGCTGACAGCCATCGGCAAGCGAAACCAGGCTCCTACCGACGCGCGCAAGACTTTGGGATGATCGAGATCGACGCTATCGGCACTCGTCCACAACCCTTCAACTCCGGCGGCCGTTGCCGTGCGGACGATCGTTCCCAAGTTACCGGGGTCTTGCAGGGTCTCTAGGGCCAAACCAATGCCGGAGAGGGGAAGTTGGGCGGTGGGCATTGCCTGACGCGGGGCCGTGGCGACAACGCCTTCGGGATTGACGGTGGTAGAGACGGCTTTAAGCACTTCTGGTGTAACGATCGCCATGCGTTGGGCGCGCTGGTGGGCTTGGTCCCACAGTTCGGGGTGACGCTCGGCCCATCGAGCGGTATGGCACACTGACTCCAAGGGATGCTCGACGGCGCAAGCCGCTTCGAGGGTGTGGGTTCCTTCGATGAGGAAAAGCTGTTGCTGGTGGCGGTATTTCGCTTGGTGCAGTTTGCGGATTTGCTTGACGAGGGGATTTTGGGTACTGGCGATGGGACCCCCCGCCTCTGGATGGGACGACCTCAAGAATTATCCTCCCCAATTTGAAACTGGGGCATGGCCGCAAAGCGATCGACCAACCGGGAAAAAGGTAAACTTTGCAAGTACACCACCCCCGGTCCGCGAACGTGCGCCAGAAACAATCCTTCCCCCCCAAACAGGGCGTTGCGGAAACCGCCGACAAATTTAATGTCGTAGTCTACCGACGGCGAAAAGGCCACCAGACACCCGGTATCGACGCGCAGGGTTTCTCCGGGCTGTAAAACTTTTTCGATAATTGCCCCCCCGGCTTGCACGAAAGCCAGACCATCGCCGCGTAACTTTTGCAGAATGAAGCCTTCTCCGCCAAAGAACCCGGCCCCCAAACGGCGGGTAAAGGCAACGCTAATCTCCGTCCCACTCGCGGCACACAAGAAGGCATCTTTTTGACAGAGGAATTCTCCCCCCAGTTGCCCTAAATCCAGGGGGATAATTTGTCCGGGGGAAGTGGAGGCAAAGCCAACATGGGCTTTTCCCTTGCCGCCGTTGGCAAAGGTGGTGATGAAGAAACTCTCTCCCGTCAGCATCCGTTTGAAGCCCGCGAACAGTCCGCCCCCCATGGAGGTTTGCATTTCGATGCCGTTTCCCATATACGCCATCGTCCCGACTTCTGCTTGCACGCCTTCTCCGGGATCGAGTTCGACTTCCACCAGTTGGAGGTCGTTGCCGTAGATTTGATAGTCGATGACATCTGCCATTGGGGTACTCCAGTTTAAGTAGATTTTAAATTGGGGGGCGATTGCCGCATCTTTATATTTTCCCCGATTTTTTCAATTTTGGCGATCGAAATCACCGTTAATTTGGGTAATTTAAGTTTATCTGGAATTGAATTGGGTTGAGGAAATTGAAGATTTATCGATCGAGGTTTAGATGTGGAAGAACGAGGAGAAATCTCGTTTGAAATAAACCACAAAGACACAAAGGACACGAAGGGAGAAGGTCAGCTTCGTGTTGTTATCTCGTGTGGTGAGAGCGGCACGAGAGTAGGTGGGCGAAGAATTAGAATTTATTTCTCAATTTCGGCAGCAGATAATTTTAAGATTTCAAAATGAAGCTAAAATTTTTATTTGCGTTTTTATTATCATTCTTTATTGTTATCTATTCTGCATCGGAAGTGAATGCATTTTGCGGATTTTTTGTTGCCAAAGCCGATACTCGTATTTCTAATTCCTCGTCGCGGGTTGTCATCGCTCGTGAAGGAAATCGCAGTGTTTTTATGATGGCAAACGATTATCAGGGGGATGTGAAAGACTTTGCCCGTATCGTGCCGATTCCAGTGATTCCCACACGCGATCGGGTGAGCATTGGGAACCCGGAAATTCTCGATCGTCTCGAATCTTTTACCGCCCCAAGATTAGTGCAGTACGTTGATGATACCGATCGATTCTGGAAGCAAGAATGGTACGCTTATGCGAGGTGGATTGCAGCAATTTTTGTCATCATTTTATTGATAGCTACAATTATTTGGGGTCTCAAAAATCCAGATGACACCATTCGGACTCGAGTCATTGAATTGTGCGTTGTCACAATTACTATTGGCATTCTGACTGCCATCGCACTACCCTCATTTTTAAATCAAGCGGCTAAATCTCGAGAAGGCATCAACTTCGGTCAAAATAGTGCGGGCAACGTTACAGTCGAAGATCGATTTACTCTCGGTGAATACGAGATTACCCTGCTGAGTGCGGAGGAATCTGACGGGTTAATCGATTGGTTGATAAGCAATGACTATCAGGTTCCCGATGCGGCTCGATCGATGTTTCGAGATTATATCGAAAACGACATGAAGTTTTTTGTCGTTCGCGTCAATTTAGAGGCATTTCAAAAGGAAGGTTACGGACTCTTGCGCCCGATCGTCTTAGATTACGAATCGCCTAAATTTATGCTGCCGATTCGTCTGGGAACTCTCAACGCAAGCGGCGACCAAGATTTAATCATCCACGTTCTTTCTCCCGATCGATTTGCCGAAGTTACTAACTACCGGACGACGTTTATTCCCAGCGATACCACCTCGAGAATACGACATCCTTCGGGGGAAGAATTACCCGCTTTCGTTCGGGGAGAATTTGGCGATTTTTACGAGGCAATGTTTCAGAACGCCTACGAAGAAGAAGGTAAAAATGTTGCTTTTCTCGAATATGCCGGGTCTCTCGAACTCGACGTAAATGGTTTGGGAAAATGCGATCCTTGCACCATCCCTCCGGAGGATTTAATTCGCTTGCAAGAACTCCTCAAAGCAGAGGAACTCGAACGGTTTACTTCTGTAACGCGCCTCCACGTTCGCTATTCCCAGGCGACGTTTCCCGAAGATTTAACCTTTGAGGAAATTAGTGCGGCGGACTTACTCGAAAAAGTGAAAAATGCGGGTAAATATTTCTACAATCGGGCAGATGTCATCTTTCAAGGACGCTATGTCATTC
Organism: Cyanobacteriota bacterium; assembly: GCA_034189805.1. Taxonomy (GTDB): domain Bacteria; phylum Cyanobacteriota; class Cyanobacteriia; order Cyanobacteriales; family Geitlerinemataceae; genus Zarconia. Next base: position 33,727 of record JAXHUC010000054.1, read on the forward strand.
GCCGCCCCGAAAATGACGACTTTGCTTTGGCGAAATGGCGCTATCGGACTCGATGGGACGATCGATGGGCGAAGAATTTAGCGGAGTTAACGGGGTGGCAAGTCGATACGATTCACCAGAAGATGGCGGCAGATCGTAAAAATGTCGATCGCGCCCTCAAGCAATACCGTCGGGGGAAAAAATTCGCCAACTCTGGCAAGTGGGAAGCGGCGCTGGCTGAATACAATGGTGCAATTGAGATCGATCCGGGGAATGCCGGAATTTGGTTCGATCGCGGTTTGGCATTGCTAGAACTCGATCGCCCGATGGAAGCCCTGAATGCATTCGATCGCACTGTTGCTCTGAATGGGAATCATTGGGAAGCGATGGTATACGGTCGCGAATTGCGCCAAGGGTTACAGGGGGAATAAATCGAGACTTTACGTATATTTTCGCAGGCGATCGCCAGTGTTGCGCTCGCAGGTTAGAAAATACGGACGAAAAGTAGATAAAGTTTTGATGAACAATTCAAAGTATCGGTAAAAATACGGTTATTGCAATTTTAAACTGTTTGCGATAAGGTTTCTAGGTAATTGTGGGGTTTTCACGGGTTTATACCTTATCCTACTTTATATTTGAAACTTCGTTTAACTCGAACGAAGTCAATCGTTAAGTTTAAAATTTATTGCAGGTTAAAACAAAATTACGCACTCGATGAGTCCGAATTTAAATTAAAATCCAGGAATTTTTTGGATGGGTTCTCAATTGGTAAATGAAGACGAGAATCAGGCTTATCGACACCGCATTATCTACTATCTTGCAATTCTAAATGAGTGCATTTCAATTGAGATCGAGCGAGTATTGGGCGCGATTTCACCTGAGTTCTTCCCAGCATCGAGTAATTTAGAATATGCCGTTCCCCATCGAGACTGAATCGATTCAGTCGATCGCCAACTCCCTCCAAAAACTATTTGCCAGTCGGGCCTGTTTGGGAAACCTCTATTCTGCCGAACGTAAAATAATTGTTGCCCAGGTCGATCGACAACGCCTTGCCGCCCTCGAACCCTTCCCCGGCTGGACGATTTACGAATATTCATCCGACTCATCTGCCACCTTCGGCACGATCGCCCCAGCCGACGATGCCGACGATGCCGAGATGGTGGAAATTCAAATCCCCCCAGCATTTTGTCTGGGGTTTGTCGTTCTCTCGGAAGCCGGACGGCAGCAACTGACCTCTTTGATGGCATGGTGGGGCGATCGAGGGGTTGCCGAAATTCCCGAGGCGATCGAACTGGATTTTGGCGAGAATATCGACGCGGGACGCGCCCAATTTTGGCAGCAAATCGCCGATCGCCTCGCCACCGAAACTCGCAGCCTCGCCAACCGCTTAAGTACCCTCGGGCAGCAGTACTTGGAACTGAGAACCCGCCACGAAACGATGCATAATGCCGTGGCGCAAGTTGAAGAATTCCTTTCCACCGCAGAACTACCCCCGTTAGAACTCGCCTTTGAAAATCGACCCGTATCGGTTCCTTCCTCGGATGCGATCGTCCTGACTCAACTGTTGCCTGTTTCCTCCCGAGGTTTAGCCGCCCTCGACTTGCACGTTACTACCCTCGACCCCAACCGCCGGGGGATTCTCCGAGTTGCCCTCGAAACCACCGACGATCGCACCAGTTTGGCGCGGTGGCAAATCCCCTACACTCACCTGCTACCGGGATGGTTCGGTCTGGATTTACCCAGTATCGATCTGAGTCGCCCCCGCGATGTGGAGTTGCGCCTGGAATGGGAGACTCTCGAAGGGTCTGCCCCGGTTTTCTCCCTGGGCGAACTCCAACCCCTGCCGGAATTTCGGGCAGTTCGAGACGATCGAGAAGGCGATCGCACTCTGGCATTGCGTTTGTGGCAGGGGTTACCCGGTACGCGCCGGGTGATGAGTCCCTACTCCGACTCCCCCGAGTCCTTCGGCATGTTAGGCAGTAGCGCCACATCTCGCGTATTGGAGATTGCACCCCAGTCGGGCGACAGGATTCAAATTCTCGAAGAGGGCGACAAAATCCTCACCCAACCCCGATCGCAGACTCCGACGATTGCCATGCTGCCGTTCTGCATTTCACCGGGGGCAACCGCCGTTCGGGCAACAGTGGCTACCGAACATCCCGATGCCGATATCGTCGAATATGCGATGGCGGCGATCGCCGAAGGTTGCGATCCGGTTCCTTGCTTTGAGAACGGGGAGGGGGCGCTGGCGTTTTCCGGCTGGGTTGCCATCAAGCCCAACGAACCCCACCAAATCGCCCTGGCTTACCCCGCTGCCGACTTCGCCCACATTGCCATTGCCGCCCGAGTTCCCCCTGGCAGTTCCCCAGAACGCGCCCGCGCCACTTGGCATCACTTCGCGATCGACGATCGCCCCCATCCGGAAACCACAGCCCCAATTCCCGCCCCAGGAAACAACAACATCGCCGACTATCCCCGCGTCATGCATCCCCGAGATGCGATCGCCCCGGAAACCCAACCCCTGAGTCGGGCGGATATTGCCAAGCTGCGAGAAGCCCTGCCCCCCTCCAACCGGGTTAAATTCGTCAAGAATAACTCGGCGATCGAAGTGTGGCCGATGGTGTGGACGAATACCGTCGCCGTTCTCCCCCGCGCGATTCCCCAAGGGGCAACGGGGGTTTGGACGCAGGTGTGTACTGAGAATAACGAAGCCTCTCCCCTCGAATACGCGATCGCGATTGTTGCGGCAGACGACGACATCAGCGCCCGCCAAGCCATTGAGGAGGGGACGAACTTCTCCGGGTGGCAGCGCGTGGAACCCTACACCCCGCAGGAAATCGAACTCCAACTCGATGCCCCAGCAGATAAGGACTACCACATCGTTCTCACCACTCGGGTTCCCGAAGGCAGCGTCCCGAAAAAAGCCTGGGCGCGATGGACGGATATTGGGCCTCTGTTCCCGGATACTCCCCGTCCCACCTCACCTCGCCTGACGCTTCCCGAAGCGGTGGAGTTGCGAGAGGCGATGCCCCCGTCTCCACGGGTGAAGCAGCTTCGAGATAGCAAGGCGATCGAAGTCTTTCCCATACCCCAAGGAGAAACCGTTGCTATTCTACCGGGGGCGGTACGTCGGGGAGTTCGTAAAGTCCTGACGCGGGTTTGCACGGAAAATGCGGAAGCCTCGGATATCGAATATGCGATCGCCGTGGTGACAAATGACGACGATATCAGCGCCCGTGGGGGGGTAACCGAAGAGGAGGCAGCGTTGGGCTTTTCCGGCTGGCAGCGCGTTCGACCCTGCACTCCAAAAGATATTAGCGTCAAACTCGATACCCCGGCCGAAGAAGATTACCATCTCGTCCTCGCCACCCGCGTTCCGGAAGGGGGATATGCCCAAAAAGCTTGGGCGCGGTGGGTGGATGTTCGGTTGGAGTTGGGTGTTTTGGAATGAACCACAAAAATTTGAGGGTATCGTACGCTAGAAAGATAATTTAAATCAAGTTCGCATTAATTTTCGAGTGAGTTTCATCAAACAATAAGCTTCTCAAAATCTCGATCGATATGGAAACACTTAGAGTGAATAAAATTATTGATGAAGCAGTTGAAACTAGCTGGAGAGTTGAATCACATGGCTCGTTATATATTTTTTTGAACGCACCAGTTTATCGGGGGAAATTCTTCTACTGGAGATTAGATGCTTTAAATCCGTGGTCTCTACTCAATATCGATGTTAGTGAAGATGGCTATATCACCACGATCGAAGTCATTACCTACAATCGCCCGATCGAGAATATCCCAGAAGAGGTAAAAAGTGGCGATCGCGTTCGGGAACGAGGCTCGATCGAACTAGACACAAGTCAATGGATGCAAAGAAATCATCCATCAGCTTTAGAGCGCTCTAAATTTATTGAGAACTCAGAGTCTTTTCATATTCAAATGGATGAATTGAGGCTGAGAATTGAGCTACTTCGCTGTCGCATTGCTCGAATAGTCTGGACATCAAATTCTCTATATTTTGAATTAAATGAGTTAAATGAAATTTGTGGCATCGTTCTAACTGACTTTATCGGTCAAGAGCGGAAAATATTTGTGAGAAAGATGCAAAGTTCCGCCATCTGGTGTATTTTTTCGGATTCATTGAAAATATTTAAGAATGTATTCAGTCAATTCGTTAAGATGACCTAAAAATAGCAACATAAATCCTCAAAATTCCTTATTCTGCTCTCTACTCCTTTCCCGATGAATAGCCACCTCGTTGCCCCAACACCTCAAATCGCCGTCGTCATTCCGGTGTACAAGCACAGTGTCCTCGCTGGGGAAGCGATTCGGTGCGCTTTGGAACAGGAGACGGAATTTGCCACGGCGATCGTTTTGGTGAACGATGGCTGTCCCTACCCGGAAACCGATCGCCTCTGTCGGGAGTTTGCCCTGGCCCACCCCGATCGCATTTTCTATTTGCACCGTCCCAATGGCGGATTGAGTGCGGCCCGCAATACGGGAATTGATTTTGCCCTCACTACTTGGCCGACGGTGGAAGCGATCTACTTCCTCGATGCCGACAATCGCATTTCCCGCGCTACTATCGATCGCACGTTCCGGGTGTTACTCGAAACCCCCGAGGAGGTGGGCTGGGTGTACCCCTCCGTCGATATGTTCGGCTGCGACTGGAACGGCGACTACGGCGGCGATTACTCGATTCTGCGACACTTAAAGCGCAATATCTGCGAGGCGGGGAGTTTGGTGCGTCGGGCGGTGTTCGAGGCCGGATGTCGCTACGACGAGTCGATGAAATTGGGATACGAGGATTGGGAGTTTTGGTGGCAGGCTGTCGAGGCGGGATTTCGCGGTCGGCATTTGCCCGAATTCGGATTTCAGTATCGCCGTCGTCCCGAAAGCATGGTGAAAAATTCCGATCGGGATGGGGAAGCCATCTTGCACTACATGCGGGCTAAACACCCGGCCCTGTTCGCCCCCCGGACGCTTCTGGGTTGGGAACAAACGGAAGCCCCCCGTTACGCGATCGTGTTGGTGGATGTGGGACGAGTCGTTCTCACCACCGATCCGACGGAGTTGGAACCGGAAATCAAGTTCGACGAATATCAAGAAATTTATCATCGCGCCCGATCGATCCCCGCCCGCTACCACCGCCCCCATTTCGTCGCGTTTACCCGCCGTCCCGTCCTGCGATTCCTCCAGCGTCGGGGATGGGTGCGATCGCTTTTCTGGAACCTGGAAATGGCGTTGAGTGGGGAGAACAACCCCGAGATTCTTGCCGATTTCGCCCAGTTGACGATCGCCCCGGAAGCAGAACCGGGCCAGATGGAAGTACGAGAGGAAACATCATCCGAAGCTGGGGGAATCGAGCATCTGGTGATGGCGACGGTGGATACTCTCGACGACTGCCTCGCCGATGCCACCCCAGAATGGCTAGAAAGCGTGCAAACGGACGACCCCCTGCCGCAATTCTACCGCCTGCGCCTGAACGTTCCCCGTTTTGCTAAAGCCCCGATCGAAAAAGGGGGGGCGATGGATGGGTTGCTTTCGATGGTGGCAACTCTGAGTAACAGCCTGCCCAAAACGGAATCCTGGAACTGGCGCGCCGAACATATGCTGCCGCGCAACCGCACTTTTGAAGATACCCGATCGATTCTCGAATCTAAAGCCGTCTACCCGATTTTGCCCCCACCGAGTCGGCGACAACTGGGGTTGATTCTGCCGAGTTCGGGAGACTCTGGAATCGCCCTCAATTTGGCGACTCTTTTCAAAGCTGATGGCTGGCAAGTACATTTATTTGTATTCGGCGATCGACTCGCGAAATTGGCGGCATGGAGAGATACCGTAGAAACCATCAATTTCTACG
>JAXHUC010000055.1:0-39404 GCA_034189805.1 Cyanobacteriota bacterium
CCCAACTGCGCCAACAACTCGCAGTGGCCGCAATCCTGATTTTCCTCTCCACCCTCGGCCACTTAGAAATGCTGGGATTTTCCCCGATTCCCGGCTTCAGCAATATTTGGTTCCACTACGGTTTGGCTACCGTCGCCCTCCTCGTTCCCGGTCGTCCCATCCTCATCGACGGATGGAAGGGACTGCGCCACAACGCCCCAAATATGAATACCCTGGTGGGGTTGGGCGTTCTGACGGCGTACCTGACCAGTAGTGCGGCGCTGTGGTTTCCCCAGTGGGGTTGGGACTGCTTTTTCGACGAACCTGTGATGTTGCTAGGGTTCGTTCTCCTAGGACGGGCCTTGGAAACGCGGGCGCGAAATCGAGCGAGTGCGGCCCTGCGGGCTTTGATGAACCTGCAACCGCAAACCGTGCGCTGGGTTGCCAATCCCGAGGATCTAACAGAAGGTAAAATCGTCAACCTACCTGCCGCCCAGGTACGAGTGGGGGAATGGCTACAGGTTCTCCCCGGCGAAAAAATGCCCGTCGATGGGGAAGTGATCTCGGGCGCAACGACCGTAGACGAGTCGATGCTGACGGGGGAACCGATGCCCGTCACCAAGCACACTGGAGATAACGTAACGGCCGGAACCCTGAATCAGTCGGGAGCGATCGTGGTGCGCGCCCTGCGTACCGGAAAGGATACCACCCTGGCGCAAATTGTGAAGTTGGTGCGGGAAGCACAAACCCGCAAAGCCCCCGTCCAGCAGTTTGCCGACACGGTGGCGGGATACTTTACCTACGCGATGATGACTGTGGCCGCCCTGACGTTCGGGTTTTGGTTCTTCATCGGTACGCACCTTTGGCCCGAAACCCTCGCTGCCGCCCGCGAATTCCCCATGATGGGCCAGGTTCACGCCGCCCTGCCCCACCACTATTCTCCCCTGCTGCTGAGTCTCAAACTCTGCATTGACGTGTTGGTGGTTGCCTGTCCCTGCGCTTTGGGTTTGGCTACCCCGACTGCAATTCTGGTGGGTACGGGGATCGGGGCGAATCAGGGCTTGCTGATTCGTGGGGGAGACGTGCTAGAAGCAGTGCGATCGCTCGATACTGCCATTTTTGATAAAACCGGAACCCTAACCACCGGAAAACCCACCGTCACCGATTGCCACGCGATCGCCTCGAGAACGGGCGACGAACTTTTGCAACTAGCGGCATCCGTGGAACGGGGAACCCAGCATCCCTTGGCGACGGCGATCGTCCAGCAGGCCCAGGCGAATCAACTCTCCCTCCTGCCGACACGGGAATTTCAGACCCAACCGGGACTGGGAGTGTCCGGCATCGTCGCCCCCACCGATGGCGAACCGTTCCCCGTCCTCGTCGGCAATCGGGGGTGGCTGGAGGCTGCGGGGATCGCCATCGACCCCACGGTGCAACCCCATAGCGAAACCTTCGCCAAAGCGGGTAAAACGGTAGTCTACGTCGCCGTTAGCGGTAAAAATATTGGTGCGATCGCCATTGGCGATCGACTGCGAGAGGGGGCAAAATCGACGGTAAATCGGCTGCAAAACATGGGATTGGAGGTAATGCTACTGACGGGCGATCGCATTGAAGCCGCCCGTGCCATTGCCGATGCGGTGGGGATCGCCCCGGAAAACGTCCTCGCCGAAGTCCGTCCCGCAGGTAAAGCCCAGGCGATCGCCACGCTGCAAGATCGAGGGAGAAATGTCGCGGCGATCGGAGATGGAATTAACGATGCTCCGGCCCTAGCACAAGCTGATGTAGGGATATCCCTCCATGGAGGAACCGATGTTGCGGTTGAAACTGCCGGAATTGTCTTGATGCGCGATCGGCTAGAAGACATCATCCAATCCATTCGCTTGGGTCGCGCCACCTTCGGCAAAATTCGTCAAAACCTCTTTTGGGCCTTCGCCTACAACAGTCTGGGAATTCCGATCGCCGCAGGTCTTCTCCTTCCGAAGTTTGGCATCTTGCTCAACCCGGCAGCAGCAGCGGCGATGATGGCTTTGAGTTCGGTGACGGTGGTGAGCAATTCCCTACTTTTGCAAGCCCAATTCCCCACTCCAACTCAACCCCAATCCTTAAAAAATAGGGTGAGATCGACCCAGGCGACTTCTGAATCGGTTATGTAATAAAATAAGCATCACTCAGGGGTAGGGGAGGATAAACGAACCTAGCATAATCTGAGAGATTTTTTATACTCTAAAAGAAGAGTCCAAAGGAGCGATAGTTAAATGAGCGATATCAAAGAAAAGATCGATAAAGAGCGCCAGGATGCCCGCGAAGCCTGCGATGTTAATGGAGCCACCTCTCCTGAATGCGCCGCTGCCTGGGATGCAGTTGAAGAACTGCAAGCCGCTGCCTCGCACCAAAAAGTAGAAGAACCCAAATCGTCCTTGGATAAATACTGCGACGATAACCCTGAAGCTGCTGAGTGCCGTATCTACGATGACTAATCTCCCTTCTCTTCGTTAGTCCCCAAACGTCAATCGAATTTAAAGAGCGGGTAATCGAGCGATCGGTTGCCCGTTTTTGATATCGGGGAATGGGGAGGTGGGGAAGCTTCGGGGGCTTTGGGGGCTTTGGGAGCTTGGGTAGCTCTCGGAGGCAATGAGCGCTGAGTTTTTGAACAAGATCTCAATTCTCCTAATTCCCCCATTTCCTCCCCTCTCCGCGTCCCCACGTCATCTTCTCCTCCCGTTTCTCCCGTTTCCCCCGTTTCTCTCCTTCTGAAGCGTCTCCGCGTCTGGAGCGTCCTCCCATCACCCCCGCTCTCCCTCTTTGGTGATACGATCGCCCATAGGAGTCACCACTTCGGAGACCGCCAAACCCTCAAACTATTTGAAACCTTATGGAACCTTGGTTTAGACCGCTAGTCTGGCTCGATTACCGACTGGCGGTATTATTTGCCGTCCTCATTCCGATCGCACTGTCGATTTGGGCTTTCGTTCGGAAAGTAGACGCGATGCAGCGCCTATTCATTATCTATTGGCGAGTATCGAGTTTGCTCGTCATCACTCTCTATATGACGATCGCCTCAATTCCGATCGGCTTCGTCTGCGGCATCGTCGCTCGCATTCTCATCCCCATTTCACTCTGGTTTTGGGTCGATCTCAACGAAGAAATCGACGATCTTTCCTCCTCAACGCTCAAATGGGCGATGACATCCTGGCGATGGGCGATGACAGTTTACTCCGTCCTGGGTTTATGCTTCGCGTTTCCCTCCCTGCGTTGCGGCTTTATCGGATTAGAAGGCATCCTCGAGACTCCCGCCTGTCGGGTTTGGTTGGAAGTTCCCTGGAAATACAAAGAATATTTCCATGCCAACACCAATGCTGGATTTCTCGGATTTCTCGGTATTGCCGGCCTGATTTTTTACGTGTTGTTCTTGACTTCTTTCGTGTTTCGTCTGAGCAAGCAAGGGCGTTCTGCCATGGGATAAGTATGGGGGATAAGTAAGGGATAGGCGATCGGTTCTTCTCCACCTCACGGCCGCAGATCGATCGCCCGAGGAAATCGTTCAACCGAGCGTATCGGGATCGATCCCCATTTCTTCGAGCTTTAACCGTAATGCTTGTCGAGCTTGTCGTTCCCGTTCGAGATCGGCGATCGCGCGTTCCTTTTCCTGACGCTCGAGTTCGGCACGCTGGCTCTCCCGTTCGGCGCGTTGGCTCTCCCGTTCGGCGCGTTGGCTCTCCCGTTCGGCGCGTTGGCTCTCCCGTTCGGCACGCTGGCGCTCTCGTTCTTCAGGTAAAAGAATCAAATTACCCTGGCGATCGAACAATCGCAACCAGGGAGCCGTTTCTCGCAGGATTTCCCCTTCCCAGGGCCCCAACCAGACCCCTAACGATTCGCACCACAACCAGCCGCGATCGTTAGGTTCTAAGGGTTCAAAACGACGATCCTTTAACTCCCACCCCTTCAAAGAGAAGACATCGAAGGGATCGTAAACGAAATAATCGCGCGTGCGAAACGTCTGCTCGTAAATTTGCTTTTTCTTTCCCAGATCCACGGCCGCAGTTGAAGGCGACATCAATTCGACGATCGCATCGGGATACTTGCCTGCTTCTTCCCAGAGTACCCAACCTTGACGTTCTTTGCGACCGTCTACATCTAACGCCACAAATACATCAGGGCCTCGAAAATCGCGATTTTTAATTTGGTCGAGGCTGTAGTAGACAAACATATTCCCCCCAACGAAGAAGTCCTCGCGAGGAGCTAACGCTTCATGCACGGAGGCAATCAGCGTATTCATCCCGATGCGGTGGCGGTTACTTTCCAAGGGTTCTCCATCATCAAAAATCAGATCCGTGGGGGGAGGCTCGGGAATCCAAACCTCTTCAGCTTCCAGGTCAGCTTGTATCTCTTGAGGTAGTGAGTTTTGAGGTGTCAAGTTTTGAGGTGGAATCGTTTTCGGGAGGGGTCGAGAAGTCATGAAATGCCCCACAATTTAAGCTCTTGATGGGATTGATTGTAACGCGATCGCATTAAGAGCCGATCGATGGAGCGCAGGTATTGGCAAAGCGTTCCTGTAAGCATTCAGCATTCAGCACTCAGCATTGCTTGAATCGAAATTCTTGCGTTTTGGAGGATTTAGAGCCTGCGGTGGTGAAAATCCGTTAAAGTTCTAGCTTTTGGGACTTGAAACCAACTGATAGCTGATGGCTGACGGCTAACTTTTCCAATTACTACTCCAACTGCTCGATTTGCTGGTCTCGTTCGGCATTGCGATCGGTCGGTTCCACCCAATCGGGTAATAGTCCCATGACAAACGATCGACTCTGGCGACTGGCATTTTTCATCGGTTCTGGGAGAAAACCGAGTTTATCTCCGGCGGCAATAAACAGAACGGTGGCAACGACAATGGGAAAGATGAGTTTTTGGTAGTCCATGGCGATTTCTTCTTGAATCTTGGGGTAGGAAATGGGCAATCTCAGCGATAGTTAGAGACGATCGCGCGATATTTTGGAATCGCACAGATCGGACAAACGATCGGTCGCGGGGACGATTCTGACGATGGTGGGGATCGTAAGTGAGTTGAGGGGGCAATCGAATTTTAGCAAAAGTATCGCTTCAGGGGTATTTGGAGAATCGATCGGCGATCGCCAGATCGACAACAACTAGATATCCGCGCGTCGAACGAACGAGCGCACCCTCGCGCCGGATAACTTGAGATCGCGCGTCCGCCCGCAAGCGCGATGTGGTAAGATTCCATCCATTGTTTGCAAGTCTTCACCATGGTGCAATCTCTCCAGCGTTCCGACGATCTCGTTTCCCTATTGCAAAGCGGAGGCGAGCTAAATTTTGAGGTTCCCAATCCCGAAGACGAAGAAATTCCCGAAATTGAATTTAACCAACAGGTCGATACGGCTTGGTTGGTATGCGATCGCTTCGACTTGCAAAACGATATTTGGCGAGGGCGGATTCTCCGGGCCGTACGCGATCGTGAGAAGAAAGGTGGAGAAGGCCGAGGAAGGGGATTTCTCAACTGGCTCAAAGATCGCGAAATTAGTAAGAGTCAAGCCTACTCCCTGATCGAACTGGCCAACAGTGCCGATACGTTGCTCGAGGAAGGCAAACTCGACCCGGCAGCCATCAATAATTTCAGCAAGCGCGCCTTTGTCGAAACCGCCCAATCCCCCGCCCAAGTCCAGCAACTCGTCACCGATGCGGCCCAAAATGGCGATCGCATTACCCGTCGGGAAGTCAAACAGCTCTCCGATGAATGGGTGGCAATGACATCGGATTTGTTACCCGACGAAATTAAAGAAAAAGCCGCCGATCGATCCCTACCACCCAAACACGTTGCCCCTCTAGTCAAAGAACTCGAAAAACTTCCCGAGACGCACCAAAAAGAAATTCAAAAAGAAGCAGCGGAAAATCCCGATCTCGATACCGTCAAACAACTCACTGCCGATGCTCGCAACTTGGCCAAATATCTCGATGCGGCCGCGCAAGTGCAAACTTTAAATAGCAGCGCCGTTGACTTAGAAATGGCTCTCGAAGATGCCCTGCGAGTCGGTTGTTTGAACGTGGCTTCCGATTTAGTCAAGCAATCGGCGCAACTCGAACAAACCGTCGTCAAACTCTATACCACTTGGAAACGCCTCGCTGGGATTGCCGATCGCCTTTATGTCGATACGGGAGCCAGTACGCCCCACCTGCGTTCCCTGATTAGCTGTGTCGAACGCATCAGCGGTCCGATCGTTGAAGTTCCCTTAGATGACGCTGGAGAACGAACCGTTCGCTTGCAAATCTTAACTGAAGATAGCTAAGATTGGGTTTACGTATAATCACTTATTACGTATAATCACTGACATATCTACAGAGCGCCGATTGCAAAATCGGGTAGTCAGAAACCAGCCGCTCCGGTCGGGTGCAAATGCAGATCGGGATATCACCTAAAGTGTCTCCCATCTCTACTACATATATTTAGGAACGCTGAAGTTCTTCGGGGTCGCAATCGATCTATTCAACTCCGGAGAGTAGAAGCCTACCAAAATTATCTCATTTGTTGAATTTTTGGAGCGTACCAACTCAGTGTTAAGGATGCATCGAATGTCAATCCAAACCCTCGATTTGTGAGAACGACTATCGAGAGTCTGGATGTTTCCCCGGTACGAGTTCTTCGCTATTTGGCGATCGCCTTGAATCTTTCTTCCTAAATTTTTCATAATTGAGTCTCAAGATCGATAAAGATATTGCCGAACGAGCCATTAAGCTATAATTAATGGTTTTTGGCGATCGGCTTGCCAAATCTTGAGGTCATCTTTAGTCTTCTAGTAGTAGTTTGCAAGCATCCATAGATTGGTAGGGAATCAATACATATGACCAACCTGATAAGTGTCTATCCCAATAGCATGAAGGAGAATCAGCCATCTGAGACGTTTACCCCCGATTGCTCCAAGGAACGAGAACTCACTTCATTACTGAGTTACGAACTGCGATCGCCTCTGACTTCCATTCGAGGGGTTTTGGGTCTTCTGCGAAGCGGCCAGTTTGGAGGTTTGTCCGATACAGGTCAGCACCTGCTCGAAATTGCCATGCACAATACCGAGCGACTCATCCGCCTGGCTGAGACGATCGAATGCGATGTCGAGCCACCGATAAGTGTCTTGTCCACCGCCGAGATCGAACGCTTTCAGTTAGAGAGCGATTTGCTCTTAGCCTGGGAACATCAGGAATTCGAGCTTTGCTACCAACCGATCGTTTCTCTAGATCGCGGCGTAACCATCGGGTTCGAGGCCTTAGTTCGGTGGCAGCATCCCACGCGAGGTTTGGTTTCCCCCGCAGTTTTCATTCCCTTTGCCGAAAAAATCGGTCTGATCGATCGACTCGGACTTTGGGTCTTGCATCAAGCTTGCACTCAACTCAAAATTTGGCAGGATCGATTTCCCCAAGACACTCCCCTGACCTTAAGCGTTAACGTCTCGACGATACAATTAGCTCAAAGCGACTTATCCGAGCGCATTCGAGAAATTTGCGAAGATACCGGCATTGCACCTGGCAGTCTGAGGCTCGAAATTACCGAAAGTAGTTCGATCGAAAACTCAGAACGCGCCATGGCTTCCCTCGATCGCTTAAACGCCATGGGAATTCAACTATACCTCGATGATTTCGGGACGGGTTACTCTTCCCTATCTCGCTTGCAAGATTTGCGAGTAGACGTTCTGAAGATCGATCGCTCCTTCGTCAGCCAGAAAAAATGGGAAGTCATTTGGTCGATTCTCCTACTCGCCGAGAGTTTGGGTTTGGACGTAATCGCCGAAGGGGTGGAAACCGCCGAAGACCTGGAAAAACTCAGACTGCTTGGATGCAAGCGGGTACAGGGATTTCTCTTTTCGCAACCGATGGATGCCAACTCAGCAACATCCCTGATTGGCATGACGATCGAAAAGTAACTGGAGACAACGAAATTGGAGACGACCGCTTCAAGGTCGATCCATCTGTGCGGATGTTCGAGATCTCATGATGGCGATCGCCCGCTCCCTCAACTGATGGTATTCCTCGCACTGACGATCGTCAGGTCTGACCCTCGATATTGCAGACCGACTCATCCCCAACCGATCGCCCGATCGGACGGACTACGCCACTCCCCCAACCACCACATTTTGGATGCGCAAACTCGGACCCCCACAACCAACAGGCAAGCCATTCTGACCCCCTTTGCCGCATCCGCCCGACTCATCCCAGTAGAAATCATCTCCAATCGCTTCAATATCGGCGAGGGTGGTGAACACATTTCCCGAGAGAGTGACATCTCGCACCGGTTCGGCAATTTTCCCGTTGCGAATCATCCAAGCCTCCCCCGCACTAAAGGTAAACATTTCACCGTTGGTCATGCCACCGAGCCAATTACGAGCGTAGACTCCTTCTGAGATATCGTCGAACAATCCCTCGACGGGCGTTGTTCCCCGCCCGATCCAAGTATTGGTCATCCGGACGATCGGCGAATAGTGGTAGTTGAGGCAGCGGGCGTTTCCCGTGGGCGTTTCTCCCAACTTGCCAGCCGTCTCCCGCGAATGGAGTCTTCCGGCGAGTACTCCATCTCGAATCAGGGCGGTGGTGGTGGCTGGAGTCCCTTCATCATCGTAGAAATAGCTGCCTCGATGACCTTCGGGGGCGGCACCGTCGAAGATTTGTAGATCCCGAGGACCAAACCGCCGTCCCAACGTCATGACTTCGAGCAAATCGGGATTTTCGTAAGCCATATCCGCCTCGGAAAGGTGTCCGAAAGCCTCGTGAACGAACAACCCCGTCAAAATTGGATCGATAACCACCGTATAGGTATTTCCTTTCACGGGCGGCAGTTCCAGGGCCTCGACCGCTCGCTTCGCCGCCCCGCGCACTTGTTCGTCTAAATTCGTCAAGTCTTCGTAAGCTTTGCGCGATCCGGTGGTTTCTCGCCCCGTTTGCACGGTATCTCCATTTCGGGCCGTTGCGGCGAAGCGCATTTCCAAATCCACCCAGGATTGCTCGATGAGGGTTCCGTCCGAAGTGGCGAGGATAATTCGCTGGGCCGAATCGCCGTAGCGGACGGAAGTGGTGGTAATGCATCCGTCTTGCGCCCGCAGGATTTCGGTGTAGCGATCGCACAGTTCCTTTTTCCGTGCCAGAGACACCAGACGGGGATCGGTTCCGGTGAGCGGCAACTCGCAGGTATCGCAAACGATCGGGATCTCAGCGAGAATGGTTTCTTCGGTTCCCACCAACCTCGCAGCAGAGATCGCTTCTTCGACTCGTTCGACGATATCGGCAAGTTGATTGAAGCTGGCAAAACCCCAACCCCCCTTGTAACAAGCTCGGACCTGTCCGCCGATAGCGACTTCTTCACTCAGGGTTTCAACTTTCTCAGATCGCAAAAAGATATCGGTTCCGGCGGCTTCTTCAAGTCGGATCGCCAGATAGTCTACTCGGGATTTGTAGCGAGCGATTAGATCGGAAAGTTGGTTTTTGGCATCGGTCAGTAAGGTCGGCATAATTCGCTCGAGGAGATTTTGATTCTAAAATGAGTTTGTCACTGCCAGTTTTAACCCAGGTCTGCCAGGGCCCAAACGTCAGAGCGACTCGAGAGCTAACGACCGCCATTATCAAAAAACCAACTCAAGAGCGATCGGCTGCGACGATTTCGATAGCGATTTCTCGATTCGATATATCGCTGCTGTTTGAGCTTGCGCATACTCGATCGAGAAGCATATACCGTTCCCCCTAATTCATCATCGAGGAGGCTAGCTTCCTCTTTTAGGGTGTCATCCGTATTCCACCAGTTGGCGATCCAACCGCTTGCCGCACCCCCGAAAATCCCCATCACCACACTCAGCGGTAGAGGATATCCCAGCAGCGCGAAGCACAGCATGAAGAAAACAGCAAACTGAAATCCAGTCAGAAACTGCTGGTTGCTGTTACTGTTGTCCTTCGAGTCTTTGGAGGCGCTATCTCCCCCATCTCCTTTGTCTTGTGTCGTTTGTTCGGTCTGGGTTTTGTCTTCGGCTTGCGTCATAACAACCCTCTACATGCGTCGTGTCGATCGCCTTGCAGTTAAACGGACGATCGATTCTAATTGTGGCGCTAATGCAGCAGTTGTGTCTAGAGTTGTCACATAATTTTGCTCGGTGGGCGAAAAAGGTTCGGCGGCAGCTTGCTGGCTGGCGAGGAGGTCGGCAGTGGCATCGGTAATGTCGCCAGTCCGGCAGTTGAGACGATCGCGCAATACGGCCAGAGGTGCGGTGCAAGATAGGATGTGCAGGGGCAATTGATGCGATCGCGCCATGGCAATAGCGGCTTCGCGCCATCGGGTTCGATCGAATTTGGCATCGAGAATAACGCTCCAACCGCGAGTGGCGAGGGTTTCTCCTAAATCGATCGAGCGTTGGTAAGTGCGCTGGTTCATCGCTTCGGTGTAGAGGTCGTCTCCCCCGCGCTGATAGAGGTCGATCCCTGCGAGGTGTTTGCGCACTGCATCCGATCGAATGCAAACAGCCCCCAAACGACGGGCAAGCTGGCGGGCGACGGTACTTTTTCCCGAACCTGATAGCCCCGACATCAAAATGAGTTGTCCCCGACTCGGTTGGGTGTACTCCCAAGCCAATCGATAATATTCGCTAGCGGTTCGGGCAGCTCGATCGCGTTCGGCACTAGAAATTGCCCGATCGTCGCTCAAGAAAGAATTGACTTTTGCTCGAACGTATGCCTGTCGCAAGCGATAGAGAGGAAGTAATTGCGCCCCTTCCCAATCTCCGGTTTCTTCGAGATAGGTATTGAGAAAAGCATTGGCTAAATCCCGACGCTGCCGCATTTCCAAATCCATCACTGTAAAGCCGACATCGTACATCACATCGACAAAACGGAAAGGTTCGTTAAATTCAATACAATCGAACAGGATGATTTTCCCTTGCCAGCGAGCGATATTATTCAGGTGTAAATCGCCGTGACATTCTCGGATTTTTTCAGTTTGAATGCGTCGATCGAAAACGGGTTTGTAAGTTTGAAAAAAGCGATCGGTATAATCTTTAGTTTCTTCAAACTGGGTTTTATCTTGTAGCGTGCCGATATATTTTTGCGTGGCTCGATAGTTATTCTCGATCGCCATGCGAATGCGATCGACTTTTCCAAACGATCGAATATACTCATTCGTTACTGCATTTTGGTGAAATTGGGCTAAAATTCGACCGAATTCTTCGAGATCGCCAACGGTTAAATTTCCCTGCTCGAATTGGTGCAGCCACAAATCTTGTTGGGAAAACTGACGCATTTTTAGGGTATATTCGATAATCTCTCCATTTCGATCTTTTCTAGTTCCCAAGATAAAGCGATCGCCATCTTGCAAAATTGGCAATACTTCTAAATAAATTCCTGGCGCTCCCCGCTGATTCATCACCAACTCTTGCTGACAAAAATGCTGGCGTTTTTCGAGCGTTGAGTAATCTAAAAAGCCAAAATCAACGGACTTTTTAATTTTATAAACGTATTCTCCTGTCAGCAGAACAAATGAGATATGCGTTTGGATGAGTTTGATGGGTTCGGTAACGGAGTGGGGATAAAACTCCGGTTGCAGCATCGGAGCGATAAATTTTGGGAGTGCGATATTCGTCATGTTCAACCCTGCTATTCTCTAATCTATCGCAGCTTGCAATCTTTTCTTCACCCACTTGAAACTGTTGGAGTTAGGAGTAAAAAGTCAACCTTCTACTTATAGCAGTTCTCGCGCTTTGTGAGGTACATAAGCGCGCGGGCGGGTTTTGATAATCAATCTCTATAGGAGCATGGTTTTTAGCTAAACCACTAACCTACATTTTTCGGACCTCACAATTTAATCAGTCGAGAAAACCGAGACACAACAAATACTGACATGTTTTCATCAAAATTCGTTCGCGCGCGCGACTGCGTACGGAGTATCGCGCTCATGCTGACCTCGGCGGCGATCGTTACGGTGCGGGATTCGGATGCTGCGCGTGTACGGCTTCCAAATCTTTAAGAATCGATTCGTCTAACTCCACCTCCACGCTAGAAAGGTTTTCTTGCAACTGTTCGATCGTGGTTGCGCCGATGATGGTACTGGCGACGAACCAGCGCGATCGCACGAAAGCCAGTGCCAACACGGTCGGGGAAAGGTCGTGCTGTTTGGCAACTTCCACGTAAGCCGCAACGGTTTCTTTCACCGATGGCTTGCGATAGCGGGTGCCAAACATGGGAAACTGACCGATGCGGGAATTTTCCGGGATATCTTCTAAATACTTTCCGGTTAAAAACCCAAAGGCGAGGGGACTGTAGGCCAGAAGTCCGATATTTTCCCGATAGCAGCTTTCCGCCAGGGCAATTTCAAACTCGCGGTTGAGCAAATGATAGGCATTTTGAATCGAAACAATTTTGGGCAGTCCCACCTGTTCGGCTAAAGCGGAGAACTGGCAAACTCCCCACGGGGTTTCGTTACTGATGCCGAGATAGCGAATTTTTCCGGCTCGAACTAAATCGGCTAATACTTCGAGTTGTTCGCGAATGGGAACGGTTTCTCGATCGTTGGCGGGATCGAAAACGCCACCGCCAAACAGGGTTACATAGCGATCGGGCCAGTGAATTTGATACAAATCGATGTAGTCGGTTTGCAATCGCGTCAGGCTATCGTTCACCGCTTGCTCGATATTGCGGCGATCGAGATTGCGTTCTGGGGAGCGAATCCAACCCATACGCGGAGACGGCCCGGCAACTTTGGTGGCGATGACAAGGCGATCGCGCTGTTGGGTTGTCAGCCATTTGCCGATAAACTCTTCCGTCCGTCCGTAGGTTTCTTCGCGCGCGGGGACGGGATACATTTCCGCCGCATCGATAAAGTTGACCCCGCAAGACACGGCATAGTCGAGTTGTTCGCAGGCTTCCTCGAGGGTATTTTGCTGTCCGAAGGTCATCGTCCCCAGGCAAATTTCCGAGACGCTCAGATCGCGATCGCCAAGTTTGTTGTACTGCATAACCGAGTCAATGTTTTTGAAGTAATTATTTATAGCGTTTCTCATTGTCGTGAGGAACAAAAAATGTAGGTTAGTGGTTTAGCTAAAAACGATGCCCTGACTGGAATCGATGGTCAAAACCCACTCTTTATGTACCTGACAAATACGAGAACTGCTATAAGTGACCTAAAGTTTAGGATATCGCGCGATCGGGGTTTGAGGAGACCGGGTGATGGGCCGATGGAGGGCTGGCAATTGCGGGGGAGGCTGGGGAGGCTTGGAGTTCGGAAGCGCGGAAAAATGATGAATGATGAACGTCAAATATTCCCGTTTCCCCCGTTTCCCCGCGTCCCCTCATCTCCCATTCCCTCATCTAAAAAAAGCCCCGAAAATCGGAGCTTTGGCGAGTGAAGAATTAGAGAGCGAACTAGCAAGTGTTGGAGATACAGCCAACACTCGCTAACTCAATTCAACTCGAGGGTTAAATCAAGTTCGCATCTGACTCTGAAGCAATTTCAGCGATATCGGTACCAAGTTCGCTCTGGGTGTCAGAAGATTCGAGGGAATCGATATCGGCAACGAGTTCGCTCTCGATGTCAGAAGATTCGACCGGAACGAAATTGGTCAGAACTTCTGCATCTTCGATATCTTCAATTTCATCCGTCAATGTATCGATCGTATCGCTACTTTGACTTGGCAGTAGTATATCGTCTACATGGCCTTCTCCGTTATCCTTTTCAGCAACCTCACTGGTTGTGGTCGCGCTGGTTGTTGCCTCACTTGTTGCTGCGCTGGTTGTTGCCTCACTTGTTGCTACCGTACTGGTCGTTGCCGCGCTGGTCGTTGCCTCACCTGTTGTTACCGCGCTGGTCGTTGCCTCACTTGTCGTTGCCGCGCTGGTTGTTGCCGTCTCCTCGATCGAGCGAGTGTTACTGCCGCCAGTGCGCGTCACAACGAAGGCCCAGTCCTTCTTGTCGGGCGGATCGAGAGTAATCTCAGTTCCCGATTGCGTTCCCTCGTTTTGATAGCGTCCGGTGCGGGGGTCGTACCGTTGCACGCGATAGCTGCCATTTTCCACCTTCAGGGTGTTGGTGCCGTCGTTACCCCGGACGTAGGCGAGGTAATCTTCTCCTTTATCGGCAAGGGCGTAAGTTGTTCCGTTTCCGCTAATCAGATTATCGGCAGGATCGAGTTCCCACCAATCGCGATCGGTGAAGAATTTCTTGGCATGTTGGGCATCATCTTCCCAATCATTGTTTTTGGCAGCGCCGACGTTGAACGGACCGGGGTCTCGTTCGCCCCCGAGGTAAGTGGTACCAAATCCGGTGACGACGTAACCCCCTGCCATGGTGATATCCCAAGTGGCGTGACGGATCTCTTCGAGGCTGGAACTGTTGGGTTTATCAACCCGGCCATCTCCGTCTTGGTCGCGCAGGTAGTAGGCGTATTCGGAGTTGACAACGGGTTTATTATTGTCGCGAGCGTTGAGGATGCTCTCGTGGAGTTGGCCGTAGTTTTGCTGGTAGTCGCCGAAAGACATCCAACTTTCATCGGCAAACTTTTCGGCAAAGCGATTGGCACCGGGGTGGATGGAGATGGTGCGATCGTGAGGGTCGGTTTGTTCGATGGTTTGCCCGATGCGGCGATAGGCAGCGTCGTTGAGGCTTTCGTTGAACTCTCCGGAGACGATAAAGCTGACGTTGTAGGCGCTGTACCGGGCGGTGACGTATTCGGCATAGCGCTCCCGTTCGGCTTCGGTATATTTGTTCCACCCTTGCGCCCAGTCGAGCATGTAGCCGACAGTGATGCCTTTGTCGTTGGTATATTCGATCCGGCGATCGAGTTCTTGGAAGTAACCGGGGTTAACTTTCTCTCCAAGATCGCCGTCCCAAAGCTCGCCCCCTTCGTTCGGTGCGTTTCCGGTAATCGTGCCGTTACCGTAGTTGGCGTGGATGTAGTTGAAACCCTGACTAGCGCGTTCGTCTACGTACCGGAAGTGAGTGTTGCGGTTGAGGTTCTCCGAAGGGTCGGTTTTCCCCGCGCGCCACTGGGTATCCCCGAACATGTAGTAAGGAGTTCCGTCTTGGTACTCGAGAGTGTAAGGAGCATCTTCGTTGATTTGAATGCCGCCTTTAAGATTGGAGTTGACAACTCTGAAGTTGCCCGATTCATTGTCGAGTCCGGGGTCGTTGGAGTCGATCGAATAACTCCAGTTTCCGGTGGTATCGGGGGAAAATCGCAGTTGCCAGTCATCGCCACCATCCCAAAACAGCGGGATAGTTTCCTTTTGGCCGTTGGGGGCCGTTAGGGTAACGGTGGCTTCGACTTCAGAGTAGGGGTTGTCGTAAGAATTGGCATCTTTGAAGGTTTCCTCGAAGATGCCGAATTGCTTCACCCTCGGGTTATTACCTGAGTTATTACCTGGGGGATTAGGTGTCGGGTTGGGTGTCGGGCTGGGTGTCGGACTCGGTGTCGGGCTGGGTGTCGGGCTGGGTGTCGGACTTGGTGTCGGGCTGCCGCCACCACGGGGCACGAGATCGATATAGTCGATGCGCGCCTGTTCGCCAACATCTGCATTTGCAGTTAGGGTGAGGAGATCGCCGTTCTCAATACGTACATTTTCGATCCGACGTTCGGTCAAGTTACTGGCTTTGGGGAAGTTTCCGGGCAAATCGGCATCGAAAGTCCATCGATCGACCGATCGCCCATCTACTTTCAAATTAACGTTCGAGCGTCCGTCGTCTTCATCGTAGTAGCCGATGAGAATATCGTAGGAACCCGTGTCCCCAGAAAAGTTAACTGAGACTGTGCCTTGACCCTCCGCAAGGGAAATGTGTTTGTTTCCAGAGGCGGAGGAGTTCGGCTCGCTTCTGTAATTGGACAGATTGAGTTGTTCCGCTTCTAAACGGATAGTATCTTCTCTCATGACCTTCATTAAGCTAGAGAATCTTGAAGTTGACTCGCGCTTTTAGCACCCCGTTCGAGCCAATTTTAGACTAAGAGTTATTCGGCTTTATGACTCTGATTCATCGTATGTGACTGAGCCGTTTCTCTTTGTCTATTCACAGAGTAATTTTCAGAAGTAAGGAATATGGGAGCATATGACAGTTCTAAAATTGCCATACATTACTGACAGTAAACTCAAAATAGTTCTACGAGTGATACTTTGACAAAAACTGGTGTAACTTTTTCCTCAAATTCTTATTTAGCAATGATTCTAGGTTAAAACAATAAAAATGTAACAACCGCAGAACCGGATAACCACGGGGATTTTAGCTATTTTTAGAGCTTGACCTAGGTGATAATCCTAGCACGGGTTTAGGATCTAAAAAAGTTTAAAAAAAGATTAAAGTACCATGAGAATTCCAACAGTCGATCGATGAATGACACGACCACAGGGCAATCGCATCTTATTTGGGAATGCTGAGTGAATATGAGATTGACTTTGCCAGTATTTTTACTTATTTTTTGGGAAATCTTTGCTGAGTCAGGTTTCGAGAATTTAGATGCGTTTGCCCCGGACGCGAACATATGTATAGGGCTTGACAAACGAACCTTGCTTCTATCTTGTTACGAATCGGGTCTGAAATGTCATCTGCAATCTTCGATCGCGAATTGGACTGAAAATGCTACATAATAGGTAGGTTTGACCCTAACTGTTCTCGAGAGTCTTTTATCGGCTGCCACCCATGCGAACCCACTACTGCGGACAACTGCGAAGCGAACATATCGGCGAGACGGTCACCCTTTGTGGCTGGGTCGATCGCCGTCGCGATCATGGGGGGGTCATTTTCGTGGATGTGCGCGATCGCAGCGGCGTGGTGCAAATTGTCGGCGACCCGGAACGGACTCCCGAATCCTACGGTAAAGTGGAAGACTTGCGCAACGAGTACGTCGTGCGGGTGACGGGACGAGTGACGCAACGGCCCGAAGACTCTCTCAACCCCAAACTTCCCACCGGAGAAATTGAAGTCTACGCCGACGAACTCGAACTCCTCAACGCCGTGGGCAAACAACTGCCGTTCCAAGTTTCCACTGCCGAGGGAGAGTCGGTCAAAGAAGAGTTGCGCCTGAAGTATCGTTATTTAGACCTGCGGCGCGAGAGGATGGCGAAAAACCTGCAACTGCGCCATCAAATTATTCAATCCATCCGCCGCTTTTTAGAAGACGATCGCCAGTTTATGGAGGTGGAAACCCCGATTCTCACCCGATCGACTCCCGAGGGGGCGCGGGATTATTTGGTACCGTCGCGAGTCAATGGGGGGGAATGGTATGCCCTGCCGCAGTCGCCGCAACTATTCAAACAACTTTTAATGGTGTCGGGGGTCGATCGCTACTATCAGATTGCCCGCTGCTTCCGGGATGAGGATTTGCGGGCCGATCGTCAGCCGGAATTCACCCAGTTGGATATGGAAATGAGTTTCATGTCCCAGGAGGAAATTCTCGAACTCAACGAAGCCCTGGTTTGTCATCTGTTCAAAACCGTCAAAGGCATCGACATTCCCCGTCCCTTTCCCCGTCTCACCTATGCCGAAGCCATTGATCGCTACGGTTCCGATAAGCCCGATACTCGGTTCGGGTTGGAATTGGTAGACGTATCGGATTTGATGAAAGATTCCGGATTTAAGGTCTTCTCCAATGCGGTGAAAGCCGGGGGCATCGTTAAAATTCTCCCCATTCCCAGTGCGGATTCCGTTATTTCCAACGTGCGGATTAAACCCGGCGGCGACTTATTTAAAGAAGCCAGCGAAGCCGGGGCGCGGGGACTAGCTTACATCCGAGTCAAAGAAGGGGGCGAAATCGATACGATTGGGGCGATTAAAGATAATTTAAGTGCTGATCGCAAGGATGAATTGCTTGCCCGAACCGGGGCACAGCCGGGTCATTTGCTGCTGTTTGCGGCAGGGGATGCGGCGACGGCGAATAAAACCCTCGATCGCCTGCGGTTGGTTATCGGATCTCAGTTGGGCTTAATCGATGAAGAGAAAATCGATTTGCTGTGGGTGGTGGAATTCCCGATGTTCGAGTGGAATGCCGACGAGAAGCGCCTCGAAGCCCTGCACCACCCCTTCACCGCCCCCTATCCCGAAGATATCGACGACCTGAAAACCGCCCGCGCCCAGGCCTACGATTTAGTGTACAACGGCACGGAAATCGGCGGCGGCAGCTTGCGGATTTACCAGCGAGAGGTGCAGGAACGAGTGTTTGAGGCGATCGGCTTATCGGCAGAGGAAGCCAACAGTAAGTTTGGATTTTTACTCGAAGCCTTCGAGTACGGAACCCCACCCCATGGCGGCATCGCCTACGGTTTAGATCGGCTGGTGATGTTGATGGCAGGGGAAGAGTCGATTCGGGATGCGATCGCCTTTCCGAAGACGCAGCAAGCGCGGTGTTTGCTGACGGATGCGCCGGCAAGCGTAGATGGGAAGCAGTTGAAGGAGTTGTACGTGGCTTCAACGTTTAAGCCGAATAAGCCGAAGGGTTAGGGTCAAAAGTAGGGCGATCGGTTAGTTCTTGAAATATCGATCGATAATTTCGTTGAGAAGATGGCTGGGAGTACATTTTCGATCTCCAGCCATCTTTCGGACTTTTTGAATATTCGATGAAGAGAGTTTAATGGGAGCGAGTCTTTCGGGAAATGCCCACGGACAATCTTGACAATCTAAGTCGCAGCCCCGACACGCCGTACTTTTGAAGTTATTGCACTCTTTACATAAAGGTTGCCAATTTTCTTCTTCGTTCCCCCCACCTCGCAAACGAGGAATTTTGTGATCTTGCTGGGCATTATTTTTGGTAATTTCTCGATCGCAAACGGCACAGCAATTCTGATACTTTTGTAAGATTTTCTGCCAGGTTTTATCTTTTAACGCAATTCTGGGAATTCGTTTGGGTTTGATGTCTAAGCTCACTAACTGATATTTTGTCCCAGAACCACTTCCAATTCTTTTGAGACCAACAATTCCCTCTTCTCCTTGCAATTCTCGAATTCGGCGGGCAACATCTGTATAGGGTTTTCCTCGAAATGTCTCGATGGCGTTGCGGATATCTTGCATTGCCACCATAGGAGTGGGAATCCAACAACCCGATGGCCATAGGGTTTCGAGAATGATGCGATAGTATTGTTTGTTAGCTTGACTGCGGGAAACAAATCCATAGTAGGTTTTCTCGATCCATCGATCTCGATTTGGGCGCGATCGCTCTTCGAGATTTTCCTCACTCATTATTCTTAATTTTGTCCCCACGCAGCAGCCATATAGGACTCACATCCAACAAATATGCGATCGCATTTAATTCAAAGTCCTTTACGCCTCTTTTACACCGCTCGATTTCTGAAATATCCGACTGGTCGAGTTCGATATTAAAATCAACATTTAACGCAGCAGCTAGCTCGCTTTGGCTCCAACCTTTCTGTTTTCGAGCTTCGCCAATACGAGAACCGCTAATATTGGCTTTACCCATGTCAACTCGGACGTAAGGATAAGTAGATCGATAGTAGATCGAGTCTGCGTTTGCTTGTAGACGATAATCGTCTATTGCGAGACCGACCTGAGAATGTCACAATAAACTCACGTACAGTAAAACCAGCATTGAGTCTTGTACAGATGCTTCGATGTGCATCGTTTTTTGCCGGAATTGGTGGATTCGATCTCGGTTTTGAAAGGGCTGGAATAAAAGTCGTGTTTCAATGCGAAATCGATCCGTTGTGCCAACAAATTCTCAAACGCCACTGGCCCGCAGTCCCCATTCATGAAGACATCACAACCCTCTTACCATCAACTATCCCTACCGCTAACCTGTGGTGCGCAGGATGGCCCTGCCAAGATCTCAGTACCGCTAACATCGAACGAGAAGGACTTGCGGGAGAACGTAGCGGACTCTTCTACCACTTTATGGAACTTGTTGGCGAAGTTCACCCAGCGTGGTTGGTCTTGGAAAATGTGCCGGGGTTGCTCTCAGCTGAGGGAGGAACCGCTCTTGAAGCAGTTATCGACGCGCTTGAAGCGATCGGGTATTTGGGGGGATGGCTATCGTGTAACGCTGTCCATGCGGGCTTACCCCACAACCGAGACCGAGTCTTCTTTATCGCCAGTTTTAGATCCGATCGTGCCTATCAAATCTTTACTGACAGCAGCGAACTGTCTGGGGATACTGCGACGGGAAAATCGTGCCGGACGGAAACTCGATCGCGTCTTCGTCAAGGCGATATCGGAAACACTCCGCTTGTGGTACAACGTCGCGGAGGCTTCGGGTACACCCTGGCGCGTCGTATCTGCCCCACGCTACGCGCCCAAACCGGAAAACATCAAGGCGGTCATTCAGACCGACCGATACTCTGTGGCGAGAAACTTGACCTGGACCGAGTGGGAGAGGCTGATGGGGTTTCCCCCCGGTTGGACGGTCGTCGAGGGCGAGTCCTTGGTAACGCCGTCGTCCCCCCCATTGCCGAATGGATCGGTCGAAAAATTGTCGAGATCGAACTGAAGCATCAGGTTTGAGAACTTCAAATGCGATCGCCCATATTCACTTATTGCATCGACTGCCCTAACTTCTCTTTAATTTCGGAGTGCTTATCTACCCCTTCTAAAGCATAGCGATCGTAACCATTACGTAAAATCAATTCTTCTAAATATTCCACCCGATTCTCGGATGTCGGGTGGCTGGAAAGAGATTCCGTGGGGACGGCGACGGGAATCGAGATAGTGTTGACATTGACATCTTGGACTTGTACCGGGGTTTGCGCGGTATTTTGAGCTAGGGTTGTCATGAAATTGTACAAGCCATCGGCTGCATACCCCGCTCGTGCCAGAACGCGCGTACCGAGAATATCCGCTTGCCGTTCTTGTTCGCGGCTGTAGTCCATATTGACCAAATTACTGACGAAATTTCCCAAATCGCCAGCAGAGAGTTCCTCAGAAAGTTCACCGAAAACTTGGTTGACGATATCATCTCGCAAAACGCTTTGAATCCCGTGGGAGAGGACAGCGTGGGCAACTTCGTGGGCTAAAACCCCAGCTAATTCGGCTTGAGAGTTTGCCGCTAAAATTAAGCCAGTATTAACGAACACTTTGCCGCCAGGTAGGGCAAATGCATTCATCGAGTTATCTTGCACCACGTAGAATTCGTAGTCGAAATCTCGTCCCGTGAACTGAGCGATTTGCATCCCTAATTGAGTGACGTAGTGATTCACATCATCATCTTCCACCAGGGTGAGTTGCTGTTTGTACTCCTGGGCGAGTCTGGCTCCAAATTCTGACTCATCCTCGAACATCATTTGTCCGATTTCATAGATTTTGGCCGCCGATCCTTCTAATTCAATCGCATCTCCACCGCTTAAGAATCCGCCAACGTCAATTCCAATACCATCGAGGATATTTCCTCCCGTCAACACTTCTAAAAGACCACCACCTACTCCCTTCAAAATCTTGTCCAAACTTTGCGAGTCTAAATGTTTTTTGAGTTCTTTGTCGGCTAACTCGGCAAACTCCGCTGCATCGGGATGGTCCAAATAGAGAACGGAAAATTCGCGCGCGGCGATCGAGGCTTCTAAATGTCTATCTTCTTTGGATAGCATTTTGACTTGAGTCATGACAATTTCAAAATCGTCGGGATGGCGCGATGCCGCTTGCTCTAAAACGAGGATCGCCTCTTCTTCGCGATCCTCGTCTTTCAAGATTTCCGCTAACTCGAGCGGTGCGAGAACAAATTCCGGATGGGCTTCAATCAGTGTTTGCAACGCTTCGATCGCCCCATCGGGATTATCTGCATCCATTTGGGCTTGCGCGGTTTCCCAATGAGCCAAACCTTCGGGCGGTAGGGCTTCCGCTTCGTAAATCGGGTCGGCAAGGGGGGGGAGAACCAAATCGAATTCTGGTTTCAGTTGGCGGTAAATTTCGACGGCCGCTTCTCGATCGCCCTGACGATAAAGTTCGTCGGCCTCGAGAAACATCGTCAGTCGATCGCGCAGTTCTGGGGCCGAATTTTCGGGGGAGGGAGCAGCATTTTCCGCCGGTTGTTTGGGATTTTGCTTCAGTTCGATCGAGGGATCGGCTGCTTTTGCGGGTTGGGGAACCAGAACGGAAAGCGACCCGTTCCCACCGGTTAGTAAAAGAGTGCTGATGGCAACCTGAAGGATATATTTCATGGATTTCATGTTTGGGTTGAATGTTTGGATTGAATATTTGGATTGAATGGCGAAGGACTCACCATCAGAAGCGCACAATAATTGGCAAGATAATTTAAGGACAACGCAATGTATAGTCCCACCGGGTTCCAATACTTTCATTCCCCGTGAGAATCACTTCCATGCGTCCCGAGCCACCTTCATAGGGAATCGTCAGGCTATCGCTTCCGGAAATAAAGCCGGTATCGAGGATTTCTCGCCCTTCGTAGATAATTTGTACGCGATCGGGAACTTGATACATTTCGTATTCAAATTTAATTTCGCCCTTGGAAAGGTTCATTTGTAAGGTGCGTCTGTCCCCTTGCGAGCCGCCACTGGCTTGTTCGCGATTGCAATAGGCGATCGGGGGTTCCCCTTCATCTGGCATCAGACCGGCTTCATAACACGGGGCAATATTTAAGGCAATGTCTGGGTTGGCGGCAAAGGCGCAAAGCACTTCCATATCGATCGATGTTAAAGCGGCTTGGCGATCGAAGGGGACGATCTCGCCGATGTAACTTACCGTGGGGTTTTCGTCCGTCTCGGAATCCGTTACCTCGCCGCCAGCAGGAGTGTGGATATATCCGTATCCTTTGGTCACCAATTGAGGTTCGGGACGATTGCTCGATCGCACGTTAATCGCACCTTCAATCACATCTACTCGCAAACCCTCCGCAGTCTCTCGCGCTTGCACCAAAATTTCATCGTCTCCTTCAGCTTGCACCATTTCATCGGGCGGAGGGACGATCGTAAAATTTTGGGGTTTGCGAACCCGCGCGCTGCAAGATACGCCGGGAGATTCTTGGAGGAGGGTTTGCACTGCCGATTCGATGGTGGTTCCCGAACCCTCTGCCGACAGGGTTTGACCGTCTTCGCAATCGAGGGTGGCTTGGAGTTCCTCTTCCCTCGTCCACCAAAATCCCCGAGTCACCGTTTCGCATCCCGCTCCCCCGGCTTGGCATTGTTGCAGCGCTTCAGTACAGGGATCGCCGGAGGTTGCCGTAGCAAAACCCATATTGGAGTTGCTCCCGACGGCGCTACAGTAATACGTCCGCAGATTACGCGATCGAGCTAGGGACTTGAGTGCTAAGGGTTGAACGATAGGTTGAAGGGGGGTTTTATCGAGGACTTCTGCGAGAACTGGGGAAGGTCTCCAGCTTTGAGGTTCGGGAGAACGACCGGAGCTATATTCGACCCCATTTTCGCAGCCTCGACTTTCGCCGTCGGCCAATCCCCAACCGATATGGTAGTTGCCGCCTTGGATTTCGCAGGGAAAGTAGTAAATCGAGGAGTCTGTATGGCCGTTGGTTTTGACGTACATATTCAGGTCTCTCCCATCTGCCGAGAGAAATCTCATGATGGCGTAGGCGTTATTGGGATATGAGGTAATCAAGACATCGGAAAACCGCTGTAAAATCGAACCGATGTCGATGGGATCGCGCTCGTTACCGCGACGGATGAGTAGTTCGCTGTAGCTGCCGAGAATTTCTTCAACTTTGGCTTGACTGGGAAGGACGGCATGGGAAGCGGCCGTGGGAAAGAGGGTAGAAAGGGCGATCGTGACGGCGACGGTTGACCGGAATCGATCGCCTCGTCGTTTTTTGTCGGACTGATTCATCGGAGTGATACAAGCTCGATTGTTTGGAGGATCTGTACTGCGGATTTCGGTATTTGGTTTAGCTATCTGGGGTTTTCGATCGAATTATGCAAATTTAAAATGTTTTTTGAAATGGGTCAGAAAATCTTAATACTCGCATGTTCTTTGGGGTGAAGTTACCCAAAATGGACAACCTCAACGGAATGCGATCGCGCGTCCATTGAATTCTTCAAGTCCTCACCAAAACTTAGCGCTCATTCGGGCACTGCAAAGTTATAGAGTTTTTTATTATTCGAGGACTAAATAATTCCAAAGAAACACTTGACACATTTTATGGGACAGTGTTTTTTGAGCAATTGACTTGTTAAGATTTTCAAAACTCAATCGACGGTTTTTCTACTTTTGCCTAGAATTTAAGCGAGTAGGATACCGGATTGGAAATGATTATACACTCAATTTCTCGAGTGAGTTGAGCAAAAAAACATTTTTTGAATAAGATTGGGTAAAGTTTATGTATGATGGCTTTATACAGACGATCGCCCTGACAATTTTATCCATCGGGTCGGTTTCGATCGAACCGAGCCGAGCGATCGCTGAAGAAATTCCATCGGATTTTGTGGAGAGCTGTTTGCAGCGCGAGCGCCTCAATTCAGAAACGCAACAGACGATCGCGGCACTCTTAGATGTGGCGCAAACTACCGAGTGCGAAGAAGCCGATCGCATCCTTTCGAGTTCGCCCTATCTGACGCTAACGGGCGCAAATATTCGCGATATTCGTATTTTATCATCTTTTGATAGTTTGACTGAATTGTATTTAGGAAATAATCAGATTGAAGATTTAACACCTTTAGCTACTTTGACAAATTTACAAGTTCTAGCACTTGAAAATAATGCGATTGTCGATTTAACTCCAATTTTGCAATTAGTGAATCTCGAAATGCTATATCTCGATCGCAATCAAATTGAAAATTTAGCACCGTTATCTACCCTAACAAAGCTTGCCGAGCTAAATTTGGCAAAGAACGCAATTCAAAATCTTCAACCTTTAAGCAACTTAGTCAATTTAAACCATCTCAATCTCGCTCAAAATCAGATTGCCGATTTGCAACCCCTCGCGAGTTTAGCGAATTTAGAAATTCTCTTTCTCGACTCGAATGCGATCGTCAATCTCGAACCGGTTGCATCGTTAACTCAATTAACATACTTATATCTCGATTCCAATCAAGTCGTTGATGTCAATCCGCTGGCAAACTTAAGTCAACTCATCGAACTCGATCTCGATAATAACCCGATTCTCGAATTCGATCGCCTACAAATCGATCGAACCATTGGCTTGAGACGATTGGCAGCGACGAATCGCTGTCGAAATTGTAACTTAGCCAATCTCGATTTAAGCGGTTCGGATTTAATTGGCGTTTTTTTAGAAGGAGCTAATTTAGAAGGAACTAATTTACAAGATGCCGATTTAGTGGGTGCAGTTTTGACAAGAGCAAACTTACAAAATGCCAACTTAGAAGGGGCAGATTTATCGGGAGCGGTTTTTGTCGATGCCAATTTAGAAGGGGCAAACCTGCAAAATACCAATCGCTGCGATGCAATTTTACCGGATGGAAACGTCGTCGAATGTTTACCATGAAAGAAAAACTAGCGATCGTGATTTCCATCTTATGTTTTGGCGCGAGTGATTCGGGCTTTGCGACGGCGGTTTCTAGCTTTAGCGAGTCTTGTCTGGAACGAGAAAGCCTCGATGAGGAAGAACGAAAAACCATCGAAGTTTTGCTTGAAATTGCCGATACCGCAGATTGCCAAGCTGCTAACGAGAATCTGATGGCAATGGATCGGCTAGATTTAAGCGATCGGCAAATTTCTCATCTCAAACCACTATCGTTTTTCCCCAATCTCCGAACCCTCTATCTCGGGCAAAATCAAATTACCGATTTAAGTCCCGTTACCAATTTAAGCCAGCTTACCGATTTATATTTACCCAACAATCAAATTTCCGATCTCGCGCCTCTCTCCGGTTTAGAAAACCTGACAACTCTCTATCTCGACAACAATCAAATTCGCGATATCCGTCCCCTGTCGAACCTGCGATCGCTCGAAATTCTCTACGCCAACAGGAACCAAATCCAAAACCTCGATCCGGTTGCCAATCTCCCCAACCTCGCCCAACTGTATCTGGCTGAAAATCAAATTACCGACATCCAACCCCTGCGATCGCTGCTAACCCTCACTCACCTCAATTTAGGTAACAATCGCATTACCCAAATCGACCCCATCGCCTCCCTCAAGCGCACCGTTCAATTGAGTTTGAACGATAACGGCATTGCCAATCTCAACCCCCTGGCTTCCCTGGAAAACGTTACCGAACTCGATCTGAGGAATAACCCAATTTTGCGTAAAACTTGCCCCGTTTTCCCAGCGACGGTTTGTTTATTTTCCGACGATGCCGCCGAATTGTTTCGCCAAGGGGAAGAACAAGCCGCAGGGGGCGA
This sequence comes from Cyanobacteriota bacterium, assembly GCA_034189805.1. GTDB lineage: Bacteria > Cyanobacteriota > Cyanobacteriia > Cyanobacteriales > Geitlerinemataceae > Zarconia. Next base: position 26,194 of record JAXHUC010000055.1, read on the forward strand.
CTTTCGCTTGGCTTTAACCACCTTTGAAACGGCGCTGCAAGTGTATCGAGATGTCGGTCATTCTTTGCGAGAAAGCGATGCCCTCGATCGCATTGGCAACCTTTACGACGAACTCGGCGAATACGCCAACGCCCTGGATTTTTACCAACAAGCATCGACGATTCGCAACCAAATCGGCGATCGCCAAGGACAAAGCGACACCCTCGCCAATCTCGGCATTACTTATATTCGCATCGGGCAAACCGAAAAGGCGATCGACTCTCTCCAAGAAGCTTTGAGTTTGTACCGCGAGTTAACCTCGCCCGATCGCAGTGGGTTGCGCCAAGAACCCCGAGAAGGCAAAATTTTCAGCAATCTAGCCCTGGCATATCGCAAATTGGGGGACACCGCCCCAGCCCTGAGATTTGCCAAACAGAGTTTAGCCAGCTATCGACGCAGGAACGATCGCAACGGGGAAGTTGTCGCCCTCAACCGCGTGGGGGAAGCCTATCTCGATGCGGGCAACTCCGAAAAAGCGCGCCTCTACCTGGAAAAAGCCCTCAACCTCAGCCGAGAACGCAACGATCGCCCTGGTATGGGTCGCAGTTGGCACGGTTTGGGGCGGCTGGCTGCTTCGTTGGGAGACACCCAAACTGCCCTGGAACGGTATCAGCAAGCGCGGGATGCGCGCAGAAATAGCGAAGATAGCGCCGGGGAAGGAGAAACCCTCAACGCCATGGGCGAATTGTTGTTGCAATCGGGAAAGTCAGCAGAAGCCGCCCAGGCATTGGAGTCTGCGGTGGCGTTGTGGGAGTCGTTGCGGCCGGGACTCACCGATGCCGATAAAATTTCGATCGCCGAAACCCAAGCCCAAACCTACCGCCTTTTGCAGCAAGCTTTAATCGATCGCGGCGAGATCGAAGCGGCGTTAGAAGTATCCGAACGGGGTCGGGCGAGGGCATTCGCCGAGTTACTCGCCCATCGGTTGCAGTTGCAAGGGAAAACTCTGCCGCCAGATACCTCCGAACCGCCCAACATCGATCGAATTCAACAAATTGCCCGCGATCGAAATACGACACTGGTGGAATATTCTCTCGTTCAAAACGATTCAACTGGGGAAGAACTGTATATTTGGGTTATCGAACCCACCGGAAAAATCCACTTTCGCCGTCGATTGTTAGAGGGGAAATCGCTTACCACTTGGGTGGAAGATAATCGATGGGCTTTGGGGGTTCGCGGGCGGGGAGAGGCGATCGTCGTTGAGAGGATTGAAGACTGGGAACCGGCAAGTCAGGGCGATCGCCTGCATCAACTCTACCAACTACTCATCGAACCGATCGCCGATTTACTCCCCCAAGATGCCGATGCGCCCGTTACCATCGTGCCGCAAGGGGAGTTATTTCTGGTGCCTTTTGCTGCCCTCCCCGATGAAAACGGCATCGACTTACTCGACAAACACCCCTTACTCTTCGCCCCGGCCATTGGTTCGATTGCCGCCACCCCCAGCGCCGACAAACCCCTCGATATCGGCGGCGATCCGGCACTGATTATCGGCAATCCAACCATGCCCGACGATCCCGCCACCGGATTTCCCCTGCGATCGCTCTCGGGTGCGGAAGCAGAAGCCTTAGACATCGCACCGATCCTCGATCGCCAACCCCTGATTGGCGAGGAGGCGACCCAAGCAGCAGTCAAATCGCAACTGGGGGATGCGGCGATCGCTCATTTTGCCACCCACGGCTTACTCGACGACTTCGGCACCGGGGTTCCCGGCGCGCTGGCATTGACCCCCACCGCCACCGATAACGGCTTCCTCACCGCAGCGGAAATCCTGACGCTTCCCCTGAAAGCGCGGCTGGTGGTTCTGAGTGCCTGCGATACGGGACGGGGGAACATTACTGGCGATGGGGTGGTGGGATTATCGCGATCGTTCCTTACCGCTGGAGTGGAGAGTGTCGTGGTTTCCCTATGGGCGGTTGATGACGAATCCACAGCATTTTTGATGGGGGAATTTTACCGCCAACTACAACAAAATCCCGATCGGGCGATCGCCCTGCGCCAAGCGATGCTGACCACTCGAGAGGAATATCCCCATCCGTCTCGGTGGGCGGCGTTTGCCTTATTCGGACAGATGGGGGGAAGCAATTTGGCGGGTGAATCGTCGATCGGGGATTGACGCGCGTCATCTAGACTTTAACCTTTCACTAAGACCCGTTGCCTCGCTCGTCTGGAGATTCAAATTCAGTAGGCGATCGCTATAATAGCTGAATGTGACAGCTTGGCGTGGTAGGTTTGAACAGCACCTCTAGCTCGGGTCTGTTGTGGCTAAGGATCGTTTTCATCAAGTTGTTAAGACGGCTCTGAAATTAGATGGGTGGAATGTTACTCACGATCCGTTTCAGATTAAAGTCGGTGGGGTAGATATGGAAATTGACTTAGGGGCAGAACGATTACTGGCAGCGGAAAGAGGAGATGAGAAAATTGCGGTTGAAGTCAAAAGTTTTTTAGCTAGTGCATCGGCAATTTCCGAGTTTCATACAGCACTGGGGCAGTTTATTAATTATCGAGCTGCATTACGCCGTGAAGACCCCGATCGCATTCTCTATCTGGCCATTCCGAGTCTAGTCTATAACAGCTTCTTTCAACTTGACTTTCCTGCCTCAATGCTGCAAGAAAATTCTGTAAGGATAGTAGTTTACGATATTGAATTGGAGAAAATTTTACGATGGCAGGAGTGATAGATAAATCCAAGAGATATCAGCAATTCGTACAACAGTTATTGATAAGTTACGCAGAAAGTAAGCCAGCTTACGGCGAAATTGAGGTTGAGACTATTTTTGATACGCAGCGCGATCGCTATCAAATTGTCCACCTGGGTTGGCATCATCAGCGCTGGGTGCACGATTGTATAATCCATCTAGATATTCGCAACGAGAAAATTTGGATTTTTTACAATTCAACGGAGCACGATATTGCCGGAGACTTAGTTAATTTAGGCGTACCCAAACACGATATTGTACTAGGTTTTTATCCTCCTTTCATGCGGGAGATGAGCGACTATGCAGTCACTTAAAATGAATGGGTAAAAGTAGGAGGATTGTAGTAAGCATTCAGATGTCAGACCTACTCAAACGCTTTGTAAGGGCGGGTTTAGGAATATGTTCGGAGTCTTACCCAAAATTTAAATTCAAAACCCGCCCCTACCCATTGGGATTTTGACCGTATCTAAAATCGAACCTGAATCCTGACGGAGAATTTAAGCAGGCGATCGCGTTTTTTAAATCAATGAAGCATACCAAGCTCTAGGCAAAAGTAGAGCTTTCTTCTGGCTGTCTTGAAGCTAAATGCTACTATCTAAATTTTCAATAAAGCCCTAATACAGTCCGTTTGCCAATCGATCGACTAATCCCCCTCCAAAACCTCGATCGACACGTCCAATTGCTTCTGTTTCTCGCTCAAAAATGCCTCGCATCGATCCAACCCTTCCTTCGCCACGGCGAACTCCTCAAATACCTTAGCTAACTCCAACTCTCCCGATTCAATTCGATCGATAATCTCCTCAACCTTCGCCACCGTTTCCTCGTAATTCCAATTTTTATTCGTTTTCGCTCTGGGCATTCTTTCCTCCTTTCACAATCTTTCCCACTTTTCAATTTTCTAACTTTGTGTCCTTTGTGCCTTTGTGGTTCCTTCCATCCCCAACTCAGACCCCAAAACATCGAGAACCCGCACCCGAACTCCTCCTTCCCCCAACTGCACCTCCAACACCTCATCTTCCCTTAACTGACTCGTCGATCGCACGATCTCCCCGTCTGGCGATCGCACCACCGCATATCCCCGATTCAACACCCCCTGCGGATCGAGTACCGCCAGTTTTTCCGAGAGCAATTGATGGTGCTGTACTGCCTGTTGCAACCGCGATCGAGCCGCGCGAATCAGTCCCTGATGCAGCCGTTGCAACTCCTTTCGTTCCCGATCGAGGAGTCGGTCGATGGAGAGCTTCTGCAAGCGATTTTGGAGCTGTTTCACCCGATCGCCTTCGGTTTCCAGGCGGGTATTTGCCGCCGCCACCAGTGCCATCATCCGCGATTGATGTTCTTCGCGCAACACTTCCAGAGACGGAACCACCAACTCTGCTGCTGCCGTTGGCGTATGGACGCAGACATCGGCCGCCAAATCCGCCAGAGACTCGTCTCGCTGGTGACCGATTCCGGCAATAATCGGAATCGAGCAAGTGACGATCGCCCGGACGACCCGTTCGTCGTTGAAGCAGGCCAAATCTTCCACCGATCCCCCACCTCGCGAGAGAATCAGCACCTCGGCCCGTCCGTCTTTTTCCACCCGCCCGATCGCCCGTGAAATCGAATCCGGGGCACGATCGCCCTGTACTATCGCCCCAGACAACAGCACCCGCAATCCCGGATACCGCTGTTTGAGGGTACGCTGGATGTCTCCCCAAGCAGCGGCCTGGGGGGATGTTACCACGGCGATCGTTTGGGGGTGGGAAGGCAGCGATCGCTTCCGCGCCGGATCGAACAATCCTTCGGCTTCCAGACGGTTGCGCAGTTGGCGGTATCGCAGGGCTTGCAACCCTTCTCCAGCCGGTAAAACTTGCCAGACACTCAGTTGGTACTCCCCTCGCGCTGGATAGACGCGGATGCTGCCGAGTACCAGAAACTGCTCCCCAACCGTTAGTTCTGCCGCCAGTTTTGTCAGTTGCGATCGCCACACCACGCAGCGAATCGTGGCATTGCTTTCAGGGTCGCGCAGGGTAAAAAACGTACCGCTAGGGTGGGTACGGGCGCTGGAAATTTCCCCGGTCACCCAAACCTGACGCAGTTGGCGATCGTCTTGCAGCAGGGCTTGGATGTAATCGGTCAGTCCCGCCACGGACAAGGCAGTATCGGCAATCGAAGCATCGGGCATCATCATGGCGCGATCGAGGAAGTGAAAACTAACCGGAAACCTCTACGATATCGCGGATGCGGTGGAATTTGTGAAACTAGTTCTAAAATCAATACAGTTTTCCGAGCCGATTTTGCCAGTAAACGGTTAACCGTATGCCAACCACCCTACTCTTATTGGGTTAACCGTATTGACCTCCATCCCTAAGAGACTATCGCAATTTAAAATTTACGGATATAATCCAAATTATCGACTCAATACACTCATTCATCATTTCACCTTACAAAGGAGACGGTTCGTTCGCGTGCCACCCGTCAAGTTATTGCAACGATACATCTAACGCAGTAGCTTGGAGTTTCTCGAAAAAGTCCCTCGCATCCTTTTCTCCAAGCCGACTCAACGGTTTTAAAACTGTCATTTGAGCTATTTCATATCAATCCCTCAAATCCTTCATCCCGCTTAAATGTGTGGCGATCGAACTTTTTGGGTGAATCGATTTTGAGGATCGATCCGCTCGATTTGAGGTATTTCAATTGCAAGTTCTCGTATTTTTCCATTGATTTCAACTCACATGATGACGAACAAAACTCGCGTACTTCAATCGGCAAATCTGAAACTTGTCAAGCTCAATAACATTCCGTTCTTCGATAATATTCCGTTCTTACTGACGGTTCTCGCGATGGTGAGTGCGGTTTATATTTCTGCGGGAAGTCCTCCGGATGAAGCCATCCGGGGAACGATTCCCGAACCCCCCGCAGTTGCCCCCGGCGAGGTTGCCCCCGATCGCGATGCTCTTTAACCCCACCCTCGCAGCCATCGGCTTGCCCCTCAACCCGATCGTCGCCTTCACCGTTCTGCTGCTGGTTATCTGGCTGGTTCCCCCGTGGTTCGAGCGCCTGAGATTGCCTGGATTGGTGGGATTGCTTTTGGCTGGGGTGATTTTGGGCCCGAGCGGAGCGCAACTGCTCGACCCCAATAGCGAAACCATTGATTTGCTCTCGGATATTGGCAAATTGTATCTGATGTTCGTCGCCGGACTGGAAATCGACTTGGTGCAATTTCGGCAAAAGAAACTGCGATCGCTTGGTTTTGGGGCGGCAACCTTCCTCATTCCTCTGATGGTGGGAACGGCGATCGGTCGCTTCTTCGGCTTTGCCTGGAATCCAGCGATTCTCATCGGTTCGCTGTTTGCCTCCCACACCCTCCTAGGCTACCCGATCGTCCGACGTTTGGGACTTACCAGCAACGAAGCGGTGATTGTCAGCATCGGCGCGACCATTTTTACCGATATTGCCGCTTTGCTGGTGCTGGCGATTTGCGTGGCCGTGAACGCGGGGGACTTTTCCTGGTTCGGTTTGAGCTGGCAACTGGGTTCTCTGGCAATTTACGCCGCACTGGTACTATTTGGACTCGACTGGTTTGGCAAAATATATTTCCAAAAAACCGGGGATGAAGAAGGCAACCAATTTTTATTCGTGTTCCTGTCGATCTTTTTAGTCTCCGTGGGGGCGCAAGTCATTCACATCGAAAAAATCGTCGGCGCGTTCCTGGCGGGATTGGCGATTAACGATGTCGTCGGACGTTCCCCCGTCAAAGAAAAAGTAGAATTTGTCGGTAGCGTTCTGTTCGTCCCCTTCTTTTTCGTCGGCATGGGGTTGCTGCTCGATTTACCCCTGTTCCTAGAAACCCTCACCCGTAGTTTCTCCCTGACTGCGGCGATCGTCTTAGGACTCATCGGCAGTAAGTTCCTCGCGGCGTGGATTGCCAAACGGAGTTACGGCTACAGTTGGAACGAAGCGATGGTGATGTGGTCGCTTTCGATGCCCCAGGTGGCGGCAACGCTGGCGGCTGCGTGGGTGGGGGTAGAGACTGGATTGCTCACCGAGACGGTCTTCAATGCGGTTATCGTCTTGATGTTGGTGACCTCGATTCTCGGTCCGATGCTAACGGCGCAATTTGCCCCCAAACTGCCGCAAATTCAACCGATGCTCATTAAAGAGCGGGTGTCGTTGTGGTGGGAAAATCGGCACGAATCGGCGATCGAGGAGAACGAATTTTCCGTGGTGGTTCCGGTTTCCAACCCCCATACAGAACGATTGCTCCTGGAAATGGCCGCCCTGCTAGCGCAATACGAAGACGGCTCGATCGTGCCGACGGCGATCGTCCCCTTTTCCGGCTCGATGGACGAACCCGAACTGCAAGTCGCCCTACACAACGGCAAACAGTTACTCAAACAAGCCGCCCAATGGGGGCAAGAACTCACCGTTAAAATCGAACCCCTGTTGCGGATCGACTCGGATGTGGCAACAGGCATCCTCCGCACCGCCCGAGAACGGGATGCCAGCGCGATCGTCATGGGGTGGAGCGAGGAAATCGGACTGCGATCGCGCCTGTTTGGTAATCTCATCGATAGCGTCTTGCAAGCCTCCCACTGTCCGGTACTGGTGGTGCGCTTTATCGAAACGCCCTTGCAGGTTCGCCGGATTTTGGTTCCCGTGAAAGTGCTAACCCCCCAAGCCATCCGCACCGTAAGGTTTGCCCAACTTCTAGCCCAAATCCACGGGGCGACGGTGACGCTGTTGCACGTGTGTCCGGGGCAAACACCACCCGAACGAGTGGATATCCTGCGCGAGGCTTTTACGCTCATTTTGCAGGAGGGAAACGCGGACTTCAAGATTGAGATCGTCTCGAGCGACAATCGAGTCGATCGCATCCTCGAAGCCAGTCGAACCAACGATTTAATGGTGTGGCGATCGCAACGCCGCTACACCGTCGCCGGATTAACCGCTAGCGATGTCACCACCCAGGTGATGGAAAATTTGGCCTGCTCGATGTTGTTGTTTGGCGAACCCCAGGTTTTTGGGGAGATGGGATAGGGGAAAGACGCGGGGACGCGGAGAGGGGGAGACGCGGAGATGAGGGAGGTGAGGGGGATGAGGGAGATGAGGGAGATGAGGGAGGTGAGGGGGACAAGGAGAATGCGCGCATTTTTAATTTTGCATTCATTCTCCCCCAGCTCTCCATTCCCCGTTCCCCAGCTTCATCGGAAACTGTTTTATCCCGAATTAACGTTAAATATCGCTATTTTCACGATCTAACGCATCCATCGAAGTAGGATCGGATCGGCAAATTTTCCAGAGGACATTCTCGTGAACGAACCGATCGCCCTCGAAGCTGTGGATACCTTGTTTATTGCCCTGATTCTGGCGGTGGCGATCGCAACTTGGACGATCGAAATTCGTTCGATCCGCCATTACAAAAATCGGCAATGCCGTCCGGTTGCCGAGGCGATCGAGTTTTGGCGATCGCATCCCCCCAACCAGGCGATCGATTTTTCCACCATCAGTAAACCCCTTGCCCGATGGTTAACGCACCACCTCGACGGCAATCCGACAGCAAATGGATTTCGTCCCCGAAGTGAAGGCGATCGCGTTGTTTTTATCGCCCCACCTGCCATCCTCGCCCAACCCGTCCCCCGATCGCCTGTTTCTTTTGCCCCCACTCTGCTGACGGCGTTGGGAGTATTGGGAACCTTCACGGGGATTTATCTGGGGTTGCAGGGAGTTGATATTGGGGCGATCGCCGATCCGGATACCCTGTTGGCGAAAAGTTTGGAACTATTGGGAGGAATGAAAATTGCGTTTGTCACCTCTTTGTATGGTTTGGCGGCAGCGAGTTTGTCGATTTTGGGGTTGGCAGTAGGGGAACGCATCCGGCAAAATACCCGCGATCGCCTGCGAGATCGGTTCGATCGGGTTGCCACCGTTGCCACGCCAGGACGGTTGTTATCGCGGCTGGAAACCACACTTAATACTGGGGAAACCCGAGAAACGGCACAGGTTTTAGCGACGGTTGCCGATCGATTGTCGGGATTGAGTCGGTTAAATCCAGAAGCCATTGGCGAGGCAATCGGGCGATCGTTGCATTCCCAGTTCGATCGACTTGGGGAAGAAGTGGCGCAAATCCGGGCAACCCAAACCACCCCAGAAGCGATCGCCCAAACGATTCACCAACACTTTCAACCCAGCCTCGCCCCCATTTCCCAAGAATTACGCCAAATTCGCCAACGCCAAGCCACTCAAGACAATAACCTGGAAAAGACCCTGGAGAGTTTGGTGAGTCAGTTGCGGCAAGAACTGATCGAACCCGTCTGCCAGCGCCTCGATGAAAGTGCCTCCCTGACGCGGGAAGCGTCGCAATCAGTGAGTCAACTGCGCAACTCATTAGGGGAAATCAGCCAAAGTTTAGCCGAGTCGATTCAAACCATCCAAAACTTCCAAACGGAAACCTTAGTACAACTACAAGAATTCGCCGAAAACTTACAACAAATCCTCGATCGATTCCGCCAAGATACGGGAGATGTGATGCAAGAAGTCGCATCGCAAATGAATCGGGCAGTGGATGAAAGTATTGCTGGCATGGCAGCGCAACGCACGGCATTTGAAGAAAGTGCCGATCGGGTTGGGGGCGCGTTTATCCAACAAACCGAAACCCTGAAAACCGTGGGACGGGAAGCCTCGAATTTAATGACAGATGCCCGAGAAAGTTTGCTGGAAACTTTACAAAATATCGATAATATGCTGCAAAAAACGCGCCAGACAGTCCAAGAAGAGTTAGCCACATTTCGGGTTGAATACCAGCAGGAATTGGAACAATTTTTCCAGATCCAAAATAATCTCTTAGAAGGCACGTTAAATCAACAGCGAGATGGCTTAACTGAAGTCGCCGATAAGCTACAAACCGTTTTTCGCGAAGATACTCCCAAACTGAGCGATCGCCTTCTTGAAAGTATGGCAGCAGTCGATCGTACTGCAACAGTCGTGATGGAGTTAGCCAATACCACGGGTTTACAATCGGGAGAACGATTAGGGCAATTGCAACAGCTTGCAGCTACGATGGGAGGAGAAGCTCAACGTATCGACAGCGCCTATCAAAATTTAGTCGATCGATTAAACCAAAGCCTACAAATAGGCAACGAGCAGTTAGCGAGTTACTTACAACAAGCTAACGAAACCTACACTCAAAGTATTGAAAATGTCGATCGATCGGCTGCTGAAGTGTGCAGTCAATTACATTCAACTTCTCAAGGTTTGATGGATGTTGCCAGTTATTTAGTCGCCGCCGCAGAAGACTTGAGAAATCGTTAACGCCGAATCTACAGAAACGCGACTCGACTTTGCTACACTATGACTGTAGGGGAAACACTTCATCCGCTACGAGCAACAAACGTCATGCAAAATCCAGACCTTTTTGATGTCATCGAACGCCATCCCACGAAAGTCAGCGGTGCGTGGGTGTTTCGGGAAACGCGGATACCGATCGCCGCTTTGTTCGAGAACCTCAAAGATGGCGCATCTGTTGACCAGTTTCTTGAATGGTTTCCGGGCGTGACTCGCACTCAAGTTGAGGTGTTACTCGATCGTGCTTTAGCTTTACCAATAACGATCGGGTAGGAGGAGAAAATGAGTACATCTATTATCGATCGAATTGTCGAGCAATTAAAATCAATGCCCCAGCCTTTGCAATGGCAGGTTCTTAAGTTTGCTCAGACTTTAACCGCTTGCCACATTAAAGGCGTTCCCGGTCAACAACTCTTACAGTTTTCTGGTACGATTCGGACCGATGACCTGCAATTGATGCAAGCAGCCATTGAGGACGGATGCGAACGAGTTGACTTGAATGAATGGTAGATACTTGCTAGATACAAATATCATCATTGCTCTGTTTGCTGGTGATACATCAGTTATGCAAAGCCTCGCTCTAGCCAATGAGGTATTTCTTCCGAGTATTGTACTCGGAGAACTGTATTATGGTGCCAGGAAATCCGGGCGATCCCAAAAGAACTTAGAACGAATTGAGGCGCTAGTGACAAACAGCTCAATTATTAAGTGCGATGCCGATACTGCTCGTCAATATGGTGATGTTAAGAATCGGTTGAAGATGAAAGGTCGTCCATTACCTGAAAATGACGTGTGGATTGCAGCATTAGCATTGCAGTACGATCTAACGTTAGTGACGCGCGATGCACATTTTCAAGAGGTAGATAATTTAAAAACAGTCCTGTGGTAGTCAAATCCAAGACTGACAAGAAAACTTATCAAATACAGAAATCGATAAAGTTTAAGAACCCGAGCGCGCTTAAATTTTCGGAGTCTTGAGAACCGACAAAGCACTTCAATCGTGTCAAATTTCAGGTAAGTTATCGGGGTCTATGCCTTGCGATCGCAGATACTCGGCTAAACGTTCGGCCCGTTGTCGTTCGGATTCTGCTCGCTGTCGTTCGGATTCTGCTCGCTGCCGTTGCACCCTCAACTGTTCCCGCATCTGGTGCATCGCCGTCTCCGACCACGGGTAGACATTTGCATTCTCATCGTACCAAGCTAAGACTTCCCGATCGATACCCCCCACAATTTGCCGAGAACGTCCCATTCCCAATCCCACTTCCGGCATCCAATAGGGTTCGCCAATCTGCTGTTGGTACTCCCCATTGATGAGCTTGTAAACCTCAAACGGCTGCTGTCTGTCGCGTCGCCAAAATTCGGGGTTATAGATAATGTAGTACAACACCCCCAACCCGGTATAAATTGCCATCTTGTCGTCATATTCGCCACCGGGTTTGTGCGACACCATTTCCAATGCCAAAATCGGCACGATTTCGTTTTCTTCCCAGACGGCGTAGCTGCGGCGAGATTTACCACCCTTTTTGCGTTCGACTCCCAAACTCAAAAATCCATCGGGAACCACCGGAACTTTGGGACTGATGCCAGTGGTATGATATACTGCCATATCCACACCAAAATACCAATCCATGCGATCGGACCAAATACTGGCTAAGACGAGTAGCAATAGATTCGGCAGTAAGTTCTGGTCTTCGTTATCCACCGGGGTATCGTCGGAGCAAGGGAGGTCTTCGGTTGATGGTAAACCGAGTTTGAGGTCTGGGGCAATCGTCATGCTAAATCGAGAGGGATTTGGGTTGGTTTTATTATAAAGATTTGGCAGAAAGGGCGATCGTTCGATCGTGTAAGCAGATGAAATTGCAGACTCCACCCGAAATTGCTAAAGTCCATATGAAATCCATGAGTGACTGCTTTATTATTAAGATATTTGAGATCGGTAGGTACTAGCTAATGCTCCGAAATATCTTAAAGCAAGAAATCGATCGACTTAACGAAAGTCAACTCAAGAGAATCGCCGAGTTTATTACTTTAGTAAAAGACCAAACACAACAGGTTGCCATCAATGCGCCGTTTTGGAAACGTGCTACTCCAACAGAACGAGTGCAAGATTTGCAAGCGTGGATCGAGCGATTACCAAAAACGGGTTTGAGCCTCCCGAATGAAGCGTTCGATCGGGGCAGCATCTACGAGTAATGACCAAGTATTTGCTCGATACCAATATTATTCTACGTTTTTGTAACCCTACGGATGTACAACATGAATTAGTCACACAAGCCGTTATCAACTTATTAGCACAAGCAGATGAGTGCTACTTAAGCACGCAAGTTCTAATTGAGTTTTGGGTTGTGGCTACGCGCCCAACTGATGTCAATGGTTTGGGTTGGTCGATCGAACAGACACGCCATATTATTGATGGATTACTCGATCGTTTTCCGATTGTAGAGGAAAGTTTTCAACTCTTTCCAAAATGGTTAAATTTGGTGACAGAAAATAACATTAAGGGTAAACGGACTCATGATGCTCGTATTGTGGCACTCATGCTCACATCTGATATCCATCATGTTTTAACACTTAACCCTAATGATTTCTCTGGGATACCGGGGATTACAGTCGTACATTCCCGTGAAATTCTTTAGTAAGAGGAAATACATCTTTTTAGAATAAGCAATGCAACGTCAGTACCGGCAAATTCTAATTAAACTCAGCCATGAATTGGAATTTGTTTCTTTTAAAGAATAAAAATGACTGCTGTAGTTAGAGAAATTTTGAACACTTTAATATCGATCGCGTTCTCGATCGATATTAAAGTGTTTGGGTGAGCAAGTTACGCTCACCCCTAAATCTTAGAGTGACGATCGCTCTCCACAGTGCGATCGCGCCGACCAATCACCACCATCAGTTTGGGGAACGCTAGCAATTAATTCCACCTGTCCGTTCTCGTTCGTCCTCCACCCGGTCGCTTCGACTAAGGGAGAGGATTGGGAAACGGGAAACTCAATTTGGTGGCGGGTTTGGGTTTCCCCCGAGAACTCTCGCCAATCTCGCCACACCGTCTGACTCGAAAGGGTTGCAGTTGGATCTTCGGGAAGTCCTCCCCGTCCGGTAACCACAAACTGACTGTCTGCATAGGCCCCACATCCAGAAACC
>JAXHUC010000056.1:0-12087 GCA_034189805.1 Cyanobacteriota bacterium
GGCTCTCAAGGCATTGGATTGGAAATTGGGGTCGTCGATGGATTCGGCAAGGGTGAGGGCTTTTTCTAAGACTCCAACAGCCACTTCGGCTTTCTCGAGTTGCCCGGTTGCCTCGGCAATGGCTCTCAAGGCATTGGATTGGAAATTGGGGTCGTCGATGGATTCGGCAAGGGTGAGGGCTTTTTCTAAGACTCCAACAGCTTCTTCGTCTTGCTCGAGTTGCCCGTATGCCCCGGCAATGGCACTCAAGGCTCTGGATTGGGAGAAGGGGTTGTCGATGGATTCTGTGGCAATCTCCAGCGCCATTTTCACCAGCTTGGGTTCGGGAAGCCTGACTGCTGTTCGAGCAACGGCTTCCAGGGCATAGGCTTTAGATCCTTGACTGTTAATATGGTTGCGGATTAGCCCGACACCTTTTGCGTATCGACCATCTTTAATCAAAGCATTGGCAATACTTGCAGTCGATTCGTCACCATACCATTTGATATTCCATTGGATGCCCACCGAGATAAACCAGCGCACTTGCTGAATTTGCCCGGAGGGGGTGAAATTCAGCCAGCACAAAAACGTCCCAGAGACCAGCGCCACCACACTGACGAAGCCCAAAATCCCGTAGGTTCTCCGCTGGCTGAGGCGAATCAGCCTCTCCTTCTGTTCCCGCTTCGCCCCCCACACCAAATAGGGTCGCTGGGTGTGAATCAGCCACAGTTCCCGCCAACCGAGCAAATACCGGGCGTTCTTCCGATTCCCCAGCCACTCGTTCACCCGCCTGTCCAGCAACTGGTTCGCCTTATCCGCAACGGTCAGTTCTTTCCCCGCCAACCGCATCAGCGCCGGAATCAGCCGTTCGTGAGCCAGTTCGTACCCCACCGTCCCCTCCTTATCCTGGGGAGTAATCAGCCGCACGTCTCCCCGCGCCAACCAAGTCACCGCTTCGGCGATTTCTTGGGGTTTGGCCGTCTCTTTGAGTTTGGCTTGCAGTTCCGCCACCGTCAGCACTCCGGCCCGCACCTGGCGATCCAAATCCGTCAGGGCGATTAGGGTTTTGACGGCGGCTTGGCGCTGGTTGGGCAACACTCGCGCATCCAGGGTGCGGGAGAGAAAGCGGGCCAGCAATCCTTCCACGCCGCCAAACTTCTGAAACGCCGTTCGATCGAATGCCCGCAGGTCATCGCCTTTTTGCCGTTCGATCGTCCAGGCTAGCACTTGCAGGTCTACCGGGGAAATCGTCCCCCGTTCCCGGTGCGCCAGTTCCCGTTCGGCCAGTTCGGTGACGAAGTGGCGATCGAATTTCAGGTCTTCGGTTTCGGCAATCACGGCGAGGATTTTGGTCGCTTCCTTGGGGGTGAACCGTTCCAGCTTGAAAATATCTTGCGGCCCCAGGTTGTATTGCAGCGCCTCGTGGAGTTCGTAGAGTTCGTGGAGGAGGTCGGCGCGCACGGATACCAGCACTTTGATATTATCGAACTTGCCATCGCCATACCAAGCCTTCAGCGCCTCGACGAAGGGTTTGCGGTCTTCCGGGCGCGGGTTATGGACGAAAAATTGCTCGAACTGGTCGAATAATAGGATAATCGGCTTTTCCGATCCGTCGATAGCTTGGGTGAGGAGTTGGGAAAAAGACGATCGCTCCCCATTTTCTCCTGTATTTCCCCCCAGATTTCCCCCACCGTCGCCACTTCCCGATTGCGCACTTCCCGGCTGCGACAACCAATCGAGGGGAATTTCCAACTGTTCGGCGATCGCTTTGCGCACCGTTTCCATCGGTTCTCGATCGGAAAACCGCACGTAGACGGCGTAATGACTGCTCTCGGGTTGGGTCAGTTGCGGCCACAGTCCCGCTTGCAGAAACGAGGTCTTGCCGCAGCCGGACTCTCCCATCAAAATGCCGAACTTGTAGCCACGGCGCGTCAGGGCCTCGCAGCATTCCCGCAGGCTACCTTCTCGTTGGAGTCGAGCAAATATCTCCGCATCTTTCCGACCGAAGGGACGCAACCCCTTAATCGCCCGACGTTCTGCCACATCTGCTTCCGTCGCCGGAGTCGATCGCGGCATCGTCACCACCGCCACGATTAAAGCCGCGACAAAAACCAGCACCACTCCCGTCCAAAAACTCGCCCAGACCGTACTGCGGGCGGATTCGGGCAGGAGGTTATCGATTTTCTCTTTGAAAAAGCTGCCCAGCAGTGCCAGCGCCACCCCCACCAGCACCAATAGCATAAACCAGTTGCGACGGCGAATCAGGGTCGCCACCCACTGGATGTAGGAGGCGATAGTTTCGGTAGTCTTTTTAATTATTTCGACGGTTGGAGGCCCGGAAGCCATAGCACGAGTGAGGAGATTTTGTCTGTATCGCGTTCTCGATCGTCAATGTAACGTAAGAAAGAGATTCGTGCTATGGCGCGGGCTATGGGAATAGATGAAGACGGGTTGAGTGGATGCAAGATTGGGATGAGAAAACACCACAAAGACACGAAGGACGCAAAGGTTTTTTCGAGTGGGAAATGGGGGCGATCGGTCGATCGTTTGAACTGTTTAATGGCGATCGGATTTCGATCGAACGAACAAGATTATCTTCGGCAATAATAGAAAAGATTCTCATTATATCTTCAATTTTTTGCGTCGGGATTGACGAACTCAGTTCGAGCTAGAACTTCTTTGGCGCAAATTGTAAAAATTTGCAAAGTCAAAAATCATTTTTTATACTATAATTCAGAGCTAGGCTAAATGCTGTCAGTTTAAACGTTCGGCTCGTAAAGTTTGGGTCCACATTCTAAAACCCCATAAAATTTAGTTTTCCGCAGAACTCATTTCAACGATCGAGTCTCTAATTCAACCTAAACGTAAGATATGAAATCTTCAATTTCTCTCAAATTTTCCCATCGCTTTGTCGGTTTGATTGCCGCCTCGATCGTTCTGCCCGTGGCGATCGGTTGCTCGAATCAAGCCGATGATACTGCGACTGACGCGCCCGCAGAACCAGAAGTTGCCGAGGAAGTCACCGAAGCGCCAGAAGTCCCTGCCGAGCCGGAAGAGCAAGCCGCCGACCCCGCGACTGAAGGCGGAACGATTGTAGACGTTGCCGCAGCCAACGGTTCGTTTGAAACTTTGGTCGCTGCCGTCCAGGCCGCTGGCTTAGCAGAAACCCTTAGTGGCGACGGCCCTTTCACAGTCTTCGCACCGACAGATGAAGCGTTTGCCGCTTTACCCGAAGGAGTTTTAGACGCACTTCTGTTGCCGGAAAATCAAGAAGCGCTGACGCAGATTCTGACCTATCACGTCGTTCCGGCTGAAGTGCCTGCGAGTGACGTTGCAACTGGAACCGTTGCCAGTGTTGCTGGCGAAGATCTCAATCTCGTTGCCGATCCCAATGGCGTAACCGTCAACGAAGCGACGGTCGTTCAGCCTGATGTTGAGGCGAGTAACGGTGTGATTCACGTCATTGATGCCGTGCTTCTACCGCCTTCGGTCGATCCTGCGGCACTCTAATTTAGAGTCAAATTTAGAGTCATTAGCGCTTTGAAAAAATGAGGGTGGGATATTGAGGAATGCTTTTCCTTAGCGTCAGTTTGGCGTTCGTATCCCACCCTTTCGCTATTTTTGTAAGCATTCAGCACTCAGCTATCAGCTATCAGCTATTAGCTTTTCAAGAAAACGCCTTAAGTATTCGTAGAATCGGAGTTCTCGCTTTCTGGGGGAATTGGGAATGTGCGACCGGGGAACCCGTTTAAAGTCCAGCTTTTCAGGCTTAGAAAAAGCTGATAGCTGACGGCTGATAGCTGAATGCTGAATGCTTACGGTTATTTTTAAACTTTAGAACATTCAGAACATTTAAAATATTTAATAATGCGTAACCGATCGGATATGTTTAATATTGAAGATTTATCTAGATGATATGTGGTCGAAAATAGCGGATTTTGGGTTGGCAAACTTAAATTAAAACTTGAATCTAAATCTTGAGCAAGGTAACTTCAACAAAACAAAGAATTTTCGCTAGAATCGAAAACAACGATTGCGCCTTCGATCGCCCCCCAACCGAGAGAACCGAAGAGAACTGAGCCGCTCCGAGACTCGAATGCGTTTCGATCTCGAGCGCGATCGCCCCTATTTTTTCTCGCCACTTCAAACCTTCGCTTCTATGAAAATTCTCTATCTTCAGAGTCCTTGCGGGCGATCTCGCCTTATCTTGGCGATCGCATTTGGGTTAGCGTATCTTGGCTTACCCGTTGCGGGTGTGGCACAATCGATCGTTCCTGCCGCTGATGGTACGGGAACCGTCGTCACGCCCCAACCAGATACGACCCGAGAACGCTTTGATATCGGTGGCGGTCAACTCTCCGACGATGGTGCAAATTTATTTCACAGTTTCGATCGGTTTGGGTTATCGATCGGACAAAGCGCTAATTTTCTCGCCAATCCCGATATTATCAATATTTTAGGACGCATCACTGGCGGCGATCCGTCCTATATCGACGGTTTGTTGCAAGTAAGCGGTGGCGATGCCAATCTCTTCTTGGTTAATCCGGCCGGACTGGTGTTTGGTCCCAATGCCAGTCTCAACGTTCCCGGCGACTTCACCGCCACGACAGCCACGGGCATTGGGTTTGACGAATCCGGTTGGTTGCAAGTTTTCGGGGAGAACGACTGGGGGAGTTTGGCAGGTAACCCTAATGCATTTGAGTTCGCGCAACTCGAACCCGGCGCGATCGTCAATGAAGGAAACTTGCTCTCGAGCGATGGTGGTAACCTGACCCTCGTTGGCGGAACCGTCGTCAGTACCGGATCTCTCGAGGCCCCTGGTGGAAATATTACCCTCTCTGCCGTTCCTGGGGAAAGTCTCGTGCGTCTGAGTGCGGTGGGCAACGTTTTGAGTTTGGAATTAAATTGGGAAATCGATCGTCAAACCGCCGCAACCGAAGAGGGGAATTTGAACCCCCTGTCGCTTCCCCAATTGCTCACCGGAGGAGAAGACGCGGGTCATGCGACGAATATTACCGTTCGCCCCGACGGTACCCTCAGTCTGGCCGGTTCGGACATTAACCCACAAATTGGAGATGCGATCGTTTCGGGAGAGTTGGAGAACGCAGAACGGTTTGCAAATAGCGAATCTCCGACGATTCAAGTGTTGGGAACGCGAGTGGCACTGCTCGATGCCACCCTCAATGCCTCTGGGAAAAACGGTGGCGGCAATGTATTTGTAGGTGGGGACTTTCGCGGGTTGGGCACGATACCCAACGCCCAATATACGTTTGTCGATGCGGACACCTCAATTTTTGCCGATGCTGCCGAACGGGGCGATGGTGGCCGAGTTATCGTCTGGGCCGACGATACCACTCAATTTTTTGGTACGATTAGCGCTCGCGGCGCAACTTTCTCCACGAGCAATATTCTATCTACCGATACCCCCTTTCCGAATTCCGAACTCCAAATTCCGAATTCAAACGGCGGTTTTGTCGAGGTTTCGGGCAAGCAAACCTTACAGTTTGATGGAATGGTGGATTTGAGCGCTCCCCATGGCAACGTGGGAACCTTGCTCCTCGATCCCGAAAATATCACCATCAGCGCCGAACCCAGCAATCCGGTAGAAATCGAAAACCTGCTCCCGGATATTTTATTCGACTTTCAAACCGATGAATTTGAGGATGAAAACGTTACCCTCAATGCCGATGTCTTGGAACGTCAAACGGCGAACGTCCGGATCGAAGCCGCCAACAACATTACCATTCCTACGGGAGTTTCCCTGGTATTCGTGCCAAATGGAGAGCCGATCGCATTTATTGCTGATGCCGATAGCAATGGAGCGGGTAATTTTTCGATGGACACCACCGAATTGATTACCGCTGGAGGTCGAGATATCACTATTTCTGGCGCGAGTCTCCTTTTAGGGACGATCGATACCCGTTCGGAGCAAGCCGATAGCGGCTCGATTACCCTCACGGCCACCAACGGTACTCTGCGCGCCCAAAGCCTGCTCGCCGATACCCAAAACGGTCGCAACCCCGGCGAAATTTCCGTCAGAGCCAGCGGCGATATCGAGATTCCCAGCGAAGTTCACGCTTTCAGCTTCATCCTCGAGGGGAATGCAAGTGATGGCACATCAATCGACATTGTTTCAGATACGGGCAATATTACGATCGGCGACCAATTAGAGGTGTCTTCAGCCGTTATAGAGGGAAACGCCTCGAATGCCGGGACGATTTCCCTCCAGGCTCCCAACGGTCGCATTCGCACGGGAAGCCTGCGCGCGGAATCTCGAGCGACAGGAACTGGGGGAAATGGCGGTCGCATTACGGTGGATGCGGGAGGGGCGATCGAAGTTGCTAATCGGGGAATCAGAATCTTTGCCAGAAGTCAGTCGAATAATGCCGGGAACGCTGGAGAAGTTACCCTCAATGCTGGCGGCAATATTACGGTGACGCAGATCGATGCAGAAGGCGATCTTGTCGGCGGGGATGTAATTTTGAACGCGCCCAATGGGAACGTTCGCCTCACCGATACTTTTATTGCCGAAAATAGGACGACTGCAAGTCTATCCACTGCCGGTGGCGAAAGTCCCGGAGAAATTGACATTCTCCATGGTGGCACCAATCCGTTTTCCATTGGTGATTCTTCGATGAACGGAACTCTCGGAGCCATTACCGACGGTACGGTTGTCGGAACTCTCGAACCCCCGATCTCGATCGATAACGTACCGAATGAAACCTTTATTCAAGGCAACCTCTCGGTAACACCGGGACCAGGAAATCCCAACTCCAGCCCCAGTCCCACACCCAATCCGAGTCCGAGTCCCAATCCAAGCCCCAATCCAAGTCCGGGCCCCAGCCCAACCCCAAGCCCAACCCCAAGCCCGAGTCCGAGTCCAAGTCCGAGTCCTAATCCGAGTCCCAATCCAAGTCCAACCCCAAGCCCAAGTCCGAGTCCGAGTCCCAATCCAAGTCCCAATCCGACTCCCAATCCAAGTCCGAGTCCAAGTCCGAGTCCGAGTCCCAATCCGACTCCCAATCCGACTCCCAGCCCAACACCAAGTCCCAATCCAAGTCCAAGTCCCAATCCAAGTCCAAGTCCGACCCCGAGTCCGAATCCCAGCCCAACACCAAGTCCGACTCCCATGCCAGAATCGAGAGCGCTCGATCGAGATACTCGCTCTAGCGTTGTAACGGATTTGCAAGGTAGACCCATTCCAGAAGTCATCCCAGAGGCGATCGAACCGCAATCGCTTACAGAAGAAGCCGAAAATCGCGAAGAGCCAGAGAACGATCGAATTGTCGGGGAGCTGTCTCCCGAACTGGCTGCTCTCGAACTCATGCGCCCGGAAATTGAAGAATTCCTCGATGCTGGCTTGCTAGATGAAGCTCTTAATTCCCTAGAAAATCTCTACACTGAAGAGTTGGCAATCTACACCGATCGAGAATTCGGGGACGATTTTCAATCGATCGACGACATACAAGCCCAACTGCAAGAAATTGAAGCCCAGACCGATCGAGTCTCCGTCCCGATTTACGTGTTCTCCCGCGACGACAGACTCGATGTCATCGCCCTTCCCCCCTCTGGCGAGCCGATCTATCGCAGCATCCCCGATGCTTCTCGAGAGCGAGTCGTTCCCGTGGTTCGCGACTTTCGGATAAATCTGACCAGCCCTCGCCGACGGGATGGTAACAGCTACCTCGCCGCGTCGCGCCAACTTTATCAATGGATAATTGCCCCCCTCGAAGCGGACTTAGAGCAACTCGGTGCGGATACCCTGCTCTTCTCGATGGATGCGGGATTGCGATCGGTTCCGGTGGCGGCATTACACGACGGCCGGCAATTTCTGATCGAACGATACAGCGTATCCCTGGTTCCCAGCCTCAACCTCACCGATACTAACTATCGCTCTCTCGAGGAGACTCGCGTCCTAGCCATGGGAGCGAGTACCTTTGCCAACGCTCCCGCGCTGCCGGCTGTTCCCATCGAACTGACGACAATTGCCGGTAATTCTGCCGATAAATCTGCTGCCACTCAAGGACTCTGGCCCGGTGAGGTTTTTCTCAACGAAACGTTCACCCTCGAGAATCTCAACGCCCTGCGCAAATCTTACCCGTTCGGCATCATTCATCTGGCCACCCATGCCGAGTTCAAAGCTGGAGACCCCGAGCGGTCCTACATTCAACTGTGGGACAGCCAACTGAGCCTCGATCGCCTTGAAGACCTCAACTGGCGAAATCCTCCGGTGGAATTGCTCGTACTGAGTGCTTGCCGCACGGCGGTGGGGGACAAAAATGCCGAATTGGGGTTTGCCGGACTGGCGGTGCAGGCTGGGGTAAAATCCGCCCTGGCAAGTTTGTGGTACGTCAGCGATGAAGGCACCTTGGGATTGATGGGAGAATTTTACCAACAGCTCGGACGAGAGGAGACCGTCATCAAAGCCGAGGCCTTGCGCCAAGCCCAAATCTCGATGTTGCGCGGAGATTTGCGCCTCCGAGACGGTCAACTCATCGGCCGAGACCTGCAAATTGCCCTACCGCCGGAGTTAGCCGAATTATCCGATCGGGATTTGTCGCATCCGTACTATTGGTCGGGTTTTACCACGATCGGCAGTCCTTGGTAGTTTGAGGCAGTTCGAGGGAGTCCGAGGGGCGATCGAGTATCTGGATGAAACGAGATTTTCAGGGGGCGATCGACCCCTGCTCTCCAAGCTTCTCAAGCCCCCTCCGAACCGTCTGCAACGAACCTGAAGAGGTGGATTCGATCGACTTAAATTATTAATTCTTTTTGAGTTTTATTCGATTTTATAAGACCTATGATATTCTCTGAATCGACTAAAATGTAACTTTTTAAGACGCTAAAAATTCGGGATAAATTCTCATGGAAAACGTTGAAGGTGGAACGGAAGTTAATTTACATTACATCAACGGCGACGTTGAATCTTTTAACATTCAAGCCACGGGAGAAGAATTTTACCAACAACTTCAACTCGCATCGGAGCGTAAATATTTGTGTTTCCACTTGTACGATCGCAGCGTCGTCGTCAACCTCGATAAAATTATCAAAATCGAAATTCATCCACCTTTCTACGAAGTTCAAGGAGATGGAGTATTCCCTACGGCAGAGCGGATTACGGCGATGTTACGAGCAGCCAGACATTAGCTCCTTGCGATCGAATTCGGGCGATCGTCAAAATTCCGCAAGCCTGCGGTCGATCGCAAACTTGCGGAAAGTACAACTCATTCAAAAAATGAGATGAGATTGAGAGGGGAAAAGACCCCCCATAATTTAGTTTTAGATGCCCGATACGATATCTGAGGGTAAACTCGGTCCCATCAGATCGTCTTCTTGACCCGTCGCGAAGTAAACATCCACCATGTCGATGCGGCTGCCATCGGCTTTGAATGCCGAACCCCGCTCCAAGAGGAAGTTACCGTTGTTTTTGCCCGGAACCTCTTCGTACTCCACGCTGAGGCTGACAATTCCTTGAGATTCGAGGGAAAGCAGCTCGTCTGCGTCGGTGTAGTGGTTCTCGTTGCTGTCTTGCCAGAGAATCAGACCGCCAGACAGAATCTCGTCCGAATCCACCAGCAAGTCACCGTTGGTGTCGTAGGTGGCAAGCTTAGCAAAACCCGCACCGACATCACCGCCGAACAGCTCGGAAATATCGTCGATGACACCGTTTTGGTTGCTATCTACCGCCAAGAAGGCATCTTCTCCCGAGAGCCAACCCGACTCAACTTGCCGACCTTGACCTAAAAGGTCGAACGTGCCGTCAGTTTCGCCCAAAGCCTGGGTTTGTACGCCGTCGCCATTGAGGTCGAGTGCGATCGGACTGAAGTATTCGTATTCGGTCTTATCCTTGATTTCGACTTCTAGATCCTGTTTGAACTCGTCGGCATCACCGTCAACAATCGAGAGGGAGAAGTTTTCCGTACCCTCGTTGTAGCCATCGCTGTTGCCAGCATCATTGTCTACAGAAACCCGCTCCTTCCAGGCTTTCACCTCGAAAGACTCAGAGACGGTCTGACCCGCAGGTACCTTAACCCGAATCGTGTTGCCGGAGTTAATCTCATCATCCGAATAGACAGTGTAGTCCCAGCTAGCATCGCTCGGGCCGTTTGCCGGACGGTGCCCGTCGGTACTCCATTGACCGTTGGGAATGCGGCCGGGGAGAACTTCGGTAACCGGACCGCCGACACCATCGCGGTAATCGAAGTAGCCACCCCACATGATGTCCTGATTGCTACCGTCACCGTCATAGCGCTTGGCCGAACCATTATTAATTTGGATAGTGAAGTAGCGATCGACATTGCTGACCTCGTTCACCTCGACGTTGTAGCTGCCTTGCTGACCTTCATTGATACTCTCGTTGCCGACGATTTCAGCACAGACGTGGGGGTCTGCGGGAGGTTCTTCGACTTCGACGATACCTGCATCCAGGGAGGTGTTATTCTCGCCCGGTGCCAAGGTGACTGTCTGAGTTACACCGTTGCTGTTGGCATCGGAGTCAACCGCATCGTT
The DNA here is from genome assembly GCA_034189805.1 of Cyanobacteriota bacterium. Classification (GTDB taxonomy): domain Bacteria; phylum Cyanobacteriota; class Cyanobacteriia; order Cyanobacteriales; family Geitlerinemataceae; genus Zarconia. Next base: position 10,489 of record JAXHUC010000056.1, read on the forward strand.
ACCACCCACGTTGGCTTGAGTGAACTCGTAGCCCTCGGGTAGGTCGGAGAAGGTCACTTGGTACTCTTCGCCCGGATTGAGGTTCTCGAAGCTATAGTTACCGTCGCCATTGGTGGTAGTGGTGTCGGTAGTGTCGTCGGCCGTACCGATGACACCATCTTGACCGCCGCCCGTTAGGGTCACACTGACACCTTCAACACCGTCTTCACCCGCATCTTGGATGCTATCGCCGTTCGTGTCGTAGAACACTTTGTCCCCCAGGCTAGCAAACTGGGGTTCGGGATCGACAACCTCGTGCTCGTCGAAGCACAGATGGGTAATCGCACCGCTACCTTCGAGTTCGACTTCCATCCGAGAGACATTCGTACCTTCGATCTGGACATCCTTCGACTCGCCATCTGCCATCGTCGGCAAAGGAACGGTCTTCATCAAGTTACCGTTGGCATCGTACAGCCGAACTTGTCCGCCCGCTTCCTCATTATCGAGCAGACCCAATCCTTCAATCGCACGAGGGCTGTCGAAGTTAAAGACGATCGTTCCGCCTCCAGCATTGTCGTCAGGGTCGCTAGAATCTCCGTCCTCAGAAATAATTAGAACCTTGCCGTGCTCGGGACTCAATAGGTCGTCATCTTCGCCGGTAGGATTTGCAGCATCGAAGATCATCGCCGGCTTGTTGTTTGGCTTGTTCGTCGTAACGGTAAAGCCTAAAGCCTCAAACTCATCATCAATTACGTCACCTGCCGAGAGGGGATTGCCTTCACCATCCACTTCAAAAAAGACTTTCCCAGCTTTGACGACACCTGCATCGAGGGTGGGATTGTTTTCCCCCGGTTGGAGAACGACCGTATCGGTCATTCCCGTAGCAGGGTCGGCATCGGAGTCAGCAGCATCGTTTCCACCCACGTTGGCTTGAGTGAATTCGTAGCCCTCGGGCAAGTCGGAGAAGGACACTTGGTATTCTTCCCCAGGATTTAGGTTGTCGAAACGATACTTACCGTTGTTGTTGGTGGTGGTGGTGGCAGTGGTATCGTCATTCGTACCGATGACACCATCTTCGCCAGCGCCCGTCAGAGTGACGCTTACGCCTTCAACACCATCTTCACCCGCATCTTGAATGCCATTGCCGCTATTGTCGTAGAACACTTTGTCGCCCAAGCTAGCCGGTTGAGCCACAATACCCGCATCGATGGTGGGGTTGTTTTCTCCCGGTGCTAAGGTGACTTTCTCGGTTACACCGTTGCCGTTGGCATCGGAGTCAGCCGCATCGTTGCTGCCAGCGTTGGCTTCAGTGAATTCGTAGCCTTCGGGAATCTCGGAGAAGGTGACTTGGTACTCTTCGCCGGGATTGAGGTTGTCGAATCCGTATTCACCATTGACATCGGTGGTGGTAGTGGCAGTAGTATCGTCGGCCGTACCGAGGACACCATCTTCACCGCCGCCCATCAGATTGACTTTGACACCTTCAACACCTGCTTCGTCTGCATCTTGAATGCCGTCTTTGTTGGTGTCGTAGAACACTTTGTCGCCCAAGCTGGCCGGCTCGGGGTCTACCGGAGGTTCGGGGTCTACCGGAGGTTCGGGATCGACTGGAGGCTCGGG
>JAXHUC010000056.1:12187-39398 GCA_034189805.1 Cyanobacteriota bacterium
CTGCATCTTGAATGCCGTCTTTGTTGGTGTCGTAGAACACTTTGTCGCCCAAGCTGGCCGGCTCGGGGTCTACCGGAGGTTCGGGGTCTACCGGAGGTTCGGGATCGACTGGAGGCTCGGGATCGACCGGAGGTTCGGGGTCTACTGGCGGTTCGGGATCGACTGGAGGCTCGGGGTCTACTGGCGGTTCGGGATCGACTGGAGGTTCGGGGTCTACCGGAGTCTGGAAGATTCCCGCATCGAAGCTCAGATCTCGTTCCCCAGCATCCAAGTAAGTGGTGGGCATTAAACCCACGTTGGTATTGGCATCGGAATCGAGTTCGTCGTTGCCGCCTTGGTTAGCTTGGGTAATTTCGTAACCATCGGGTAGGGTTTGTTTGTCGATCGCGATCCGGTAAGAGCCTTGTGCGAGATCGTCGAACAAGTAGTTCCCGTTGCTATTCGTTTGGGTGCTGGCAATCAGTCCGTTGTTGCCGTTGAGGAGGTTAACGGTGACACCGGAAACACCCCGCTCGCCATTATCTTGAACGCCGTTTTGGTTGCTGTCGTACCAAACCCGATCGCCCAAAGCACCCAGTAGCGGATCGGGTTCGGGTTCGGTTTCGGGGTCGATTTCGGGGATGACAATACCTGCATCGAGAGTCGGATTGTACTCGCCCGGTTGCAGCTTCACGGTTTGCGTCATACCGGTGATGGGGTCGGCATCGGAATCGACAGTATCGCCGCCGCCAGCGTTGGCTTGGGTGAACTCGTATCCTTCGGGCAGGTTGGAGAAGGTAACTTGATATTCTTCGTTGGCGTTGAGGTCGTCGAAGCGATAGTTCCCTTCGGCATCGGTGGTTGTCGCCGCCGTGGTATCGTCGGCAGTGCCGATAATCCCATCTTCGCCGCCTCCGGTTAGCGTGACGCTAACTCCAGCAACTCCGCCTTCGCCGTCATCCTGAATGCCGTCGCCGTTGGTGTCGTAGAATACTTTGTCTCCCAAGGCACTTGGCCCTTCGGTGCTGACTTTCGGTCCGACGGTGAATACCCAGTCAGACGCTTTCAAATGTCCTTCGGCACCGGAGTGGTTGAGCCAACCCCAGCCGGAGATTCCTTCAAATCCCTTGTAGCCGGTTTCGTCAGCGAGGTTGCCCAGAGTGAAGCTTTGGTCGTACTTGTAGGTTCCGTTTTGACGACCGGCAAAGTCTACCAAGTCGTACTCCGCCAGGTCTCCGTAGAGTTGCTTGATGGTTCCGCTGGCATTTCCTTCGTTGGTGGCATCAATACCGAGGTCATCGTCGCCGGCAATGCGATCGAGATCGGTGTAGGTAAAGTCAAATTGCCACCAGCCAGACTGGTTGGGATCGTATTCAGCGCCGATATCCACACCACCGAAGGCTTGTCCGAAGATGCGAACGGTACTGCCGGAGACACTCATGTAGACTTCAGCACCGGGATGCTCGAAGTCAAAGGTGGTGATGTCGTTCTCATCGCCACTCATCAAACCATCTAAGCGCAAACCGTAGTAGGGAGATGTGGCATCGGCGTTGGGATGGTTGAAGAGACGGTAGGTTCCATTTTCGATAACCGGCTTTTCTGCAATTCCGGCATCTAAGATAGTATTGTTTTCCCCAGGATTGAGGGTGACAATTTGAGTTTTGCCGTTGCTGTCGGCATCGGAATCGCCGTGGTCGTTGTCGCTGACATTCGCCTGAGTGAACTCGTAGTTCTCGGGTAGGTCTGAAAACGTAACTTGATATTCTTCGCCGGGATTGAGGTTCTCGAAGCGATATTGACCGTTTTCATCAGTTGTGGCGGTCGTGGTGGTATCGTCGGCAGTGCCGATAACGCCATCTGCTCCACCACCCGTCAGCGTAACCGTAACGCCAGCCACGCCAGTTTCGTTCGCATCTTGCATTCCATCGCCATTGAGGTCGTAGAATACTTGGTCTCCAAGGCTGGCAGGTTCGGCCTTGACGGGTTCTTCGTTCGTCGGTTCGATCGGCTGGGGAACGGTTTCGACGGGTTCTTCGTTCGTCGGTTCGATCGGCTGGGGAACGGTTTCGACGGGTTCTTCGTTTGCCGGTTCGATCGGCTGGGGAACGATTTCGACGGGTTCTGCGTTCGTCGGTTCGGTCGGCTGTTCCTCTAGAAGATCGGAGTTCGGATTTTCTTCTTCTCCCGTACTTTCTGAAGTTGGCTCTGGATCTGCTCCCGGTGCACCTTCTCCGAGCTTGTTGCGGTTGGCTTCAATGATAATTTGTCTACCGGGATTTTCTACCAGTTCATCCAAAAGCTCTTCGTTGCGATCGTCGCCCAAAAATAGCTCTTTGTCATCAATACCATTACGTCTTGGCATGAGAATTAACCTCTTCAAATCGTAGAATTTATATGAGTGAGAGCTTCAATATTTTTGAATGCTCGGACAGCAAGACTTGTATCCAGACAGGAGTAAATCCTGGCTCGATTGCATTTAAATTTGACAGCAAAAATTACTTATGTATCAGTATTTTGCCTCTCAACCAAAAGCATGTCGATTGAACATCTGGATATTCAATCTCAAAAATTTCTTCAGTCGCAAAATTTTCAGGCAATGATTGAATCGTGACAAATTCGATGAAATCAAACCCCTATAAAACATGAAACGATAATTAGACTCGATCGCACTAAGTTTATAAAATCTATTTGTTAAACTCGATCGACTTCTAATGCATTGACTTATCGATTTAGCCTAAATTCATTGGTTTTAGTTGCTTCCCAATTTCGATTGTATAACTGAATACTTAAAGTTACCCATCAAGAAATCATGAATATTAAGTAAAGAAAATAGAATAATGTATCGGCTCAGTATACTGTCGAAATATTACGCAGAGTCAAATCATGTTTGAATTGCCAAAACTGGGAGAATTTAAGGATTAAAAATTAGACTTTCACGAAACTGGATATTCGCAATTTCACGGAGACTCAATATTCGATCGAGCCTGATTTAAATCGATTTTTCGTTGCGTTATGGAACTCGATCGAACCAAAAGGTATTCGATCTAGAAACACAAAACGTAAGGATTCAGCAAACTTGAGTGTGGGTAATTTTTCGGATTTGAGGGGAGAAAAGGTAAGACTGTAGCCAGGAGAACAGGGTCAGATAGAAAAGGGGAAATGGGGAGGCAGCGATACGCGAAGAGGGTCAGGAACCCCCGGTAAAAAAAACGGTGGCTTGGGGGACAACCAACCCTCTTGACCTGACTAGACCACCCGCGATTCGTTCTGGTACGCACTGCCGGGTACTTCCCTAGCCCGGTTTATCTGCAAGTCTGTGTTGTCAGACGTGGGTAACGCCCAGACATCTTGAACGAATTGGTCGAAGGGACGAGACGGAAGTCTCAAACACTTTTTCACGTAAGGATTATCTCCATGCAACGTGTACCTGTAATTTCGCCCGAGGGAACCCCCCTCATGCCGACCAAGCCATCTCGCGCCCGTCGCTGGCTGCGAGACGGTCAAGCCAAGATCTACCCAAACGACCTGAAAATATTTGCCATTCAACTTACCCAACAACCATCGGATATCCAAACTCAACCAATGGCCATTGGCATAGACCCCGGCAAACTCTATTCGGGTGTTGCCGTTCAATCCAAATCCGCAACCCTGTGGACTGGACACCTCGTCCTCAACTTCAAGCGCGTCAAAGAGCGAATGGAGACTCGGACGATGATGCGCCGCAGCCGACGGTCGCGACGAATTAACCGCCAGGTTTCCTACCACCAGCGCGCTCACCGGCAGAAGCACTGCGATCGAAAATTTCTCGATGGTATACAGTATGTCTCATTTCACCATTCCCGATTCCCCTCGACCATCAGCACATCAGCTTAACCTTTCACCAATGTACGATTGAATAAACGTACTATTGAATATTCGAGTAAGCGCCCCGAACTTGGGGATTGACCCCACTTTGCCAGGCCGGATCGCTGGTAAGTTGCCAGTTGAGATTGGCGGGTACGGCTGATGGCTCGGGTGTGCCACCGAAATAGGCATCGACGCGATCGACTGCAATGGGAATAATTTGCACCTGACGCAGTTTCATCGTCTCGAGATCGAATAAGACTCGACCGATCAGATTCGTCGTCTTGGGTAGAAGTGCCGGATGAATGAAATTTCCCAAACTCTCGAACATCACACCTCGCTTACCCGTCGGCGATTCTACCACCCGAACGGGGGCCCAAACGTGGGGACCGTGTCCGAAAACGACATCGCCGTTGTAGTAAGTCAGGAACTTAACCCCGAGATTCTCCAATTCCTTCTGAGTTTCGGCCGTCCAACTGTGAATGGAGAGAATCCGAATATCGGCATCGGCATCCCGAAGCGATCGCAACACCGTTTGTTCGTCGAACTTACAGGTGACGTAGGTACAGTCTCCTTCGGCCAGATAAAAACTGGCAAACGCAACTTTGACCGATCGCCCTTTCACGTTTAGAGTTTTCACGGTGGCTTCTTTTTGCTCTCCAACTCCGTGCCACAGCCAGTTGGCATCGAGTTCTTCGCTCAACCGTTCCATGTGCTGGGACGATACCAACGCTCCATCTAAACCATCATCGGCACTCGGACAATCCCGCGTGTGGTTGTTTGCCAAACCAATTAAATTAAACCCGCGCTTGTAGACCTCGGTGATGTTGTCCGGGTGGGAGACAAAGGCAAAAGCACCGGGATTGAGCGGGGCCCAAAATTCATCGCACCTCAGACCGATAGTACTCTCCCAGTTAATAAAGGACAAATCCCCCCGATAGGATTTCCCCGTGGGATCGAAAATATCCAACCGCGCGCCGAAGTTTGCCGTTGCGCCAATCGAGAGAAAATCGGTCAAATTGTAAGGCTGTTGGTGAGTTTCGGTCATTCCCGCATCCCCCACACCGCGCAGATCGAGAAACTCTGTCGCACTAGCCGCGTCTAGGGGCACAGGGGGCAGCGTATCTTCAGTATTCGATCGATTGGGTTCTGCATCAATATTGACCGCCACGACGGGGGTTTCCGGTTCCGGTAGAGCTGTTGGGGTGGGTTCGGGTTCCGGAACCTTCCAAGGTTCTGGCGTAGTTTGAGGGACGGGTTCTGTTGGCTCGGTACTCGTCTCGACAGGTTCGGGGGAGTTGGCGGTTTCGGTGCATCCGGCGATTGTCGCCGCAGCACTAACAGCAGCACAAAGACATAAGAGCGTCCCTCGAAAAAACTGGGTTGTTACCATTGGTTGTCACCATAAAGCTGCAATACATTAAACTGTTAATTGTTAAATTATCCGGAAAGTTATCCGGACGATTTACGCGCTGTCAGCTTCCAAACCCAGATAAGAGAATTCATGGAGTATTCCAAGTAGCTATGCCAACGCCCTTGGCAGATCGTATTTTAAACCTATGCGTCCTTCAATTCAGTTGGCTTCCACGAACGGCGATCGCGGAGTAAGTCAAACCTCCTCATCCACCCGCCCAGCTCGTGGAAAATGGGAAAACCTTCCCCTAACCACTGCCCCCGATCCGGTGCAGCTCGATAATATCAAAACTCAAATTGATTTGGTGTTGCTCGCACTCGAGACGCTAGCCGGGATCGGGTCGGAAGAGATTCTCCAGGCGGCGGCGAACCTCGATGTCAACACGACGATCGCCGATCGGGTTACTCTATGGCGGCTGCGGCAGTCGAACCCCCTGCGCAACAGTTCTGGGGGACGCAAAAAGTTAGATGTGGAAGAAGCGCGCTCTTTAGTGGCGATAGCCGCTCATCTGGCCAAACAACATCAAGAGTTAATTCGCCGCGCGGTAGCTCTACTCGAACAACTCGCCGAGCAAAATCGCCCTCCCCACCAAGCGGCGCTGTTAGGCGACTATCTCGATGCCTTCACCAATACCTATCAAGAACGAATGCACGAAGGCGATCGCGCGGCCCCCGAACGATTGGCACATCTGGCCCTCAAACTACTGATCGATTTGCTCTTCTACAGCGGTCCCGGTGGCGATCGCCGCTTGTGGATGGCGCTGCTGGAGCGATCGAGCCAATCCCAATAATCTATCCTAATAATTCATCCATTCCCACCCATCGACCGTTCGCGTTTTCTCGCTCTCCCTGTTGCCCTCGAATCCATGTTCAACTCCAATCCTTTGAGTCTGATGAACGGGTCGTATCACCTGCGATACACGCCCCCCACTTGCACTCTAGAAATTATTGCCAAGCAGTCCCCCCTATCTCGCTGGACGAACCGTCCCGTGCTCAAAAAGCTGCAATTCGAGCTGAGTTTGGACGATCCGCGAGTGCCCGAAGACAAGCAGGTGGCGATTCGAGGCAACCGCTCCCAACTCGACATCCTCTACTACGCTGTCAGCCAGTACGTGCAAAATTTGCTCCAACAGTCGCCAGTGCAGTTAAATACGGCGCTTTTGAGTCCCTCTGGGGCGATCGCTCCGACGATGGAAAGCAGCATTTACAGCAGCTCGTCTGCATTGCCGAACTCCCAGTCACCCCCGCCACCGCCGAGTAAATCCGGAGCGATTTACCTGCAACCTCGGGGCCTCGTATCCCATCGCCTTTTCCTCGGTTCCCTCGCTACGCCGGAATCGGGAGAGTCGATCGATTTGGGGGCGCTGCAACTGTTCGATTTGGCAACGGCACTCGATGAATATGCGGCGGAAGTGATGACGCTGCCCCCCTTGGAGAAAGAGCGATCGAGAAACTGGCAGCAACCCCTTCTCTGGGCGGGAGCCGGAGCCGCAGCCACCCTACTTGCCGTCGGGGCGACAACCACCTTTATCCGAATGCGATCGCCTTCGGAAGTCGCAACGATGTCCCCAGCGATGGAAGAATCCGCAGCGGTATCCGAGACCTCTTCATCCCTTCCCCTGCCGCCAGAGGGGCCACCACCGCCACTGACTCAACCCAGAGTTGAAGCAGAAGCATCCCCCGCACCAACACCCCTAGAAGAAGAAGAACTCGATACAGTCCCCGTGGAAGAAGAGGAGCGATTGCTGCCCCCACCGCCGGTCAACCCAACGCCGATTCCCATTCCCACGGAACCGTCAGAAGGCGATCGTAGCAGCCAATCGATTTTCGTTCCGGGGGATATCATCACCGGAACCAACCCAGAAGCCGCACCCGTCGAGCCAGAAGTCGCTCCCTCTGCCCCCCCACTCGAACCCTTTGCCGATTCCGTACCGCCACCCCTACCTCCTTCAATTGCTGCGGAATCGGAAGGTTTCGTATTGGAGGACGAGGGACTCGGCAGTCCGCTCCCTACCCTACCGGATACTGGGGCTGCAAGTTCCCGTGGCAGTCTGCCCAATAGCCCCACCCGCCAAGGTACCAGAGACGATAATCCATTTGCGTTTGCCGACGAAGCCCCAGAACCGAGTACGGCATTCGACGTGGTTCCGCAAATTGCCGAGGTGCGCGACTATTTCCAAGAGCGCTGGGAACCCCAACCGGGACTGACTCGCGACTTGGAGTATACGTTAATTCTGAACGAGGATGGTTCTTTGCAAGAAGCAATTCCCCTGGGGCACGCCGCAGATAACTATATCGATCGAACTGGCGTTCCTTTAGAGGGAGAAGCGATGGTGTCGCCCTTCGCACCGGGACAAACGCCACAATTGCGAGTAGTGTTGGAAGCCGATGGCGGGGTAAAAACGTTTCTCGAATCGTTGGAGTAACGTCAGTTTTGGATGATTGTGTCCGGTGAAGGTGGGGAACGGGGAATGGGGAATGGGGAGGAGGGCTGGGGGAGCAGGGGAGGCAAAACCCTGGAAATCTCGTGTCAGTTCAAAAGCGAGATCGTGCCAATTCCCACCAATTGTGAAAAGCATTCCCTTGAAAGACCCACACCCCACACCCCACACCCGATTCCATACCCTCGCCTGACGTGAAATTCAGGTAAAGATTGCCAGCATTTGCATAAAAGCGATCGAAATTATCTAGATAATACCAAGAGAGGATCGATCGCCATGTCGATCGAATCCGATCGAATCAGTTGGTACACCTCTAGCACTTGCAAGCAATCGATCGTGTCTAAACATCTTAAAACTCGTTCTCGCAAAGAAGCTAAGCAGCGCCCGCCTCGAAAGACAAACGGTCGAGGATTCAGTCTGGGACACGAGTTGGGAATACCGCTGTGGATCGCGTTTTGCGTGGGAATTGCCTGGGTTTATTCGTCTTGGGTTCGTCAAAGCAATACCGACGTGACGATTGTCAGTTCGATCGAACGACCCGAACCCGTGAAGCGCAAACCCCTAGAACTCCCGCCCACTGGAGTTTTACACGCAGCAGAGATTCTCGAGGAGGAGGATGTCTCCCAAGTGCGCGTATTTCTCAGAGCGCCCGTTGACGATGACGAGTCACCATTATCGGCTTCTTGTGTGGGGAGTGAAAGTGTCGTGCAGCCAGACTATCATCGTTTCATCCAAGTGGTGGACTGGGACTCTCATACCGTTGTCGCCACAGCATTTGTCCGCGCGGGGGAGATGGTGGCAATTCCCCTCCCTTCTGGATCGTACAAACTTCGATATGCCGACGGCCGTAAATGGTATGGAGAACAAGAGATGTTTGGCTCGAAGTATATGTACGAAATGACCGAGCGGTTTTCTTCTGAAGCCGTCAAGTTGCAGTTTTCCAGGTTTACGTCCGGGACGGATATCGGAACCTCTTGTCTCAATGCAGATGTGGATAAGAAGCGGGTTAAAAACGATGCGTTGCCCGCTCAGAATCAAGAAATTTGACGATCGCCTCCCCTGCCCTACGATCGACCGATCGAACCCTACCGCCGACCGCTAGGAACTTCAGCTTTGGGATAGGCTTCTGGATGCTCCGATTGCGGATAAAGCGGGTCGGTGCCGTTGGTTGGGGATGTCGGCGCGAAGGCAACTTCTCGATCGTTGTCCTGGCGATCGAAAATTTCCGGTGGCAGGTTGACGGGAATTTCCGCATCGTTGACGATCGCCCCGAGGAATTCGATTTCTTCGGTTTCTTCGAGCAATTCGACATTCTCCGTCAGCAGGCTACCTTGGGTCTCTCCGGGTCGCGTCACCAGGATGATGCCGTCGGTGTGGGGTTCGAGTAAGAGGGCATCGTTGCAGCGCCGTAAAGAGGGGGTATCGAGAACGATAAAATCGAACCGGGAACGAGCATCCTTGAGGAGTTGCCGCATTTCGCTCGATTCGAGGATGGCTGCGGCGTGCTGTTGGGGGCCGGCGCTGGGGACGATGTACAGGTTTTCCACATCCGGAACCAGGCGGGTACAGTCGAGCTGACCGTAGTAGCGTTGGGGTTCGACGGTTAAAGCGGGGTCGGGAGCGACTTTCAAGGCGGTGGCGCAAGAGGGCGATCGCAAGTCGGCTTCAATCAGCAGCGTCCGCTTACCCGCACGGGCCGAGGCGATCGCTAAATTGTAGGCACTGAAGGTTTTTCCTTCCTGAGACCCGGCACTGGTCATCAACACCATTTTCGGCGGATCTTCCCCCAAACGACGCAAATTACTGCGCAGGCGTTCGTAAAATTCCAGGTAGGGTGAATGGGGTTCGATCGCCACGGGCATTTGTTCGGTTTCCATGCTCAAGGGGTACAGCGTGGGAATCGTCCCCAAAATCGGTACGTCCTGCTCCTGGAGAGCGCCGCGTACTTCCTCGAAAGTGTAGAACCGACCTTCGAGGGCCGAGAGCAGGTAAATCACGGCCGCTCCGCCGACGAGTCCCACCCCACTGCCGATCGCCAGCAACAGTAACATGTTCTGGGGCGGGGTGCTTTCCGTATCGACGTTAACTTCCCCGGCATTCAAGCTGCTGACGGTTTCGGCTTTGGCCGCTTCGGTATCCACCAGGCGAGCTTGCAGTTGGTCGTAGAGGGCGCTTTTGAGCGCCACTTGCTTGGCGAGGCGCTCCCGTTCCATTTGCTTGTTGGGAATGGTGACGAATTCTTCGGTAAGCTGTTGCTCGTTGCGTTCGGCGGAGGATAACTGTTGGATGATGGTTTCTCGCTGGGTTTGCAGGCCCACCAACTGCCGGGCCAACTCCTGGCGCGCCGGATCGAGGCTGCTATCTTGGCGAATCCGGGCACTGCTGGGAATGGCGGCTGCGATGCCGTCTCCGCCGATCACTTCGAGATATCGCTGGGCCAACTGCTGCTCGTAAGCGCCGAGCTGGCGGTTCAACTCCTGCATCTGGGGGTGTTCCGGGCGAAAGTTCTGGCTTTCGACTGCCATTTGATTTTCGAGCTGGTAAATCTGCACTCGCAACTGAGCGATGAGAGGGTCGGCACTGAGGGCCGATGCGGCGTAGGCTTCCGAGGGGGTTAAGCCCAGGCGCTCTTCCAAGCTGCGAATTTGGGCATCGACGGTTTCTAGGTTGAGCTGAAGCTGTCGTTGCTGCTCTTGGCTGCCAGCAATCTGTCCGACGAGGTTGCCGTTAATTGCCATGGTGATCGCCGCGCCTTCCACCTTCTCGAATTGGACGAGTTCTCCTTCGGCCGCTTCGAGTTCGGCTTTGACTTCCGGCAAGCGTTCGTTGAGGGCATCGGCGATCGACTGTACCCGGCGAGTATTGACGAAACGGCTTTTCTCCACCATGCCTTCGACGAGCATTTTTGCCACCGCTTCGGCTCGTTCTGGGCTGTCGTCCCGATACCCGACGCGGTAAATCGGCGGTTCTCCTTCCACTGGGAGAGACACCCACGCGGAACTGCGAATGCGATCGGGCGAAAGTTTGGCCTGTTCGGCAGCTATATTAATAATATTCTGGTCGAGTAAAAAGTCTTTGGTGAGCAGACTCGCCCCCGTGGCCTGAATTTCGCCCCCGGTTGAAGAGAGAGTGGCGGGGTACTGATTGAGGGTTAAAACGCCGCGACCGACATAGGTAGGCGGGGGCGGATCTTGCAACCCAAATACGGCCGCACCCCCGACGGAAATCGCCAAAAACGCAAATCCAGCTATTTTGTACTTGCCAAAAGCGATCAGATAACGTTTGACGATAGAGGGAGCCATGGCATTCTAAATCTCGATAGACCATATCTATCTTAACTTTTGAGGGCTTCACTTTAGAGTGAGGGGATTTACTCGTCAGGGTTTCAGTGGTAGTTGCAACTGGTGGCAGTTTCCCCCAATTTCCCAACAACTCTATTAGAATAAGGCAGCGATCGCCTTGACGCGGGGTGACGAAACGAAACGGCGATCGCGCAAATCTTGGGTGCTTGAGATGCGAAGCGAAATTCTCCACGACCCAAGTTCGAGACTTCGGCGGAATTAAGAGAATACCTATGTAGCATAGATTCCCGAAATTCACACACCACCTCAAGTATGCTATTGAGGCGGCAACGGCTAAGAGTCTTCGACCTCAGTCGTTGATGTAGATTGTGCGGCAAAAAATAGTATGAGAGAGATGAGCAAGTTCTGGCGTTTGCGGCTGCGGTTTATTTGTCTATTTTCAGTAACAGTTTTAGCTTTATTTAGTATGAAAGCTGTTGCTCAAGAGAATGAATATCTTGACAAAGTAGACGCTCTCGAAATTTTTATTAACTCTCTGTGGCTGGTGGTCGCAGGAGCATTAGTCTTTTTCATGAATGCAGGCTTTGCTCTATTAGAAGCGGGTTCTTGCAGCCAAAAAAGTTTAATTAACGTGTTGACGAAAAATGCAGTGGTTTTCTGCATTGCGACCTTAGCATTCTGGTTGCTGGGATTTAGCGTAATGTTTGGCGATGGTGCCAACGTCTCAAACAACCAGCCCTATGTCTGTCCCGTAGATAGCACAGCGAGTTCTAACATCCACAGCTACCGAGGTCGATGGAATATTGCATTCGATCTACCCTTTCCCACACTCGAAATTACTGAAGAAGGGGTAAATAATAGAGAACTCAACCCCCTGGGATTTCCAAATGAGGGTTTTTCTTGCTTAAAAGAACTTTGGCCGAACCGCACTTTTGCCTCAATCTTTTTCTTTCAGCTAGTCTTTGCGGGTACGGCAGCAACGATTGTCTCTGGAGCGGTCGTCGAACGAGTTAAATTTTGGGTATTCTGTTTGTTTACCTTTGTACTTACCTTTCTAATCTATCCCTGGGTAGGACATTGGGTTTGGGGACCTTTTGGTTGGCTGTCTCAACTTGACTTCAGGGACTTTGCCGGTTCGACCGTCGTGCACTCCGTTGGCGGGACGGCGGCCTTAGTCGGAGCTTGGTTATTGGGACCTAGATGGACTCAATTTGACTACGATCCGCAAAATGAAATCGAGCAGTACGACCCTAAAGGAAACATCATCAGATATCGAGTGCCAAATGATTTCAAAAACGCTGTGGGTCTTCCTCACAATCTTGGATTTCTAACGCTAGGTGGACTAATTCTCTGGTTAGGCTGGATTGGTTTTAATGGTGGTTCGACCAGTCAACTTTCTTTTGTCTCGCATATTGTAGCCACCACATTAGTCGCCTCTGCGGCCGGTGGACTTGCAACCATCTTAATAGTTCAGCACAACAAGATTGAGCCATCTCTTGGAACCTTCATTAATGGAATTTTAGGGGGGTTGGTCGCTATCACAGCTTCGTCAGCTTACGTAGACTTATGGGCAGCATTCGCTATCGGCGCTCTTAGCGGACTGATTGTTGTTGTCGGCGAACAAATCATCTTGCCCTGGTTGAAAATTGACGATCCGGTTGGTGCTATCCCAGTTCATTTGGGCTGTGGTTGCTGGGGAACATTAGCAGTTGCTTTTTTTGCCACCCCTGACTCTCTCCTCTACGATATCGGAACTTCCAAAGCATCTCTACTCGATGATGGAAGAATTTTCTTGGTCCAACTCGGAGGCTGGCTAGCGATTTGTGGAGCCACTGCTTTGATGAGTTTTGCATTTTGGATCGGAGTGGGTTGGCTTCAGTTTTCGATCGAATCAGAATCAATCGTTACTCAGAGAAAGCCGATCCCCGAAAATGCACAATTTTTCCCATTTAGCGGACTCTTGAGAAAGCTCCCTTTTTTAATGAAACTGATGCTTTGGGGTCGGTTTGGCATTCGAGCCTCAATTTTTGATGAGTATGTGGGGAGTTATTTTTTCTTCTACAATCCTCAACGCAAGGAAAGAGAAAAGCAACTTAAAGCTAACAGGATTAGGGACTAGCAGCCGGACAGGATTCAATCTTACCAAGTTCGGCTTCTACAACTTCTCCTTGCTCTCCAGCTCTCCATTCTGTCATCTTCTCTTTAGGAGGGTCCTGAAAGGCTTCGGAGTTCAGCAAGTCTTCTGGGATTAGGCACAAAGATCTTACCGCCCCATATTCACTGAGACTGCCATCGCTCCTAATCATCGTGCTTTCTCCAAAATCGCCAGAATTAGCTAACCTAAAAGCCTGTCGGTATAATACATCAGCAAATTCACTATCCAATTGACTCCCATTGCAAATGCGATCGAGAGACCGATCATTATGAGTTTGTAAAAACTCGTCAATATCTTGAATTAGTAAATCTCTTTTCTCGACAATTTCCTCTCGACCTGCTAGGTTGATGTCGCGCAGTCGAGGCCTAAACTGTTCGCAAGATTGTTGGATAATATCCAATTCAGGACTGGGGTTCTCTTGAGTAGGCTCACCTTCCTCTATCCGAGGTTGAGTCACTCGATAAACACAAAATCCTAGTACGAAGATAGGAATTGCAGCCGTAAACAGGATTTGAGTTAATTTCACAAATGGCTGCAACCCATTAGTTGGTGTAGAAGCTATTTCTTCCTTGGAACTTTGTTCAGATTCGAGTTTGCTTTGAGGGACATTTTCTTCTTTTTCTCTTATTTTTTGTAAAATGTCATCTAAATTAAGAGCATCTTGATAAATTTGATGAACAGTAACTTCTTGTTTCGATAAATCATATCTGATAATTCTAATCGCCTCTAATTCTCCAAGCTCTGTCTCGTACTCCTCCCATTGTAAATCCTCTTCATCCAAAATATTCGAGAGTACTTCAACCAATTTATTTGGCAAACATTTCTTGTTACTTATAATCTGATCATTAAAGTTTCTTAGACACTGCAAAAAATATTTATCTTGCTTTAAGTAGCTAGTAACTTTTTTTTTTATTTCCTCTTTATTTTCGGGTTTAAATCCTTCAAAGTCTTGGTGATAAGTTAAAAATATTTCATATATCTTATTAGCCAAAAATGTTGTTTTTTCTAGTCTCGTCCATTTACCAACCAATTGAGCAATTAAGTCAGCACTTAATAATTTATTATTATTTATTTGCTTCCATTCTTCTTCAAATTTTAAGCTTAATTTTCCAAAATCATTAATTAAATTATCATTCATAGTACTCTAAAAATGGAACCCAAAAAAATTGTAATCAGTTTTCCTAATTATTATAGCTACGATAGCGCTCTATCTTTTTCCTCTTAACTTCATCATCACTTGCTTTTAAAAATTTTCGTTGCAGTTGGGGAACAGAATTTATTTCTTTTTTTTCTATATCTTTCAAAGCATCTTCCAATAGTTTTTCATTGAAGAGCCAACGGTTATCTTTGCCGTCACCATAAATTAACCAAGCCTGAGTACTGGTATCCAGCAGAGCATCCATCGCGGTCTGATATCTCTCGTTTGGGTAAAACCGAGACATTCTCTCAAGAATCGGATACAAATTTGGAACTTGGAACCTTAAATCAAGCATCCATTCGCTCCATATTTTATCTGATGGCTTAAAACGAGAATAAATTCTTTGAGGAATTCCATTCAGAAGCTCGCAAATTGTTACACCTAGTGAATAAAGATCTCTTGTCCAACGGTGCTTCTCTAATAAAGAATTCGAGTTAAAATATCCCACTAACCAATTGTACTTGTCGAAGTCTAATTTTTCATCTTCTAAATCTACCTCATTTAAAGTCTCTGGGGGAGCATAGAGGGGCGTGCGAGGATAATTTCGAGTAAATTTATTATCAATTCCCGGTTCTAATTGTTTAGAAGAACCGAAATCCACTAAATATAGCAGCGGAGTTTTTTCTGGATACTCTCGGACATTTTTATCTCCATCATCACTTACTTGAACAATGTTCGCGGGTTTGATATCTCTATGAATAATATCCTCCTTGTGAAGTAAGTGCAGCGTCTCTAGTAAGTCAATAAGATATTGAAACATTTCTTGTTCTTGGAAGTATACATTTCCTTCCGTAATCTTTTTTTTTTAGATGCAAGGACTTTAGACATATCCTCACCATTAATCAAATTTTGCACCAAAAAAAAATTAAGGCCTTGATTTTGCTTATCTTCAGTATCCGGAAAATAGCAGTCAATATACTTAGGGACTCTTGCACCGGCTTTCTGAGCGTTTTGAAGAGCTTGAACCTCGCGTTCTAAATCTTTCTTACATTTATCAAGGCTTGTATCACGCGAATGAAAAAATTTTAGCGCATATCCTTCTTCAAGCCCGCTTTTTGTTTTCTTGCAAGCCTTGTATACGCTTCCTCCCCCTCCACTACCTATAGAGCACCTAAGGAAATAAGCATCCCCATTAGCGCTCTTCCAGCCCAAGTTAGATCCGCACTGGCATTTAGGTTCTGGAACGTCCCAATCTATGTAGTTTGGAAACGGATGGCTTTGATTATTTTGTGCCGTGCAATTTGGACGAATACAAATGAAGGAGTCCTTCTGAGTCATCGCCGATCCTTGTTTTCAGTCTCAATATATTGCAGTAGAATTTCCTGTCCGCGATCGCCCATCGATTTTGCCAGAGTGTGGATCTGCTTCATAGCTAGTCGGGATGGGGTGGTGTGTCCGTTCTCCCAGCGGTTGACAGTCGCAAACGTCACACTAAGCCGATCGGCAAGTTGCTCTTGCGTCAGATTGAGAGTTTGACGTAACTCACCAATCAGCTCTGCTGTTTTAGATGGTTGAATAATAGACAGCATAAATTTTCAAATTATAGAATTGGTGACTTTTACGCTTGATACGAGCTGGAGCCTGAAAGGAGGTATTTGCATTGAGATTGCGATCGTAGATGCTCGATTTAGGTATTACCATCACGACCAGCGGACAAAAGTACTGAAAAGCCTTACAGCTTATAGGTTCGAGGAGCGAACGATCGAAGTAAGCTTGAAGCCATGTCGATCGACTCTAGCTCGGTCGTGCAACGATCGGCTTACATTCACTTGCAGTCAAAGGGACGAGTAAGATGCACCAGGCAGTCCGCTTCAAGCGTTCGAGCTTTGTACCTAGCCTAAATGTACATCATACGTTTTATATAAAATGTTATATCATAGACAATTCGGGTATATTACCCCCCTTCTCGTAAGTGACTAGTGCAGCGCAGCAGAAATAACTGACCAGCTTTCAACTCGTGAAAGCTATGTATAGTAGGCATTTTTAATTTTTAATTTTGCGTGCATCACGAGCGGTGTCGGTTTGAGTCCCGTTCAACTTTTCAAGATGCATTTTTAATGACCCGTAGCGGCGCTAGGTACTAATGCGGGGCAAGACAACGCAATTATTGAGGCGATAGCCGTGACCGCGAACGCTATCAATCAATCTTGGAGCCTCATTTCCACATCGGTTGGTAATTTCTTTATTAATTCTAGAAACTCGGGGTCGTAACGCTTCCGCCGAACGCTCCCATTGCTCTTCTCCCGGCCAGACCGCTGAAATTAGCTCATCGTAGGTAACAAGAACTGACTCGTTACCACTTTCTTTGACCTTCTGCGCAATATAGTGAACGATCGTCAGCTCCTGAGCAACGTACTGAATCTTTTCGGGCGTTGAGTTACCAGTACGTATATTGAGAATTTTGGATTGCAAGTCGTACTTGTATTTTAAGCGAGAGGGGTAAGTATCGTCAGAGTAATCCGTTTGATTGAGGTCATAAAAACAAAATACCCAGTCAGAGTTTCCCTCAACCGGAAACTTACTCCGAAGTAAAATTCGGTCTTCATGTTGAAGTCTATACTCAGACTCATGGCTAACTAAATACAGATTTTCCTCCAAGTCATTCATCGCTTTCTTTAGAAAAGCTGGGTTTGTACTTCCTAGATCTTTCATCCAAAAATAACCCCCATTTTTAATCTCAATCTTGAAATGTCTTCTCGATATTAATTTTTCTTCGGGTGGGAGTTTGATATCCGTTTCTCGATCGAATTGACTATCCTCATCTTCTCGACCGATGACGATCTCTTTTTTTTCGGCAGAATGCCCCATCATTTCCGAAAAAGAGTACGTGCTATACTCTTCTCCGTTAGGACGATAAATTTTGAGATCCACTTTCATTTCGCATTTCTCCAGTAAGGAATGTTATCTTACGCCGTTCTCTTCTCTAAAAACGTATCTCATATAACCGTGAAATGTAGATTTAATGTATTTTTAATTTAGTTTTAATGCAACCCAAATAATACCTAGATTCAACTTAGTTTTAATGTCATTTAAATACATCAATATCGAATAAGTATTAATCTAAATATTAGAAACGCAGAAGCCAGCAAGGGTGAGAGCTTGCTGGCCGAGCGTACAAACCAGTTTTTGCCTGGTTCGCATCATGCGTTTTGATTTTCGTTGTTTAGCAGGCAGTCAAAGACGTGCCTTACGTAATATGGACGATCTTACCAAAAATGACCAGCCCAAAACACCCAAACAGCCTGAAAAGCCAACGAAGAAGTCTTGGATTTCACTACTGCTCGTTCTCCTGCTTTCAGGGGGAATGTCGCTCGAAGTCGAAGTCTCTGACTCGCATTGGCGATTCGCGATTGTCAGAGAACCGAATTCTCTGGTGAATCTTCTCGATGGGTTTGCTGAGTAGGTGAAGTAGCCCCCAGCCTCGTGCGGGGGCTGTTTGCAACAAAGATCGGGGCGATCGGGATATGGCAATTTAGTTCGATCGCCCCCTCAACTCCTCCCCTCAATTCCCTCCAAATGCTCCAACTCTCGCGGCGTAAGCACCACCGACCTCTCCAGCAGTTGCAGAATTTCCAGGTCGATTGCCTCTAAACTCCGCTCCCACAACGCAGAAATGCGATCGCCTAACTCCAACAATCCCAGTTCCCGCTCCAACGACACGACCTCAATGACATAGCGATCGCCCCATCGAATACTCCCAGTTGGCAAACCCGAGAACCTCGTGGCACAATTTGAGGATGAAATCGAGTCAAACGTACCGTATCTATTTCACCTCTGGAGTTAACGCCAAGTTGCCACCCGATCGCCCTGTCGGTTAAACGAGGATGCGATCGCTACCCCTCCTGCCGATACGTCTCCTCAAAATCGCAGCCGAACCCGAACAATCCCCCACCGATCGAAACATCCAGACTTAATATAGATCGCGGTACGTTTGCCACTCGAATCCACGCGCTCGTTCTGATTGGAGTTCCCCTTGTCGATGAAGCCCAAAACTGCGAAAAAACTGCTTTCGATTGCTGGTATCCTCGGATTGTCTGGTTTGGGATGGCACGGTATCGCCCGAGCCATTTCTGTTGGCGAAGCAGGAATCGACGCGAGTCGGCTGCACGAACCCCCCTACAACCTCCTCGGTCGCAAAATCGCCATCGGACAAGTGGAAATCGGCAGACCCGCTCAATTCGGTCTCGATAAATTTACCCTACCCGATCGCGGCACTTCTCCTGCGGGGGTCTTCTTTCGCAACAACCCCGCACAGAGCGATACCAACGTAGACGGTCACGCGCAAAATGTCGCCGGGGTGATGGTCAGCTCGGCGAAAACCGTACCCGGTGTGGCTCCCGAAGCGCGACTCTACTCGGCAGGCGCGGCTTTGGGAACGGAACTCGATCGCCAGGAGAAAGAATGCGCCACCACCCAACACGTCGCCGAACAGAATGGCAACGACGTACGGGCGATTAACTTCAGTTTTGGCGAGCCTCTGTCTCTCGATCCCCGTCCCAACGCCCAACTTGACGGACAAGCCCTCCTCACCCTCTGCGTCGATTGGTCCGCTCGGGTACATAACGTCTTATATGCGATCGCCGGCAATCAAGGCAACGGCGGCATCCCCATTCCCACGGATAACTTCAATGGGGTGAACGTCGCCTTTTCTCGCGAGCAAGATGGGGTATTTCAGCAGGTGGACGTGTCCAACTTGGGCAGCGTGTTTACCGGAGTCGAGAGTCGGCTGGTGGGTTTGGAAACCAATGTTGACGGTCGCGGCTTAGTGAATATTCTCGCCCCCGGTCGCAATGTCGATTTAATCGCTCGCGACGGTCGGGTGTCTCAAAGTACCGGGAGCAGCTTCGCCTCGCCCCACGTCGCCGCCACCGTCGCCCTCCTCCAAGAATACGGCGATCGCCAGCTCAGCATCCGCCAGCCCAATTGGAGTCTAGATGCGCGCCGCCACGAGGTGATGAAAGCCGTCATGCTCAACTCCGCCGAAAAAGTGGCAGATAAGGGCGACGGTTTGCTTCAAGGGATGACCCGCACGATTACCGACAAACGCAGCAGCGATTGGTTCGCCTCCGAGGCCCACGGCGATCGCGCCGTTCCCTTCCACGGCGATATGGGAACCGGACACCTGAATGCCTTTCGCGCCTACGAGCAGTTTAGTCCCGGTCAGTGGAAATCCAGCAGCCCGGTTCCTGCAATTGGCTGGAGTTACGATCGCGTCTCCGTGGGAGAATATCGCGAGTATATTCTCGAGGAACCCCTGCAAGCGGGAAGCCACGTCGCCCTCACTTTAAGTTGGGATCGCCTCGTCGAACTTAACGACACCAACGGTAACGCTCGCTACGACGAAGGAGAAACGTTTGTCGATCGCGGACTCAACGATCTCAATGTCTATCTGATGCCCCTCGAGGAAGACGACCCCGCCAATAGTATCTGGTCTTCGGTATCCCCAGTTGATAGTACCGAACATGTCTTTCATGCCATCCCCGAAACCGGGCGCTATAAAATTCGCGTAGAATACAAACGGCAGATTCACGCCGAAACTCAGCCCTATGCCCTTGCCTGGTGGACGGTTCCGGTTCAAAATTAGATCGTGCGTTCCCCCAAAAGGAAGTGGCGATCGCGAGATTTGAACGAGGGTGTGGAATTTTTACCGAAATAATTGATAGATCGTGGTGGGAAACCGAATGCCGGAAAACTCCGTGATGGCAGTCCCAGTTGCGAATCATCCAATTGTAGAAAACCCAACCGCGAAAAACTCAATTGTGGAAGATAGTAGAAGCAACTGCGATCGAACGACCGTGCCAGTATCGAGATCGCGTTTTAGCCACCATCCGATCGCATTGCCCGATCGCATTGAATATTATGAGTAACCTACCCCCCGATCGCCGCGACACTCTCCAACGCCTGGAAGTGTACCTTTACCTAATCCCTGTCTTCGGCGTTCTGCCCGCATGGTGGACGTTGTATCGAACTCAAGCCAATCCGGCTGTAAAATCTGCAAGTCGGTTAGCCGTTACCCTAGCGTTAATTTGGCTTTCAGGGTACATTTTGTTAGGAATAGGTGCGAAAAGTTCGGAATTACCCCTACTCCCACTGGAGATTGTTAATAGCGTGTGGACGACCACCTACTTTTTAATCAATTTTGGGTTGATGGTGCGTTTGTGGCGGCGACAACCTCTTTGGCTGCCGGGGCTTGAGAAAATCAGCAAACGCTTGCCGTAAGAAGGGTCATCTCTTACCGTCCCAACAATAATTGAGTGTGAGGAATCCTGTGCCAGTTCAGAATCGTGTCAACAACGTCCAAACTCCATCGAAAACCGATCGATCGACACCGAAAAAACCTGCGAAGTCCGGCGTGGGCAATTGGTTGTGGTTGGGGACGGGATTAGCTGGTGTAGCGATGCTTTCGGCGACTGCCGGAGCTTTGCTGGCCTTTTCCCTGGCGAGTACGCCACTGATGCAGTCTCAACTTTCGGCCGAAGAACTAGAAGTCTTCAGTTCCGACGATCTCGCCAAGATGAACATGCGGCTGCCAGAACTGACGCGGCCGGTGAACATTCTCGTCCTGGGGACGAAAGTAATTACTTCCGACGTGGATTTACCCGCCACGGAATCGGGCTACGAACCGTTGGTGAATTCCCTCGATGGGTTGTCCGACAGCATGTTGATGGTGCGCTTCGATCCCAAAGATAGCAAATTGAGCCTGCTCTCGATTCCCCGCGATACCTATAGTTGGGTTGAAGGGTTGGGAGAAACCAAGATTAACGAAGCCAATCGGCTTGGTGGTCCGGCGCTGAGTGCCAAATCCGTCAACGAACTCCTCGGAGGCGTAGGCATCGATCGCTACGTTCGCATTAACGTGCAGGGGATTGAAAAATTAGTCGATGCCCTCGGCGGCGTAACCGTCTACATCCCCAAAGACATGAAGTATACAGATAATACCCAGCATCTGTATATCGATTTGAAAAAAGGGGAACAGCATCTCAATGGAGAACAAGCACTCCAGTTCCTCCGGTTCCGCTACGATACTTGGGGCGATATCGGTCGCATCCAACGCCAGCAAATGCTGATGCGCGCCACCATCGAACAGGCCCTCAATCCGGCCACCCTGGTGCGGATGCCGCAAATTCTCTCCGTGATTCAAGACCACATCGATACCAATCTCAGCATCGAAGAACTGGTGGCGTTGGTCGGGTTTGCCTCGAATATGACGCGGGAGAATACCCAGATGCTGATGCTGCCCGGAGAGTTTAATACCCCCGCCTCTCCCAACCATGCCAGCTACTGGTTGCCCAACTACAACGCGATCGATGAAATGATGGCCGCTCATTTCGATCGGGGATACCAATCGGAACGGGCGCTGGCGATCGATCCGGCTTACGTGCGGGTTGCCATTCAGGATACGACAGAACAGCCGATGGCAGTTGACGCACTCTTCGATAAACTCGGCGATGGCGGATACACCAACGTTTACGAAGACCGACCCTGGGGCGAATCCCTCGAAGTCACTCGCATCCTTGCGCAGTCGGGAGATTTGAAGAGTGCCGAACGCCTGCAACGGGTGCTTGGGTTTGGCGAAGTGACGATCGACAGTACCGGGGCGATCGAATCTGATATTACCATCCAAGTCGGCCGAGATTGGCTCGATCGTCAAGAATCTTATCTGCCCCCGGATTTGTGGTAGTTGGAGTTTGGGGAGACGCTGAGCTGGTGGAGAAAGAGACGTATAGGAGATCGGACTGTCCTTATGCCTATGACTACGGTCAGACAAAATTCTCCCTTATCCCCCTTTGCCTCCCCTGCTCCCCAGCCTCCCCTGCCCCCAAAGCTCCCGTTCGCTCTTACGACTTTTCGACGGGGATTTGAACTTCCGTGACGTAATCAGACGGATCGCCCTCCCGGTCGTATTCCAGGTAGACTTCGCGAGTGGAACCGACAACGGAGTATTGGTTAGCTTCGACCCAAGCAATCAAGCTGTTGTAGGCTTGTCCGAGGGAAGAGAACGGGCCGCGATGAACGACGCACGCCATCGTTTCGACTCCCGGTAATTCGTAGACCCACACGCCATCTTTAGTGGGAATACGCTCGGTAATCCGAACGGCAGCTTCTACAGGAATGTCGCGATCGCGCAACTTGGTATCGTGGTAGACGGAAATTCCGCAACCAACAGGTTTGAGTCCGCCAATGGTGGCAAAGTTAACAGCGCGATCGAAAAGATCCTCCATAATCGGGCCGCACTCTTCATAGTTGGGAATCACCCCCACCGTGGCGGCAACTAATTGAGGTTCGACGGGCTTGAGAACGACATCGTAATTCGACATTTTTTTCTCTTGTTCGATTTCCTGTAAGCGCGCTTCCACTTGTAACAACCGGGCGCGATCCTCAATCAACCGCCGTTTGAGTTCGGTTTGCTTCAAACGCAACATCCCTCGGATTTCCCCGATGGAAATGTTTTCGTCGAGCAAGTGACCGATCTGTTCGAGGGAAAACCCCAGCTCTTTGAATACCAGAATGCGGTTGAGACGGGGCAGTTGAGCCGCCGAGTAGTAGCGGTAGCCCGAATCTCGATCGACGCGAGCGGGTTCGAGCAAACCCAGGCGATCGTACAAGCGCAAGGCTTTGGGGGAGATGCGACTGAGTTGGGCGAAATCACTGATTCTTAGCATCTATTTCTCAGCCTCTATGACTCCCGAACGCTTACATTTCTAGGAAACACCTTGCCCTAAGGGGAAAGTCAAGGGGGTGTTCTGGATATTTTGGACGCGGGGATGCGGGGACGCGGGGACACGGGGACGCGGAGAGAGGGAGATGAGGGAGATGAGGGAGATGAGGAAGAATTTTGCATTTTTAATTTTTAATTTTTAATTTTTAATTTTTAATTTCTCTCCCCCCGCTCTTCCACTCCATCGCTCGTGCTAATTCCCGTCACCGGGGTAGCCTGTCGTGCGATCGAAGTGAGTGCGCTCGAGTCGAGCGCCGTCAAATCGAGCATCTGTTAAATCGGCCCCCTCAAAGGACGTACCGAGGTTCGATTTCCACAGCCGAATCACGAACGCGCTCGATTCGAGAGTTAGCCAAAGATAGAGCAAGCACACCAAACCAAATGGGATGGCGGTGGCGTGCATCCCGACGCTACCGTGGGCGATCGCCCAAGTGCCAATAAACAGGGCAAATCCATAGCTGAAAATTGTCCCGGCGACGGCAACAACCAGATCGAGCAGTACGCGATTTCGATACCGCACTGTGACCGGAAGCATCAGTAACCCCCCGACGACAGCCCCCAAAATGGCCATTGTTGAGTTGAGATCGGAGAAAATCCCGGCATAGAAGAAACCAAGAAATGCGCCGGAAACAACCCCAGAGAGAATACCCGCAATCGACCCGATCCGACCGGAGGCGATCGCTTTAATGCCCGATCCGATCCCAGCTAAACTCAACGTCACCATCAGCGCCACCACGTAGGGCCAACTGGGATCGGTGGCAGTTTTCCCCAATGCCCCAAATCCCGAATCGATCGCAGCTTCGAGGGAGAGTGCGGCGACTCCAATTGTGGGAATGCCCAAGGAAATTACCTGCTTCCAAGTCAATCCCGCACGGGCATCTGAAAAGTTCGCACCGACGAGAGAAGCATTGCGAAAGTTACAGCCGCGAATATCGGCTTTGGCAAAATTGGCTCCAGATAAATTGTGCTTGCGAAAGGAGCAATTGCGCAGATCTTGTTGGCCAAAATCAAGGGAAGATCGATCGTGCATTCGAGATTCGTTCGAGATAAGTTGCTTGGCATCGTTCTCGCACTGGGCATCAGAGGGTCACTCAAACCGACTGGTTGCTAGCGGTTCGCTTCGATCGGATATCGTTACCGATCTGGGTATGGCGAACAGTCGAGACGATCGCTCAATCTTCGATCGCATCGGATCGTTCGCACTCCATTTCCTCTATTGCAGTGGGTTCTGCATTTTCTTCGAGAATCATCTCTTCTGTTTGCACCACAAACGGCAAATTCGCCCCAGTTAGCCCGCGTTTGAGCCGTTCGGGGGTTTGCTCGAACAGAATAAACAGCGGAAAAATGCGATCGGCTCCTTCGCTGTACATGTGGCGGTGGTGGTAGGGCATCACCCACTCGTAGCCTTTATCTAACAGCACCTGAGTTTGCCGCCAGCGCAGGAACAAATCGGAAAAATCTTCGTTGGGTCGGTGGACGAAAACAAAGATTTCGATACCCGCCTTGATTTTCCAGTCGGGATCGCACATGACGATGCCAAACTCGCTCGAGAGACACAGGGTTTCCCCCGAATTCACCTCAATGCCATTGAGTCCCTTTTGAGAAATACCTTCGCGCAACCGCACGAGGGGGAAGGGGATGATAATTAAGCTTTCATCTAAACGGCGCAAACTGGGAATTTTTTCCATGTAAGGCCGATGTTCTTTTAACATGGCCAGCATTGATGCGGGATTGCCGTACTGAGCCAGCCACGATTCGTAATGGTGTTTTTGAACGGACATCGATCTTGCTCGAATATTAGTTTACAAATTTAAGTTTACAAATCTACAAATCCGGTCGTGCTTCGTCTATTGTAGACAGGGAGGTTTTGGCTTGACTACAGACATAAAGCTGATAGGGAATTCCCAGGCGATAGTAACGATCGAAATCGCGATCGCACTGAAATTCTCGCGGGAGATTACCTGCGGGGGAGGACAATACCAGGCTGTCAGGATAGGCGGCTTGACGCAACCCCGGCCCGACGATCCACAGGTTAAAGGGGAGTTCCGGTAGGGGCTGAAGTTGGGATAAGTTTTGCCAGAGGGCTTCGTATCCTGCCGATCGATCGAGAAAGGCATACTGCATTTTAGAACCATCCGATTCTCCCGCAACGGTCTGACGTTTTTCCAATTCGAGGGCAAAACTCAAACCCAACGCGGCTTCTTGCAAATTCTCGTATCCCACCACCATTACCAGGGGAAGGGTGCGATCGAAGGTCATTTGTTCGGCAATGCGATCGGGATAGTAGGGTTTGTGGAAAACGAAATTCCCAATTGTCAGGATGGAACTGAGCAAACCCACTGCAAAAGCGATCGAGAGTGGCGAATATTTGGGTAGCTTTCTGGGGAAGGGTTCGGCCTTTGGAGAAGATACGCGATCGAGACTGGCCCCCAGCAGCGCCCCCACCCCCGGATAATAGATAAAGTGATAGCGCGGGGCAGCGGTAATATCTTTATCGAGGAGATAGACGATCGCCAGAATTTCTAGCAGAACCCAGATGGTAAAGGCGGCGAAAATGAAGGTCGAACGTTGAGTTTGCGGCGATCGCCACAACCCTCGCAAACCTTGCCAAACCCACCGCCCCAACCAGATGGCAAATCCCACCATCAACACCCCCGAAGGAATGGCAATCCAAAGGGGACAATCTTCCACGGGGAAAGAGACGACCATCAGCAACCAACCCGCCAAGGTTTGATAGATCGGTGCGAATCCATCGGTCCAACTCGGTTCAAAGGGTTTAAACCAATCCGTTTCCGATCGCCTGAAATGCCCCAGCAGCGTCGGCAACCAGGGAAGAAAGAACAAGATGGGAAGCCCAGAAAAAATGAAAGGGAAACCCAAGCGAAACGCAAACCTTCGATATCCAGTGCGATATCCAGAAATCCCTTCCCTTTCTCCCCCATCTCCGCGTCCCCGCGTCCCCACGTCCCCGCGTCTCCGCGTCTCCCCATCTCCGCGTCCCCGCGTCCCCGCGTCTAGTCTCCTCTTCCTCCAAATGCCAAAACTCAAAAGCGTGGCAATTTGGGCAGCGAACGCCAGGACAAAGAAATAGTGAACGTACAGTCCCAAACTATTGACGGCAACCCAACCGACCCAAATCCGAGGAGGCACGCGCCGCTTTTCATCCCAGGCTTGGATAATTTGCACCAACCCGATGAGGGCAAGGGTAATCAGGAGTAGCGGTAGGGTGTAGTGGCGCGATTCTTGGGAAAGGTAAACGCAAAAGGGGGAAACGGCCGCGAGACTGGCCGTGGCGAACCCAGCAGCGGGGGAAAATGCAAGGCGGTTGAGAAAATACGAGGCAACGATCGCCCCAACACCAAATAGGGCCGGAAGCGATCGCAATAGCCACGCCAGAGAATGAGAAGGAGATACTCCGCCAACCCCGATCGACCATCGATGCATCAGGCAAAAGAACAGCGGCGGATGGGTAGATTCGGTGGCGACAGTTCGGGCAATTTGAGGGCAGGAGAGGGTGGGGTCAAGGGTGAAGAGGGAGTCGATCTCGAGACGAGAAAAGAGGCGATCGAGGGGAATATCGCTCGTCTGACGGCCTAGGGCGAATAAAGCCGTGATAATTTCGTCCAACCACAGGGGTTTGAGATCGAGATTGCCAAAGCGCAGGATAACACCGATACCGATGGCAAGTGCCAACCCGAAATAGTGTCGCTTCGATGCGATCGACATTACACCGCGTTTATCCATCAGTCCGTTTATCCATCCGCGCACAATTCGATCCCACACTTCAGAACCAACTCCGATCGAGTGTAGGACAGTTCGGGAATTCTCGGAATTTCCAGGGCGATGGCGATCGCATTTATCGAGCGTTCGGGCGGGCAGTTGGATCTCGAGTAAACAACTTCAATTGCGATCGCAACAACGACCCACTCTACAATTTACTGACTCAAACAAGAACATCTAAATCAGCCCATATTCGCACGATTAAACCTCCGGATCGATTCCCAATTGACGCAGCTGTTCGGCTAAAAGTTCTGCCCGTCGTTGGGCGGCTTGGGCTTCCTGTTGGGCAGCTTGGGCTTCCTGTTGGGCAGCTTGGGCTTCCTGTTGGGCAGCTTGGGCTTCCTGTTGGGCGGCTTGGGCTTCCTGTTGGGCGGCTTGGGC
>JAXHUC010000057.1:0-38075 GCA_034189805.1 Cyanobacteriota bacterium
CGATCGCATTTTCGGATCGATACCCACCCCCGTATCTTGAATTGCAACGACGGCAAAAGGCGTTTTCGGAGAGTTCTTCGTATCGGTCACTTCGATCTTTGTCGATATCGTAATCGTGCCGCGATCGGTAAACTTAATCGCATTTCCTAAAAGATTGATAAAGACTTGCTTTAGCTTTTTCGGATCGGCTTTGACTTTTATCGTTTTTTGGGAATACTTTCTCACCAGATTTAGCGATTTCTCTTGGAGCGAAGGAAGCTGTAAGTAAATGGCTTGAGCGAGGCAAGAATGGAGGTCGATCGATTTAATTTCGAGGTTTATCCCTTCCGATCGCGCCCGATCGAACTCGAGCAACTCGCGAATTAAGCCAAATAATTGCAATGATGATTGTTTCGCTTCTTGAAGCAGTTCGATTTCCTCTTCGCGATCGTCGCACAAGCCATCGAGAATCAATGAAATCGACCCCATAATCCCATTAAGGGGTGTATTCAACTCGTGGGTCGTGCGCTTGAGAAATTCATCTTTGAGGCGATCCATTTCTTGCAACGCCATATTTTTGGCTTCGAGTTCTTGAGTAAATAGCACTCGCTGGGCCCAAGCTTTTTGGCGTTCGGTAATATCTTGAAAGGCAATGATGGCATATTTCAAATTGCCTTGCCGATCGTAAATTGGCGTTCCCCAGCTTTCGATGGGAATCACTTTATTGCCGCGATGAATTTCCATATCGTCGGCGCGGGTAATTTTCCCTTCCAACGCTTGAGTTGCCGTCAGTTTTTCGTAGGGATAAAGTCGATCGGTTCCGGCTTGATAAATTCGATAAAGGTGAGGCAGCGGCTGGGACTGACTCGGTTGGCGCTCTCCCTGACCGAATAATTGTTGCGCTCGCAGATTGGTATAGTAAATTTTGCCCTGTCGATCGAGAACGGCAACTCCAACGGGCATCGCTTCCATCACTTGAGTTAACCGAACGTAGCTTTCCTGGAGGGTGGCTTCGGCTTTTTGTTGCAGTTCGGCGGCGATCGCATCGGAATGTTCCGCCGTCGTTTGCAAGAGAATTTCTAAGTCGGTTTTTTCTTGGTGTAATTTAATCACGCGATCGGCAGCCATAGCAAGGCTCGAAGCCACTAAGGCCATCAAAGGGGCAACAACGGGTATCCACCAGCCACTTGTAAAGGCGATGAAGCTGCCGACGGTTAATAAGAGTCCGAACCAAAAAACGATCGCGCTGAGTACGCCCAACTGAAGGGGAAATTTGCCTTCGATCGAATTGACTCGCAACCAAACCCAGGCGATCGTACTGCCAGAAAAAGACCAAAATAAAATCCAGAGGGCTTCAGCCGCTTCCGACCCGACTTTGAGGAGCGACCGACCGTCCAAAGCCGCACTAATAATTTGATGGGTAATATTAGCGTGAACGACCAAACCCGACATCAGATTTGGCGTTCTCAAAAATCTGCGACTGTAAGGGGTCTCGAAAAAGGGACTGAAACGGCGAGCGGTCGTTCCCACCAAAATGACCCGATCGCGCATCAGATCCTCCGGAACGTTACCTTCGAGCACGTCACTCATTGAAACGCTGGTAAACTGCTCCCGCGTTCCCCGATAGTTAATTAGCATTTGGTAGCCGCTGTCGTCGGCTCGTACGTAGCCTCCGTCATTCCCTGCAAACGGTGCGAACGTCGCCCGTCCGAGTCGATCTTTAGGCAGGCGATCGTCGATTCGTTCCAGGGAAAGATTTTCGGCTTCGAGATACATCAAACTCACCCGCAATCCGAAACTCAACCGAGTGCGATCGCCCGATTTAGCTGAGAGCAGGCTGCGACGGACTTTACCATCGGCATCCAAGAGTAAATCGACAATACCCACTCGGTCTTTTTCTCCGAGGGTGGGATGGGGGGCAACGGCTTCCCCACCCACTTTTTCCACGCCGATTAGGTTAGGGGTGGATGCGAACAGTTCTTGCAACGCTCGATCGCCTTCTCCCGTGGGCAGATCGCGATAGAGAGCCAAACCGATGACTCTCGGCTGTTGGGCTTTGAGTTTTTCGAGTAACTCCACGAGAACCGTATTCGGAATCGGCCATTGTCCGACATTCTGAATATCCGGTTCGTCAATGGTTACTAGAACGATGCGCGAATCGGGAGGTTCGGTCGAACGCCAGCGAAAGAATCGATCGAGAGTTGCTAACTCTGCAAATTGGAACAGACCCAAAACATTGGCGAGGAGTGTGAGTCCGGCGATTGTAGGAGCGACGAGCAATATTCGCTGCCACTGCCAGGCTGAGTTTGAGAAATTTGACGACCACATAATAGACAAAGACTTATTATTTGCTTGCTTGCCGGTTCGATACGTTATCGAATAAATTTTGACCTCTCGTACGGTGTATTTTCTGCAAAAGTTGGTTGGCAAACGCACTTAACAAACGCACTTAACAAACACACTTGGCAAATACACCTGGCACACCCAGTTACTTATGATGTCGAGCATTTTTCAAACATCCCGAGCGATCGCTCCGCGTATTATCTCGTTGTCGATCGCCGCGTAAGAGTTTAGCTCTCTAAGAACAAGGCATCTCATTTGAGGGTGAAGATCGATCCGATAAACCCGATCGAACCGGAAAATTGAACCTCACAAAATCTATAAGCCCATCAAATTTCCATCGCGCTCACATCGCCACCCTCTCAAATACAATGCTTCTCTCATCCCTTGCTTGCTTGTTGCTTGACAAAATATTAAAAGAATTGGAAAATTTTATTAAGTTTAGAAAACGTATCTCTTCACTAAAAACGTTCCAACTAAACAACCCAAGTTTAAAGATCGAAAGCAAGTTGAGTTTGCATTGACTTGAGAAAATTGAGGGTACTGCTATTGCCCGACTCCGCCTACAGTATCTTCTGGGATATCGTCATTAGGAGGTTCTAGGGTGACAGACCTGAATAACCAGTCCAGTGGTGCTCGAACTGAGACTTCCCAACGATGAGAAGCCGAAATTTCTCCCGCTTGACTGGGAAAGGCAATTGCCATTGAAAAAATGATGGCTAAAGTGCCCGCTGAGAGCCTTAGCCATAAAGGTGGACGAATTGTAAACATAAGTATGTATGGGTGATAGGAATAATGACTTTTTCGATCGTTTCTTGAAGTAGTCTAAAACTCTTTTTTTGCCGCTGTCATCAGTAATTTGACTGAGATGCAGTAATTTCACCTTTTCTGTCAATGGGATCGATCGCGTTTTTGGATGTCGTAAATCACAGCTTGCGTGAAATCTATAAAATGACTGACGTTCTGGCGATCGCGATCGAGCCAATACTTACGTAAAACTACGGATGGGTTGAGAACGCGGATTCCGAGGAAATAAAAATTCACTAACAGCATCCGACCAATGGCTCAATACCCAGTACTGCCGGGGTAATCCGCAATACAAACTCGCTTTTTTCGTCCACGATCGACTCACAATTTTCCTCAAGATGCGATTTCACCTCTAATTCCCCACATCTCTTGCACCCTGGGAAGTTGGAGTTCTTTTCGTCTGAACGGTTACATTTCTGTCTTTATGTCCAACTACGGACATTTAATAATACAAACCTGAAGATGCAAAAATTTCGATAATTCTTAACAAGACAAACTCCAACAGACCTAAGTTGAACGTTTCGATCGTCAAACCTGCCGTGCCAACCGCAAGATAATATCCAAGCGAAAGTCGTGGGCGAGTGCCTTCAATTCTCGGGCAAGGCGATCGTAATGGGGGGGAATCTCATCGATCAGCGCCCAGACACGATCCTCACAGCCTTTATTAGCCGCTTCGGTCAAAGATTGCACCCAAGGTCGAGGCATTTGCGAGAGTTGGTCGATGGCAACCGTTCCCGCTTGGTATTCTGACGCACGATCGATCTGGGATGGTAGAACTTGGGGCGCTTCCTCCCGAACGTAGCGCAGGTCTAGATATTGCGCCATTTTTTCAAAGACGAGTGCCTCCGGGCAAGGTTTATGGGCAAAATCATCGCAACCGGCCGCCAAAATTTCCTCCCGGCGTTCTTCAAAGGCACTGGCACTTAAGGCAAGAATCACCGTTCGTTCTCGATGGGTTGCCTCCGAATCGGCACTCGATAATCCTAAGCTTCCTTCGCGCGATCGAATTTGTCGGGTGGCTTCCAATCCATCCATCTGGGGCATTCGCGAATCCATCCAAATTAGGTGGGGATGCCAACTTTCCCAAATGGCGATCGCTTCTCGTCCGTTGTAAGCTTCGCACACTTCAAACCCAATCGGTTCGAGGAGTTGCCGCATCAGGAGGCAGTTTTCCTCGGTATCGTCGGCGACCAAAATTCGATAGGTTTGCCCATCGGCTGCCAAACCAATGACCCGTCCTTTCGCTGGAGACTCGATCGCTGCGGCGTTGGCTAAAGTTACTCGAATCTGGAACTCGAACGTAGTCCCGACCCCTACTTTGCTGCTTGCGGTAATCGTACCGCCGAGCAATTGCACGAATTTTTGGGTAATTGCCAGACCCAAACCCGTTCCTTCCCCAGAATTTCGCCCGGTTTGAGTCTGCACGAAGGGATCGAACAGGCGATCGAGTTCCTCAGTGGCAATGCCGGGTCCGGTATCCTCAACTTCAAAGCTCAAGCCACAGTCAGGGTTTCGATCGTCAGCGACATTCGGTTCTCCCACGAGGGCAACCCGCAGGGCGATACTGCCGCGATCGGTAAACTCGAAGGCGTTCGCCAACAGGTTGATGATGCAAGCTCGCAGTTTCTTACTATCGGTGACGATATATTCGGGTACGTTCGAGTCAACTTTGACGATAAACTTGAGACCCTTTCGATCGGCTTTGAAACGAAACATGGACTCGACGAGATCGATCAGCCGGTACAAATCCACGCTGCTTTCGTTCAGGCAGAGAACTCCCGCCTCAATTTTGGCTAAGTCTAAAACATCGTCGATTAACTCTAATAGATGTTCGCCGCTGCGATTGATGATGTTCAGGTATTCCCGGTGTTGGGAATTGAGACTCGAATCGCGATCCATGAGCTGGGTAAAGCCCAAAATAATATTCAGCGGCGTACGCAGTTCGTGACTCATGTGAGCGAGAAACTGGCTTTTAGCTTCCGATGCCACTTCGGCTTTGATTTTGGCGCGTTCCAACTGGAGCGATCGATCTGCCAGTTGAGCGCGCTGCCGTTGTAATTGGCGAATCCGAACGACGGAGATCGCCGTGGCCGAGCTAATTTGCGCCACCAGTGGAGAAATTGCCGGAATCCACCATCCCAGTCGGAACGCACTGTACGCGGCGACGATGGGCGAGCTGACGATGGCGATCGCGATCGTCCCCCGCACGGTCCACTGCCATGCTTTGGCGAGATTGGGAGCGTCGATCTCAAATAACGCCCAACAGGCAAACGAGCCAATACCAGACCACAGCAAAATCCACATCCAATCGCAGGGTTCGGACCAAGAGCGAATCAACAGTCTGCCATCGAGGGCCGCACTGACGATCTGGCTGATGGCGTTGGCGTGGATGACCACTCCCGGACTGGGTTGGGGAGTTTTGAAAATGTTACTGCTATAGGGCGTATATAACACATCGTTGAGGCTGGGGGCGCTCGATCCGATGAGGACGATCCGTCCGGAAATCTCGTCGGCACCGATGCGACCGTCGAGTACGTCTTTTAAGGAGATGCTTTCAAAGCGATCGCCCCGTCCTCGATAGTTTAATAACATCTGATAGCCTGCGGCATCAGTGCGGATGTAACTCCCGTCGTTTTCGGTCAAGGGGACGAAAACAGATCGTCCCAAGCGGTAGTGTTTTTCTTCGGGATCGAGTTCTTCGAGGGTAATGCCCTGCTGCTCGAGGTACATTAATGCCAGCTTAGCTCCCAAACCAAGCTGGTTTTTGCCATCAGAGTCGGGATGAGACAGGAGGATGCGGCGAATTTTACTGTCTCCGTCGGGCAAGAAGTCCGAAAGTGCAACTCGGTCGGCTTGCTTGAGGATCGGTGGCGGTCCGACGAGAACGCCGATGCCTTTTTCGACTCCAATCAAATTTGGAGTCGATCGCATCACCTCCACCCACGCTTGATAACCGGGTTCGACGGGTAAGTTGCGATAGATATCTAAGCCGATGGCAGCCGGTTGGTAACGCTTGAGGGTGCGGATGAGTTGGGCGAGGGTGGCATCGGGAAGCGGCCAGTCTCCGATGTGACTGATATCGTTTTCATCGATGGTGACTAGGGTGATGCGATCGTCTGGAGGTTCGAGGGGTCGCAGCTCGAAAAAGCGATCGTAGGTGGCCCATTCTAAATGCTGGAAAAAACCCGTCAGTTGAATTGAGATCGTGAAACTGGCAAAAGCGGGTGTGGCAATAACAAGAGGAAACCAAGATCGATGAAGGATATTTAACTTCGATCGCATTAGATCATACCTGCTCTTCCATGTTTGAGAGCGAACGACAAAATTGGTGCACTTATGTTGGTGTACTTATAGCAGTACAGAAAAACGGGAGGACATTTTTGTGAATCTCGAGTCTCGACACGCACGAAAATGTGTCTGACACCAAAAGCATACTGCTATAAATTTTTTCGCTTTTCAGCTTGAAGGCGTGTCAGAAAATACACCGAATGCATCTTGAAACCCAAACATGGATTTCGCAGTTCGTTAAAGCAGCCTTTGGTTGCTAGAGTAGGGGTCGATCGGCAATTGCCTCAAGTCCGACAGAATCTAACAGTGCCGACCAATTTTGGCTGAGGGTTTCGTTGTTCGGTTGTTGTCGTACGAGTTGAGCTAAAGAGCCGATCGTATCGTACCAAATTCCCGAAGCACCGTAGGATACTGCTTGCTGCTCGAGAGAGGCCTTGTTCGGTTCGCCATCAAGTTCGATTCTTTCGATACTGCCTTCAACCCAAGGCAAATCGGTTTGAGATGGTTGACAGAGCAATCCCACAAACCAGCGATAGGTTTTACCGACTTCGAGTGGGGGTTCGGATTCGGGAAACCCAATACTGACAATGCCTTCAGTTTGGGTTAAAGGAAGTGTCGCGTGGTAAATTTCGCGATCGTCGGCATCGTCTTTAATGATAAAGTAAGCACTCGGCGCAGAGGTCGGGGGAACGTAGACGAAGATCGTGGGATGACCTGTCACGGTGAGTCCCCGGCTCGAGGTCGGCAGTAAGGGGGTCATCGGATGTTGGTAGGCGGCATCTTGTTGGCACTTTTGAGCGGCCGGACGAGATGCACCGCCTCGAGAATCACCCTCTACGCGATCGTCGTTGGGTGGCTCGAAATAAATAACGGGAGGAAGGGCATTTTGCGACGGTTGGGGATTTGCCGGTGGGTAGGTTTGCGCTTGGATGGGTGTTGTCAATTTCCAACCAACAATCGCCATAGATAACGCGATCGTCCGGACGATTTGTGAATGGAGAGTGGGATGATTTCGACTCTTCATGTTTTTCTCTTTGGGTGAATCTGATATTTGGGTAAGTCTGTCATGGATCTGTTGTGAATCTATTCTTAATTTTACAAGTATTTTTTTAAAACTTCTAGGGCATAATATTCTCTAATGTTCATTATTAATGATAGTTGATATTCTCTAAAGCTATTCGTTATAAGCTCAAATAAGACATTATCAAATCAAAAATCTTAGCTTTTAATCGATTAAGTATTGCTTATAGGTGGCGATATAACTTTCATATGCATCATTTAAAATAAAATGAGTATAGAAAAAAATAGACTACATGCTAATCAAAAAACAGCATTTTTTCGTCTTAAGTTAACAAAGTGTATAAAGATATTACTTAAACAAATACTAAAAAACAATGCCTATCTTTTGCTAATTTATAAATTTTACAACAATTGAATCTCAACTTTTTCCTTGTGGCTTTCTCCCTCATTCCGTTGTCTTAATATTTTTGGATACTGGCGATCGCAACTCCTCGTGAATTATCCAGGCTAGTGCAGTGTGGCAGAAATAACTGACCAGCCCTCAACCTTTGAAAGCTATGTGTACTCGGCATTTTTAATTTTTAATTTTGCATTTTTAATTCCGCGTAGCGGCACTAGGTTCATCCGGCACTTTAAATCCAAACAAGCCTAAAATTCATTCAAAGTATCGACCTCAAAATCTGACTTTTTCTGACTTAATATTTTATGAGTTTTTTAAGATAAACTTGAGGCTTAAATTGTAGAATCAGTTCTAAAATTAGAGTTGATTCGTTAAAGAGTTCTCCTCAATTTATTCACAATTGCAATTAAATTTTGTGAGGGGAAGATCGGTGCGATCGAAATGAAAAGGATCTGAAACGTTAGCATTACGGGATGTCGAGTTGATGAGATACTATAACCGACGGTTTGTGCTGCGCAGTGGAATTGCGATTATTACCGGATATTGGGCAACTTCTCAATATGCTACTCAAGCCGCAGAAAATACAGTTTCTGTGAGTACCGCAGAAGAGTTCGCGCGCGCCATCGCCCCGAACCGGACGATCGAACTCAATCCTGGCGCATATATATTATCCGATTTAGTCGATCGAGATTTGGGAGAATACGCTCGCTTCAATTCGGTATTTGATGGTGAAGAGATCGTTATTTCGGGTGTTGAAAATCTCAAGATTATTGGACTGGGCGATCGACCGCCGCAAATTCTCACTCGCCCTCGCTACGCCGATGTTTTAAGCTTCGTCAACTGTCAAAATATTGCGATCGAAAATATTGAATCCGGACATTCCCCAGAACCGGGCAGTTGTACTGGGAGCGTCTTGAGTTTCGATAACTGTCAAGGAATCGATATCGATCGATGCATTTTGTTCGGCAGCGGGATGATGGGGATTGATGCCAAACAGACACAGAATCTAACGTGTAGAAATACAACAATTCACGGTTGCACTTATTATATTTTAGCGTTTTATCGCGTCCAAAATAGTAAGTTTGAGTCTTGCGAGTTTTACGATAACGAACGCTATAAAATGGTGGTTCTGCGCGATTCGAGCAATATTGAATTCGATCGATGTGAATTTCGCAACAATCAAGTGATTTGGGATACGTCCTGGACTTCGATCGACCCAGATGACTACGCTTTCTTTGCCGTTGTCAATAGTTCTTCGATCGTCGTGCGCGAGTCTCAATTCCAGGGCAATCGCGCCCCCTATTTCGTCTCCGATGTCAATGCGATCGAATTTATCGATACCACCTTTACCGATAACGACTTCCCGGATAATTTCCCTATTCTGCAATAAATATAGCGTTCCTGCGTGAAATCCCACTCTTGCTAGCAATTGCGTTAGGTCGGGTTTTCATTCCCAGCCTCGGATATTTAGAAACTTCTGAGATGCGTTCGGCTGAGGTGACAAGTGGGATATCGACCCCCGCACGATCCTTCTACCATGTTTTCCGTCCAACATTCCGGCTACACCGTCAAACCGCTTCTGCCCGAAGATGCGGATGTTCTGCAAGTTCTTTACGATCGATGTACGGACTTTTTCCTCTTCTCCGATGGGTTAGCCCCTTCTCCAACCGCCGCCAGGGAAGAATTTGAGAACTTACCCGAGGGGAAAACCGCAAACGATCGATATGTATTTGGCTTATTCGATCCAAACGACGTTCTGGTGGGGGTTATCGAATCGATTCGGTATTATCCCGACGATCGCACTTGGTGGATTGGGCTGATGGCGATCGTCCCCGAATATCGGAGTCGAGGTTTAGGAGAAGACTTCTACAAGGCGTTTGAGGGTTGGGTATCGTCGCAGGGCATTCCCCAAATTGCTCTAGCGGTTTTTGTCGGTAACGAGTTGGGATTGCGGTTCTGGCAGCGGATGGGATTCGAGATTTTTCGCAAAGCCCCACCCCAACAGTTTGGCATCAAAACTCACGAGCGTTACATCGTCCGTCGTACTTTGCGATCGTGAGATTAGTGGTAGAAGCGATCGAGGTAATGTCGAAGATAGCTAATAGCTGAATACTGACAAACAACTCTAAAAAAAAGAGA
Organism: Cyanobacteriota bacterium; assembly: GCA_034189805.1. Lineage (GTDB taxonomy): Bacteria > Cyanobacteriota > Cyanobacteriia > Cyanobacteriales > Geitlerinemataceae > Zarconia. Next base: position 9,974 of record JAXHUC010000057.1, read on the forward strand.
GAGGACAAATTTTCCTCTCCCTCCACCAAAATCAAGATCGCGCTATCCTAGACATCGCCGCGAATCTCAACAACTTCTCCATCGCGCAGGAGAATTTCCACCTGCATTTTTTGCAACAGGTTATCGCCCGTTTTCAGATAGACAAAGCTTTCAATCTGTCCTTGAGAAACTTCTTGCTCTAACTCGAGAACTTGAACCTGTTGGAGTTGTTGCAAGATTTGATTTTTCTGTTCGAGTCGCTTGCTTTTTTCCTGATTGAGTTGCGATTTAATCCCATCGATTTGTTGTTGCACTTGGGGGCCGGGCGGTTGCAGGTTTTGCTTTTGCACTTCTGCAATCATCCGTTGACCCTGCATTTCCAACTGTTGCAACTGCGAATCCAACTTATCGATTTGTTGCTGGAGTTGCTGCTGGGCTTCTTCTTTCCAGCGCGACGTGACGATCGCCTTAATCGTCACCGGACGTTTGACCAGAAGCTGCGAATCCGAAATATCCATAAAATCCTTCCCAAGGTAACAGCCGAACAAAAATGAGTGCCTGGGGCCCTCTTCATGTTAGCTGGCAAATATGACACCTACCAGCTTATATCACGTTCGGATTGCGTGCTGACGACTTATTTTGGAAGAAACGGGGGAATTTGAGCAGGGGGGGAGAAGATGACGCGGTGACGCGGAGAAGGGGAGACGCGGGGAGGGGGAGAAACGGGAGAAACGGGGGAAACGGGGGAAATGGGAGAATGTTTTGCTCCTCAAGCCTCCCAAGCCTCCCAAGCCCCCAAAACTCACCCTTGGAACATCGAGACGATCGCCTCCCGGTAACGTTCCCGGACGACGGGGCGCTTGGTTTTCAGGGTTTGGGTGAGCAGGCCGTTTTCGATCGAAAAGGGTTCGAGGATGAGGCGGAAGGTGGCAATGCGATCGTCTAGGCGATATCCGGGACGGTTTTTCACTTCGCGGGTGAGTTCGTCGCGGAACAATTTCTGCACCGCCTTCGCCTCTATATCCACGGGAGGCATGGCATCGGGATTCACTGCCATCCCCTGTTGTGTTGCCCACTTTTGTAGCACTTCGAGATTGGGAACCACAAGCGCGCCCAACTGTTTCTCATCTTGCCCCACCAGCATCACTTGGTCGATAAAGGGACTGCGGATGCACGCATCTTCGATCGGTTGCGGTTCGATATTTTCCCCGTTGGTGAGGACGATCGTATCCTTGGCGCGACCCGTCAGTACTAAATCGTAGTTGGGGGTGAGCAATCCCAAATCCCCCGTATCGAACCAACCCTGAGAATCGATCGCCTTTTGGGTGGCTTCGGGGTTGTTGTAGTAGCCTGCCATCACTTGGGGACCGCGCGCCAGCACCAATCCGCGCTCTCCGGTGGGCAACGCTTGGCGGGTTTCGGGATCGACGATTTGCAGTTCCGTTGCGGGGAGGGGTTTGCCGGCCGAACCGCGCAGATTTCCCCAGGTACGCCGACCCGTCAGCACCGGGGCGGTTTCCGTCAACCCGTAGCCGACAATCACATCCAAGCCGACAATTTCAAAGAAGTCTTCTAAGTGCATCGCCAGGGAACCGCCACCGCTGAGAACGGCAGTGAGTTGACCGCCAGTGGCTTGGCGAACTTGTTTGTAGACGAGGCGTTCGCCGATCGCATGTAAGGGGGCCAGGGCGATCGATTTTAAAGTAGCGATCGCCTTTTGCCCCGAGGAAGGAGTTTCCAAAGTCGGAACTAATCCTTGGGCGATGCGACGAGCGCTAATATATTGTGCGGACATCCCCAGGAAGAAGTTGACCAGTTTTTGCTTGCCTTCGGGTTGTTCCCGAAAGCGCTTCTGAACTCCTTCGTAAATCGATTCCCACAACCGAGGCACCCCCGTCATGTACTGGGGTTTGTACTCTTTCAGGTCGTTTTTGATGTAGCGAATGTTGGTATAGATTCCCGTGGCCCCTTGGGAGAGGAAAAAGTAGTCGGCCGTGCGCCCGAAACTGTGCCAGGTGGGGAGGATGGAGAGGATGCGATCGCCCGGTTGCGGTTGCAAGACCGCACCGATAGTGGAAAGCTGGTGCATCAGGTTGGCGTGGGAAAGGCGCACCCCTTTGGGTCTACCTGTCGTGCCGGAGGTGTAGAGGAGGGTACCCAGGGTTTCGGGTGAATATTGCGCCAGTTCCACAGAGCGATCGACTCCTGCCGCCATCAATTGCGTGTAGTTGAGGATTTTAAGGGATTCGTCTGCCGGGGGGTCTTCATCGGAGAGTAATATCACCCAGCGAATTTGCTCTGGATTGAAGGGAAATTCGCTCTCAGTCCGCGCTCTGAGTTTTTTGAGCGTTTTTAGGTTCTCGACGACTAAGCCGCTACTACCGCTGTTTTGGAGGATGTACAGTAATTCGTCGGGGTCAGCACTGGCAGAACGCACCACATCCGCCCCCCCGGCCGCCATAATTCCCTGATCGGCGACGAACCAGCGAGGACTGTTGTCGGCAATCAAAGCAATCCGGGGTGGGTCGCCTTCTGTTACCGGGGCAACGCCCAAGGTTTGCAAACCCGCTGCAAATTGCCGAATTTTTTCGAGAAGTTCGGCAAAGCTCAGTTGGATGACAGGTTCGCCGTGGGGGTCCCACAGGGCGATCGCCTCGGGAAAGCGTTGGGCCGTTATCTCCCAGACTCGGGGGAGAGATGGCACATCGTTGTAATCGATGACTTGTTTGAGGCTAGCGCGATCGTTGAGATCTAAAGGGGTAGGGTGAGACGGTGCGCGATCGTTCATGGTTATAGGCCGACAACGGATACATATAACTTTAGTATCTAAAGCGATCGACCCAAAGTCGATCGATGCCAGGACAGTTTTAGGATTGATAAGCCCCGATCGCACGCTCCCAGGCAAGGAACTGGAGAGAGGGGAATCGGTGTCAGTTCTTAGTTTTGAGGCAGTTGAGAGTTTGCGAAGAACCCGAGTTGCGATCGAGATCGCACGGGTTGCCGAGTTTCGATCGCGATTTTCCCCACAGACGATCGCCTCTCATCTCGATAGACCTCACCGTGAAACCTAGGATTCGATCGCTCAAAATCTGCGGATAACTCACCATGAAACCTAGGATTCGATCGCTCAAAATCTGCGGATAACTCACCGTGAAACCTAGGATTCGATCGCCCGAAATCTACGGATAACTCACCGTGAAACCTAGGATTCGATCGCTAAAAAACTCCGTAAATCTCACCACTTCACCTAGGATTCGATCGCGCCCGCCTCCGGTAAATTTCCCGATACTGAGAATATCAAACAAACGAACTTCTCTATCGCACCGAAACGATAATGCAAGCCATTCAACTTCTCAATGTCTCGATCGATAATCTTTCTCTCAACGAACTTCTCGAACAATTGGGACAGCAGGGTGGCGTAGTCTTTACTCCCAACGTGGACCACTTGATGAAGCTACAAACTGACGCAGAATTCAATCGAGTCTATCAAGCGTCTACCTACCGAGTTTGCGACAGTCAAATTTTAATGTACGCGGCCAAACTGATGGGACAGCCGCTTCAGGAAAAAATTTCCGGCTCCGACTTGTTCCCTGCTTTCTACACCCGCTACGCCCAGTGTGAGGATACCACCCTGTTCCTCCTCGGAGCCGCAGAAGGAGTTGCCCGCCAAGCTCAAGCCAATATCAACCAGAAAGTGGGTCGCCAAATGGTCGTCGATGCCTACTCCCCCAGCTTCGGGTTTGAAACCGACGAGGAAGAATGCCAATACATTATCGATCGCATCAACGAATCCGGTGCCACGGTACTCGCAGTGGGATTGGGTGCGCCCAAACAGGAAACGTGGATTGCCCAGTACAAAGATCGACTGCCGAACGTGAAAATCTTCCTAGCAATCGGTGCGAGCATCGACTTTGAAGCGGGGGAAAAGCCCAGAGCGCCCGAGTGGATGAGCGAGTTGGGATTCGAGTGGGCCTACCGCTTAGCTAGCGAACCCCAGCGGTTGTGGAAGCGCTACTTGCTCGAAGATTTGCCCATCTTTGGATTGTTGCTCAAGCAGAAATTGGGACTGTATCAAGCCCCATTGGTAACCAGTTAAAAACCTACACTTTTCAGTGAGGGGAGACCCCCAATTGGTTGGTTTTCGGTCGATTATTGACTGGTTGACAAAGTGAATACAGCCTTAACCTTTCACCAATGCCAATTCCCCATTCCCCGCTCCCCATCTGAGGTTAAAACAAAAGCTGAGTGGCAAGCTGAGCGTTCACGGGTTTGGAGAAGAAATAGCCCTGTCCGAACTCGCAACCCAAACGGTGCAGGGTTTCGCATTGAATGGGGGTTTCCACGCCTTCAGCGATCGCGTTCATCCCGAGATTGTGGGCGAGGGTAATAATTGTTTGCAGGATTTCTGCTTTCTCGCCGCCAGCTTGAATGGGACTGACAAAAGAGCGATCGATTTTCAGGGTATCGAGAGGAAAGCGGTGTAAATAACTCAAAGACGAATATCCCGTGCCGAAGTCATCCATGCACAGGTGAATATTACGATCTTTGAGTTGCAGCAGGATAGCGGTGGCCGAGTCGTAATTATCGACGATCGCACTTTCGGTGACTTCTAACTTGAGGTTGCTGCCATCGAGCTGAGTGGCTCGCAGAATTCGATCGATCTGGTCGATCAGATCGACTTGCGCGAACTGACGACCGGACAAATTCACCGACATTTTTAACGGTACGCGATGGCGTAATTGCTGTTGCCAAGCGCGAAGTTGATGGCAGGCGCGGTTGAGTATCCAAGTACCCAACGTGACGATCGAACCGGTCTTTTCGGCGATCGGAATAAATTGAGCCGGAGAGATTTGCCCCAGTTCCGGATGCTGCCAGCGCATGAGGGCTTCAAACGCGGTAATCCGATTCGTATTCAGAGAAACGATCGGCTGGTAGTAGACTTGGAAGGGAATATCATCGGACGGCTCGGCATCGAATTGATGTGGCTCGAGTGCCGTCACCGCGCGCCGCAAATCGTGTTCCAAACGCTCCAAGCGCAGTTGTGCCAAAACCTGTTCGTGCATGGTGGTGTCGAAGACTTCAAAGTAAGACTGACCGCGTTGTTTGGCTTGGCACATCACCGTATCGGCATCCCGCAGGAGGTCTTCGGGTTTTTTGTAGTTGGGGGAACTCAGGGCGATACCGATGCTCACCGTGGTTAAAATTTCATGTCCTTCTAGATGAAACGGTCGCGTGAGGCTTGTTTTTACCCGTTCGGCAATGCGGGTAGCATCTTTGAGGTGATGGGTGCGATTGAGCAAAATGGCAAACTCATCCCCTCCCAAGCGGGCAACTAAGTCGCCGTGCCGCACGCAGGTCATCAGGCGAGAAGCCGATTCAACGAGCATCCGATCGCCGAGACTGTGACCGAAGCTGTCGTTAATGACCTTGAAGCGATCTAAATCTAACAGGAGAATCGCAAAGGAATATTCCGGTTGTTCGCGATCGCGAGCGAGAGCCTTCTCGAGCGCTTCCATGAGCAACACTCGATTGGGCAGTCCGGTTAGGGTATCGTGATAGGTATTGTAGTTGAGTTGCCGGTTGACCATCATCAGCTCGGCGGTGCGTTCTTGGACTCGACGTTCGAGCTGAGCGTTCAAATTGGCCAGTTGAGCCGCCGTTTTTTGACGGGCGATCGCCCCACCGATGCTCCCGGCCGCCGCTTTGAGGATCGACTTTTCGCTCTCAGACCATTGACGATCGCCCTGGCACTCATCAAATCCCAAAAACCCCCAGCATTCTCCTTCGCTTTCGATGGGCACCAGGGCAAAGGAACGGACGTTGGGGGTTTGCAGGAACCCTCGCTCGGCCTGGGGCAAATCTCGAACCAAACCACAGATGAGCTGACCCGAATGCAAACACTCGAACCAGCGGACAAAAACTCCATTGCAAGGTAAATTTTGCAAACCTTCGATCCGACTTTCGAGATCGCTCTGGTCTAAGCGAGCCTGCCATTCGTAGCGCTGGCTGACCAAAGCGCAACCCATCACCGGATCGAGATGCCGCTCGAGAATGTAGACCCGATCGACAGATGCCGCGTATCCCAGCGCTGCCAGGGCTTGTTCGATCCCCACCCGATCGTCGTGAGTGGTTAAGAGTCCGGTGGTTGCCGTTGCTACCCCATCGAGGAGGCGATCGCGTTCTTTGAGCTTGGTTTCGGTTTCCTGGCGGGAGATCGCCCCCCCAAAACTCCCAGCGGCCGCTCGGAGGATTAACTTTTCCGTTTCCGACCACAGGCGGTCGGTACGGCAATCGTCAAACTCTAAAAAGCCCCAAAATTTTCCTTCAACTTCGATGGGTAGCGCTAGTATCGATCGCACCCCCTGCAATTCCCAAAATTCTCGTCCTCGAGTCTCAAGATCTCGCACCAAAACGCAGATCGGCTCTTCAATGGAAAAGGTTCGATACCATTTCGAGAGTTTTGTAGAGTTCGAGCGTTCTTTCGAGTCAGACTCCCCGTCGTTCGACCATTCCCATCGGGGTACGGTCGTTCTCTCTCCCGTCAGCGGATGGGGGCGATGCTCTAAAACGCAGACGCGATCGACTTGGGCCGCATATCCCAACATTTTCAGAGCTTGATAGAGCGATCGATCTCGATCGGTTTTGGTCAGCAGCAGGTTTGTAGACCAAGCCACACCCTCCAAGAGGCGATCGCGCGATTCTAACTCGGCTTGGGATAAGAGGTGAGCGATCGTTTCGCCCAAGCGTCGGATAGCACTCGATAAAATGGAATTGGCTCGATCGGACCATGGTAGATCCCGAACGCTTGACTCGCCATCGGTTAAAGAACGTCCGCGATCGCGGTGGCACTCGTCAAAGCCAATGCATCCCCAAAAATGACCGGAAATCTCGATGGGAATTACCAACATCGAACGAATGCCCCAAGGATTGAAGAGGTCTCGCTCGCACGGCTGAAAGTCCCCCACCGAACCGAAGATCGGCTGACCCCGCAGGAAACGGTCGTACCAGTTCGGGAGGAATTCTCGATAGGAGAGACTTTGCAATTGACTCTCGATCCCAGCTGTCACCCCATCCCCTTGCCATTGGGTGCGCTGACTCAAAAGAACCTCTCCGGAGACGGGATGGAAGTGGTTTTCCCACAGATAGACGCGATCGACTTGCGTGGCTTCTCCCAAAGCCGCAAGGGCTTGGTAAATGCCTTCGGCCCGATCTCCGTGACTCAATAATCGATCGATGGCTTCGATCACGCCTTCGAGAGAAAGAAAGCGAGTTCGAGCGGAGTTTCCTCTCCCCGCAGCGTGTGGGGTTGCTAACTCAGAGTAACTCCAGTGGTTCGGTACCCGATCGATATCGTCTGTGGGAGAATCGTTGAGAATGCCTTCGACGAGAACCGCCCCTCGTCCGTTTTCGAGCTGAACCCCCGAACAGGTACAGGACATGGAAATCGAGCCTCCGATGCGAGGGATGGGCCAAACTTCGCGGGCTGTTTGTCCGAGTTCGAGGCGATCGAGAGTCTCTTGGAGGGTCGCCGGTAGCCGATGCCACCCATCGCTTCCCTGCTGGCGAATGAATTCTTCTACCGTTTCGATATCCCACAACGATAGGGCCGCTCGATTCGCCCAACATACTTGCTTTTGCTCGATGTCGAGAATCCAGATCGGGGTTTGCAAGACATTTAGCCCCCCCACCTCCGATCGATTCAACACTGAATTTTGGGTGAGTACCACTGATTGATCGGTCGTTTGATAAGTTGAATACGGATCGATTGCAAGACGATCGGATCGAGTGCTGTCTTCAAAGAAGCAGCAACCTTGACTCGGGTGAGACATGCGGTTCGATTCCCTCCATTGACAGCAATAACAACTTGAGTTGAGTCTGCGGTCTGGTTAGGAGTAACGCGCCCACACTCAGTCATTTGAAATAATTTTTTTTCGCACCACTCAACTCAAATCGCAGACGCGAATTACATCGATCGTGGAATACCGCACTCGATCGACCCACCATCATTTTTTCTTAAAGTAGCAGCATAAATTGAAACTACCATCGATCTCAACGCGACAGTTTAGACATGCGGATGCTCTCTGAGTTGGGTATTCGACACAGAAGAGCCGTGCCACTTTGCAAGTTTGCTTCCTCAAGCATAATCTAAGAACTAGGCAACTGCCAGAGCCTGAGATCGATGCAAACTGGGGGAAAATCGGATTTTTTTGCAGGAAACTTCAGGAGTTCGCGATCGAGGAAATCCCTCGATTCCCTCAATCGATCGATGACACTAAATCTGGGACTGGACAAACGGGCTACACGCAGACCACTTCGCACGAGATGCCTAAATCCGCGAGAACTTGGCGAATTTCACCTTCGTAGATCGGGTTCATGATGATGGCGACATCGGGGGCCTCGGCACTCAAAAATTCTGGGGGGACAATTTGCTGTCCCGTGCGCGCCACGTACATTCCTTGCTTGCGAGGATTGATATCCACCACGTACTCGATGAGCTTGGGTTCGTCTGTTACCCTGACGTTCAACAGATTTAAAAAGGTGACCCCTTTAGAACCCGCACCCCACACCACGGCTTTTTTTCCCGATCGCGCCATCTGTGCGAGTTTTTGCGTCCAAGTTTCGATTAGGGTCTCGAATTTGGCGGTGAAGGTGGCGATGTCATTGGAGAGTTCCTTGACTTCATTTTGAACGCTATTACCGATCGCATGTTCTCCCGATGCGGGTACGGCTTCCAAACACAGAAACTGCTCGCCAAAGGTTTCGCTGAGGTCGTTGACTTGAAATCCAGAGTGCGCGAACGCTCGAGACATTGATGTTGGGGCAAAATAGCCGCAATGTTCGTAGATGATATCCCAAACCGCGAGATTGCGAAATGTATGCAGGGCGTTGGGAACTTCAAAAAAAACCTGAGTCTCCCTTCGAGGACCGATCGCCCGACGTAGAGGTTCGAGCAAATCGGCGGGATGGGGAACGTGTTCTAGGGTATGGCGACAGCAAATAAAATCCGCCTTTTCATCGGCATATCGCTCCGAGTACAAATCTCGAACGAATTGCACTTTATCGTCAAGGTGTTGGTGTTCGGCTCGCTCGACGTAGGTTGGGTCGAAACCCACGCCGCGATTGTTCCCCAGCTCGCACAGGGACATGAGAAAATCTCCCTTACCGCAGCCAATTTCGACGATTTTTTTCTCATGCAGGTCGAAGCGTTCCACCAACGTCCGTGCCAGGGAATCGGCATATTCTTGAAACCGGGGCGAATAATGCAGGGAATTTTCGTACTCTTGAGTGTATTCCAATCGATCGGGGTCGAAAGCGACGTTGGTAATAAAACCGCACTCCGAGCAAAAGGCCAAGCGGATGTCTCCCTTGGGGCAATTTAAGGCTTCATCTCGATCGCGCAGCAGCAAATTACAATAGATCGGCACCGCAAGAGTCTCGAAGAAGACTTCTAAGTGGGGCGATTCGCAAACCGGACAGGGTTGCAGGTTCGATGTAGCTTTCATTTACGCTTGACACTCCTGATTCGATCGCCGCCATCGCACGGCAATAGCACGTCGGCGGTTTGGTTAAACGGGGGAACGGGTTGGGGAAGCATCCGTTGGCGGGGCAGACATCGCGCTGACAACAGTCTGACCGAAATCCACTTGGCAGAAATGGGCGATCAGGGCAACGGCGTATTCCCGTTCCGGTAGGGGACACCCTTCAATATCCCGCAACTCGATCCAAGTATCCGAGTCGGCTTCCCCATCTTTGCGCCATTTCATCCGTTGTCGGTAGCATCGGTGTTGTCCGGTTTCGTCTTTCTCAGACCAACATTCGGCCGTGATGAAATACCGCACGTTCGGTTCCGGCTCGAATTGGCGATAGGAATCGACCCAGGTTCGGGGTGCGTCTCCGTTTTTATAGCCAAATTCTACGCCGCCTCCCTGTCGGTAGGGATGAAACCAGGCGATGCTGTAAATCCAGCCCCGACGGGGGGAGAAATCTTCTGGGTCTTTGTGTCCGCCCCACAGGGGCAGAACGCCGAACCCGCAACGTCTGGGGAAATCGGTGCTGCGAAAAATCAAGTCAGTTTCAATTCGCCGCCCGCCCGCAAATGCGCCCGTAACGCACAGTAGGCGATCGTAGTCCTCAAAACCGGGCTTGGGACGTACCCGCCATTCCCCTGGCGATGAATCTCCATCTGAAGAAAATGCTTCCCAATATCCATCTTGCACTTCCAACTCATCTTTCGACCAGTCGGGTTTCACTGGCAGGGCGATGGGTTGCGGATCGTATGCAAATTCTAAAGAGACGGTTTCCGACTCTCCCCGACGGGGTTGGGCTTCGATGGCGAGGGTATTGGTTCCCGCATTCAACTCATTTTCTTTCATTTCGATGACGAACGCCGGTTCGGGCACTCGCTTCCCGCCCCGTCCGACATCGTGCCAGGTTCCGCCATTGAGTTGATATCGGGCGAGATCGACTTTATCTGCAAGGCTGCCGTAAATATTGGCGCTCAGTTCCCCCGCGCGGCGAGAAAACCGTTGCGGTCGATGGAAAATCTGCACTAGGGGTTCGGACGAATCGGTCGCGCATCCATAGGCGATCGCCCCCGCAGCAGCCAGGGCACTGGTTTGGATGAATCGGCGACGGGTATATTTAGAAGGTGCTGGGTACATGAGGTTTGTCATCGGTCAAGGGAGAGAGGGAGATGAGGGAGGTGAGGGAGATGAGGGGGATGAGGGAGAGAGTGGGTATTTAACGTTTCCCACACCCCATTCCCCATTCCCTATTTTGCATTTTTAATTTTTAATTTTTAATTCTCTTACCCATTCCCCACCCAATACTGACATTAAGATAAAACGCGATCGGCGATCGCCCGACCGATTTCGAGAGAGGAAGTGGCGGCTGGAGAGGGGGCGTTGCATACGTGAACGCTATGTTGGGCGCGCACGATTAAAAAGTCATTGACGAGTTCGCCGTTGTCTCTAAGGGCTTGGGCGCGAACGCCGGGGGGGATCGGCTCGAGATCGGATGCTTGGATTTCGGGAATCAGACGTTGTAGGCTGCGAACGAACACTGCTTTACTCCAAGAGCGGATCGTCTCTCGTACGCCCACATCGAAATAGCGCCCGGTCAGTTTCCAAAAACCAGGATAGGTGACGATGTCTCGAAAATCTTGCCAGTTAAAATCTGTTTTGCGGTAGCCTTCTCGTTTGAAGCTGAGGACGGCATTCGGTCCGGCATGGGCGCTACCGTCGATCGATCGAGTAAAATGCACCCCTAGAAAGGGGAAATTAGGGTTGGGAACGGGGTAAATGAGGTTTTTGACTAAATTTCGTTTTTCGGGTTTGAGTTCGTAGTATTCACCGCGAAAGGGAACGATTTTCGCACCGGGGTCTACTCCCGATGCCTTAGCGATGCGATCGCTGTGCAATCCCGCACAATTAATGCTGGTTCGGACGGTAAACGTGCCGTTGTTGGTTTCGAGAACTTGACCGTCTCGGGTCGATCGAATATGTTCCACCTTCGTCTTCAGCCGCAATTCCACACCGCGTTCCGCGCAGAGTTCGGCGTATTTTTGGCAAACGCGACCGTAGTCTACAATTCCGGTGGAGTCTACCCGAATGCCTCCCAAGCAGCGGACGTGGGGTTCGATTTCCCGCACCTGTTCTGGGTTGAGTCGGGCAATTTGGAGTTCGTTGGCCAGACCGCGTTGATAAAGGCGATCGAGGGCGGGGAGTTCTTCGGGTTCGGTGGCGACGATGACTTTACCGCAAATTTCGTAGGGAATCTCGTGCCGATCGCAAAACTCTACCATCGATCGATTTCCCTGACGGCAGAACTTTGCTTTGAAACTACCGGGTTTGTAGTAAATTCCCGAATGAATCACGCCGCTGTTACGACCGGTTTGGTGTGCGGCCCAATCGCTTTCTTTCTCGAGAACGAGGATGCGAGCGTCTCGCGCGCGCTCGGTTAAGGCCAAACTCGTGGATAGGCCGACAATTCCCCCACCAATAATTGCAAAGTCGTACATCGATTGGATTTGTTAACCGAATCTAGCGATCGGCTCTCGAGTTGCATATCCGACAAGAGTCGATCGCCTTTCACACTAGCTTACTCAACGATCGGGGTCGTCGGCTTCTTCCGAGTCAAAAGCAAAGAGCGACGAACCGAACGTACGAAATCGCGGGTTTGGAAGAAAATCCGCCGTCCCGTCCGCGTCCAGGCAAACTGGATAACGGCTCCCATACACAGGAGTTTTTCTCGCATCGAAATCGGGGCCGTCCAGACGACGCGGCCGAACTCTTCGGCAACCCCCAACATGGGATCGACGAGATTTTTTGTCGTGCCGGGTTGATACCGCTGGCTCAATTCCTCGCTGGTGACGCTTCGGGATAAATATTCCCGACGACGGTGGGCCAGACATTCAGGGATATGGGCGAAGGCACCGAACAAGGAAATTTCCACCGACAAGACTTGATCCATACGGGGAACGGGTTGAATTTTATGGGTTGCCATCAACATATCCCGCCGCATCATCGTGTAGATGGGGTCGATATAACCGTAATGAGCGGTCATAAACCACACCATGCGTCGAAATCGGACGTGGGGTAGGGGAGAATCGAGACGTTCGCCGTTATATTCTTGGTAGTCGCGATGTCCGTCGTCAGTCACGTGGTCTTGATACGTGGTCACACCGACAATCTCCGGATTGGCATCGAGCTGTTCGACGCACTTGCGCGTATAGCTCGCATCGAGCCAGTCATCGGAACCGATCCAACGAAAATACTTGCCGCGAGCGAGGTCTAGCACGCGATTGAAGTTGGGAATTTGACCGATATTTTCTGAGTTGCGATAGTAGCGCAGGGGTAAACCCAATCGGATGTATTCTTCACAAATTTCTGGCGTGCGATCGTCAGATGCATTATCGCTAACCACCACTTCAAAGTCACAGAAGTCTTGAGCGAGCAAAGAATCAAATAATCGGGGCAAATATTTTGCAGCATTCCACACGGGTAAGCCAAAACTCACTTGCGGATTTGAGGAGAGACGAGCGGCTCGAACTGGAAACGTAACTTTAGATTTATCGCTTAAATTCGAGCTGGAAGTAGAAGACATTCGTACTGATTGCATTTGACACCTTTCCTGAAAAAAAAATTCCATCACGAACTGAAGCTTTGACGAGTGCTTCGGATGTTCGATCGACTCGAAAACTTCAGATTGCAAAATTTGTATTCCGTAAATATTTCTCAGAACGAATTGCTCGTTTTATGCAAACATCTTGCTTTTAGTTACAAGCATTTACAAATGACATATTTTTAGAGGTTGAGGATCGATCGACTTCGTGAAGTCAGCAATCGACGAGCGATTCTTATCGCATTCATCCTCGATGTCACGAATTGACCCTGGGAATAATTCACCTCCAACTCAAGCGGCGATCGCTCGATGACAAACGAGACCGATCGGATCGCTTATCTTTTCAGGAGGACTCGTTCTGAAATCTAAACGAATAAAAGTTTGCAAGTTATTCGTGATTTTTACGGAAGCTAGGTAATCAACTTTATATCACAGCCTCTTACCTGGCTCGATGCTTCTATGCAATCTTCATTGAAAGTTTAAAGTTAAGAGAAGTCATGCTTTAAAATTAGCCCTCTTCAGTTACGTAATTTCCGGTCATTTGCGTATAAATATTTAATTGATACCCGATCCCAGTCATGAAAATAAGTATCATTACCGATCTACTTTGTTAAAAAGAAACCTTATATATTTTTTTTACATAAAAACTCAGTAAAAATACTGAATTCAGTCCAAATTTCAACTTTTGGGCGATCTGGCTGGCGTTCGATTCCCAAATCTCTTACGCTGCAAGCAAACTCGCGGTTGCCATTCTCCTTGAGACTCAGCAATTGCCCGCAGTTTTCCTACGTCCTCGATCGCACATTCTGGCAACATGAGGGTCTCAATCTCCAAGAAACTACATAAATTCAATCATCTTGCTTCTTTTGCGTATGACAACTCGATCGAATCTGGGATCTTGCTTCCTTATTAAAGAAAAAATAAGTGAAATGGCGGATTGACAGAAACAATAAAGTATGGGTATTAAATTTTGACTTTCAAAAACCATCAAACGCTAAATTTCTGTAGTTGTACGGGCTTTCACTCAAAATTCTCAACTCGATCCCGTACAAATACAAACCCGATCGCTCATTAACTCAAGAATTGAGAGTTATATAAATCCGTACGATCGTGAAGTTGATTCTTATCAAGAATAGAATCAAGTATTTCTATTGAAAAAGTCGCAAACCTCAATTTCAGTCAAATGACCGATGGCGATCGACCTTAAATATTAAATATTATCAAAAGAAGAAAAAAATTAAAAAAACAGTACAGACTTAGAACGAAGAGAACCTAGCATGAAATTATCTGTCGAACGCCAAGCCGTAAAAGGATTATTTGGAAGAACGTACTATGAAAGTGCGATTCAAGTCACGCTAAAGCCCGAGGAGAAAGAAGTTGCGCGCCAGCAAAATATTCTGAAAGTCGCTTTGTTAGGCGGACGGGAGCTAGGTGAAGAAGAAGCGGCTATGTCTTATATTTGTCGCCGACTCAAGGTGACAATGAAGGATTTAGAACGAGGAATTGTTGCCAAAGTTTATGGCGAAAGCGAACTCGGACAACTCTCTTGGTTTGAAAATCAAGTTCGGAAACGCTGCAAAACCTTTAAAGTGTTGCTAGAGTCAGTCACTAATTCTCAAGATACTTTTCAAGACTGTCTCTGCGTTGAAGAAGAAATTTAGATCTAAGTTCGATCGAACATCTTTTTATATCTTTTTACCGCGACATAACCTGACTGCGGCGAATATTTAGCCGATCTTACCGATCGAGCGTCGTTGCAATCGATCGATTTGAGTTCGGGCGTGTTGCGCTGCCTCAGTATTCCCCTGCTGCTGGTACAGTCGGGCTGCTTCCTGAAAATCGGAGATCGCCCCTTCAAGATCTCCGAGTTGGTTGTTGCGAACGGCCCCTCGATTGAAGTAGGCATTAGCGTAATTGCTATCAATGTCGATCGCGGCGCTGAAATTGGCAATTGCTTTTTGGTAGTTGCCGAGTTGGGCGTGGAGGATGCCTCGATTGTAGTAAGCTTCGCTGTAGTCCGGGTCGATTTGAATCGCTTGAGAATAGGCTTCGATCGCCCCCCAGGTGTCCCCGAACTCCGTGCGAACCACACCCAAACTCAGGTAAGCGGGGGCAAAATAAGTATCGAGTTGGATCGCGCGATTCAAGTCCGCAACGGCACCTTGCCAATCTTCTAACTCCGATTTTAGCTTGCCCCGATGGTAGTAAGCGATCGCGGATTCGGCATCGAGTTCGATCGCCCGATCGAAATCTGCCATCACCTCCGCCACATCCTCCCCATCGAATCCATCGCCCGCCTGCCACCGCGCGAGACCCCGACGGAAGTATACCTGGGAATCCGTTCGATCGAGGGCAATTGCCGCCGTATAATCTTCGATCGCCCCAGAAAAATCCCCGCTTTGCGATCGCACGAAGCCCCGGAAGACGTAAGCTGCGGTGTAGTTGGGATCGAGGCGCAGGACTTGGGTAAAATCGGCGATCGCCCCGTCAACGTTACCTGTTTCGTAGCGCTGGCTGCCGCGAAGGTAGTAACTCACCGGATCGCCGAGTTCTAAATCGATGGGTTTGGGAGTTTGCGCCTGAATCGGCGGCTGTCCCCAGAGGCTAGTACTCAGAACCGCCAGAACGAGTAATCCAGTTTCGATCGATTGCCCAGACATACTAATTGACGTTAATTGACGATCGCGCGCAAACACGCGAGACGAGCAAAGTCAGCAGAAAAACCGAGTTGATGCTGTTGGCAAAACGATCGGCGAACCGGTTTGAAGCATTCAGAGTGCGATCGATATTTTGCCAACAGCTTTTGTCTTTCAACCCAACCGAGAACTGACGTTAAGAAGATCGACCCGCCATTTGGGCTTCGGAATTTTGAGTCGCCGACCCCTGGGTTCCCAGTTGAATCAGCTCGATTTTATATCCCGTGGGGTCTTCAACAAAGGCAATCACCGTCGAACCGTGTTTCATCGGTCCCGGTTCCCGCGTCACTTTCCCCCCTTGCGCTTTAATTTCCTCGCAAGTTTTGTAGATATCATCTACCCCCAAGGCAATATGTCCGTAGCCATCTCCCAAATCGTACTTATCGGTTCCCCAGTTGTAGGTCAGTTCGATGACGGTATTATCGGATTCATCGCCATATCCGACAAAAGCCAGGGTAAACTCTCCGCCGGGAAAGTCTTTCTGCCGCAGCAGTTTCATGCCCAGCACGTCGCAGTAAAATTGGATCGACTCTTCTAGATTGCCGACGCGCAACATGGTGTGTAGCATTCGCATGAGTATTCTCCTGTTCGAGTCACTTTATTATTGTGCGATATTGTGCGGTAAATTAACCGATGGAGAGATCGGACGCACCGAATCTCTAAAGACCGATCTCTAAATATAGACGCGAGTGGGATGCTCGCACTGGAAGAAAAAATGCAGCCACCGATCGATCGCATCAAATTATCGCAAACGGCGAAAGAGCAGCTTACTAAACTCAAGCGCGTCACGAAAATCGATCGGTGGAATATTCTCTGTCGTTGGGCGTTTTGTCGTTCCCTGGCCGAATCGACTTCTCCCTCTCCCGTGCCGATTCCCCTAGATAGTAACGTGGAAATTTCTTGGAGTGTTTTTGGGGGAGAAATGGCAGATATTTTGGCCGTTGCCCTCAAGCAACGCTGTCATGATGACGGTTTAGATCTCGACCCGGAGACTCTAAAATTGCAGTTTAACTTGCACCTCCATCGCGGTATCGGCTATCTCGCTGGCGATCCGAATTTGCTACAGATTGAAGATTTAGTAGCAATTATCGATCGCGATCGACAAGAATCTTTGGAGGAAACATAATTCGATAGCAGACGTAATATTCCAATAATCAAACAAAAAAAATCACCCAATTTGGGTGCTTTTCGTGAATGAAAGGAGAATGATGATAAAGAGGAGAAATTGGTGCGTGCTTTGACCTCTAATCACACGTAACACTCAACCAACACAAGAAACCATTACCGAGTTGCACCAATTTCTTTGTTCCTCATACTATTATTAAAGCCCGAGGACGATCGCCTTGCCATCAGTACATGCTCGGATTTTTAATCGTTAAAAATTGGTCGCTTTTACGGTTGCGTCTCGCCCGTACTTTTGATAAGGTTACACCCAATACTCCTATTTTGGGACTAAACTTCCGCCCAGCGACGCAACAAGTTCGAGTGCGTTTTGGAAATGAGGTCGAATTCGAGTGTCTTTCCCGATTGTTGAAACACCGAGCGTCGCACGGTATCTAAATCGAACAAAATCTCTCGCTGCATCGGATCGCGCACCAAACTTTGCACCCACGCCACCACCACCAATCGCATTCCCTCGGTGACGGGGGCAACGCGATGCAGCGCGCCGGATGGGTAGACGATCGCTGACCCCGAAGTTAACTTATACGTGCGTTCGCCGTCGATATTTTCGATAATCAGTTCTCCCCCCTCATAATCTGCCGGATCGCTCAGAAATAAGGTGAGAGATACATCCGATCGCAAAAACGAGCGATTCCCCATCAAGGCGTTATCCACGTGAGAACCGTAAGACATTCCTGCTTTGTAGCAACTAAAAAGCATCGAATGAATGGTTTTAGGCTGAGTGGCTACTTTAAATAAGGGATTGCGCCACAGCGCCGACGATACCATTTCCGTCAGTTTTTTGGTGTAGTCGGCTTTCTTACTCAATTGGGTGTTATGTTTCACCAGTTTGGCGTGCCACCCGGCAGTTAACTTACCATCGATAAAATCCTTGGGATCGAGGTGCTCGTCGAGCTGTTGGAGTTCTTCTGGGGTGAGAACATCGTCGATCGCAAAAATCATAGGTGTCGGCTTGAGTTTAGGAGTAAAAGTCAGTCGAATGGGGCAGACCGATGTCATTACCCCATGTTCTTACATATAGTACGCTGATGAAATATTTTGTCAATTACGATTGTAAAAGTCGAGAGAAAAGGAAACGCAAACCCTTGAGATGAGACAAATGAGATGAGACAAACTGTTATCGGCGTGATGGGGCCAGGCGTTGGCGCGCGGGAAATCGATCGAACGGTTGCCGCGCAATTGGGTGGTGAGATCGCTCGAGAAGGCTGGATACTGCTGACGGGGGGACGAAATGTGGGAGTGATGGAAGCCGCCAGCCAAGGGGCAAAGCAAGCGGGAGGTTTGACCGTTGGCATTTTACCCACAGCCAGTTCCGAAGGCATATCCGAAGCGGTGGACATCGCCATTTTCACGGATTTAGGAAGTGCTCGCAATAATATTAACGTGCTATCGAGCGATGCGATCGTTGCCTGTGGAATAGGTGCGGGTACTGCATCGGAGGTGGCACTGGCATTGAAGGCAAAAAAGCCGGTGGTGTTGTTAAACTGCGATCGCACCAGTGAAGCATTTTTCGAGACCCTTTCTTCGGGAAGCTTGTGGATTGCGCGGACTGTTGAGGAGGCGATTTCGATGGTTAAGCATCGATTGCACTTTTAATATATGCATTCAGCTCAAACCTGGCAATTTCTACGCTTGAGGCTTTGTCATATATCCTCACTATCCTCAACAATTTGCATCGCGCCGTAACATAAAAAGCCTGGAGTATTTCTCCAGGCTTGGATCGAAACGACTCAATATTGAAACAGCAACCTTATTTCTCGTCGTCATGTTTTAAGTTTGAACGACGCACGTTTGCGTTGGTGTTTGTCCTTTGTCCGTGCAGTCTCATGTTCTGGCGACAACGTGAGAACTCGATATGAGAATTTAGCAATTTTCTGGGAGATCGAGACTCAAATATCAAAAGCCTGGAGGCAATATCCAGACTTTTCGGTCTTCCGATATGAGATGCAAGATTGTCGCTCGATCGTGCTTTACTTGACAATGTAAAGAGTATGCCAAATTAAATTTTCAAAACAAAAATTAATTTCACACGTTTTCGACAATTCTTGAGGGCAATTCAATCTACTCTTCAATTTTTACCGATTTAATTTTATCTCCGGCACGAATGGAATTGACCACATCCATATCTTCTGTTTTGCCAAATACCGTATGAACGCCATCTAAATGAGGTTGAGGGGAATGGCAAACAAAAAATTGACTGCCTCCGGTATCTTTTCCAGCATGAGCCATTGACAGACTTCCAGCTAAATGCTTGTTGGGATTGATTTCACATTTAATGGTGTATCCCGGCCCTCCCGTACCATTCCCTTTCGGGCAGCCTCCTTGAATGACAAAATCATCAATCACGCGATGAAAATTCAACCCATCGTAAAAGCCTTTATTCGACAAATCGACAAAGTTTTTGACGGTATTCGGAGCGGCATCATCAAAGAATTCGATATTAATTGTGCCTTTGTCAGTTTCCATAATTGCACGGGTCATTTTGCCTACTTCCTCTTCAAAATTGATTTACTTTCTTCTCTGAGATAATTTGAGATCATAATATTATCCAGACTTTACTATAGTATTTCATAGCGGCGATCGAAATAAAAATCGAACGGCAAATCTAACAATTTCTTAATTATCTGAGAAAAGCTCGATCGACACTGCCGCAAATACATCCGATCGTCCAAAAAACATCGCCAAAATTGAAACGATGACACGATACTTTGCGACCGTTGCTCGCAGCTTGGAACCGATCGCCGCCCTCGAACTCGAACGATTGGGGGCGCAAGAAGTGGTTGCCGATTTTGCTGGGGTGCATTTCCAAGGTGACCTCGCTTTGCTCTACCGCGTCAATTTGTGGGCGCGCACTATCTTTCGGGTGCTGGTTCCCTTAAAGGAGTTTCGCTGCGTCGATGCCCAGATGCTCTACCAAGGGGTACAGCAAATCGATTGGCGCGAGTATTTAACCCCCGATGATACCATTGCCGTTCGCAGTACTGGTGGCAACCGACAACTCAACCATTCCCATTACAGCGCTTTGCAAGTCAAAAATGCGATCGTAGACCAACAGCGACAGCAATTCGGTCGGCGATCGAGCGTCGATGCCGAAACCCCCACCGTTGCCATCAACCTCCACATCCATCGCGATCGCGGTATCCTCAGTTTGGATAGCTCCGGAACGAGCTTACACCGACGGGGCTATCGACCGGTTGTTGGGTTAGCCCCTCTCAAAGAAACCCTGGCCGCCGCCTTGTTAGAACTGGCCGAATACTCGCCGAGTTTGCCCTTTCTCGATCCGTTGTGCGGTTCGGGAACGCTCCCCCTCGAAGCCAGTTTGAAAGCACTCAACATCGCGCCGGGGTCGTTCCGAGAAGAATTTGCCTTTATGAAATGGTCCGACTTCGATCGGCAATTGTGGCAGCAGATCGAAGCCGAAGCGGTTGCGGCGCGACGCAGCACCCTGCCCGCCCCGATTTACGGGAGCGATCGAGATGCCGAAGCGATCGCCAGCGCCCACCTCAATGCCAAAAATTGCGGTGTTGAAGGTCTAATTCAATTAATGCAGCAGGACGTGTCGCAAATTGAAGCCCCCGGCAGCGAGGGAATTTTAATCTGCAACCCGCCCTATGGAGAGCGCTTGGGAAATGCCCGAGAACTGGGAGATTTTTACAAATTGTTGGGAGATATTTTCAAACAACGATTTAAAGGATGGACGGCGTTTGTCCTGACGGGAAATAAAGAGTTGGCCAAACGTGTGGGATTGCGAGCCTCTCGTCGAATTCCGGTTTACAATGGGGCGCTTCCGTGTACGTTACTTAAGTACGAACTGTATTGAATGTCAGGCGTAGAGTAAGACTGTTTCCGGTGAAGATAGGGAATGGGGAATGGAAAAAGTCGGTTTCATCAGTGGGTAATAAACTGATAACGAAGCACCATCAATCAAAAAAGAGATGCGATCGCCTCAAGTCGGGCGATCGCATCATCATATTATTTGACCGATCGAGCAAACATCAATTGCCTGTCAGTTAACAGAGTTTGAAGCCGCCAACCGTCGCTGTTGTAGTTGAACAACCGTATCTTGATGAAGGGTTGAATTAATGGGGTAGAAGTAGGTCAGTGCCAAACTCCCGAGAATCGTCACCACTGGCAGGGCAAACGTAACCTGGCGAATCGCCACCAATGCCGAGTGTGGCTGGACGACTTCCGCTTGACCGGGGATGGCTTCGTGGAAACCTGCATGTCCGAGCCACTGACCGACGAAGAACAGCCCCAGCGCCAAAGTCACTTGATACAGGAACATGAGAATGCTGTAATAGAGACCTTCGCGCCGCTGACCGGTGTGCAATTCGTCCCAGTCGATGGTTTCGGGCAACATCGAAGGCGGAACGACGTAAGTTGCTCCCATGCCGAACCCAATGGCGCTGGCAACGCCGTACATTAGATAAAGTTGTCCCGGTTGCAGGTAAAAGAGCGCGAACTGCCCCAAGACCCACAAGCTGCTGCCCAGCCAGAACGCCGTTCTTTTGCCAAGCTGTCGGCTCAACGGTTCCCAGAAAAATAGACTTATCAAGGAGGTCACTTGCATCACCAAGACGACCGAGGTAATCGCCGACGTTTCGAGTTCCAGACAGTTGACGATGAAGTAGGGCAAAATTGCCGGGGTGATGTGAAGTGCCAACCAAGAGAGGGCGTAAATCCCCATGAGGATGGAAAAGGGTTGGTTACCAAACAAGAGTTTGATTTCGCCCCAGCTCAATTTCGCTTGAGGTGCGCTCGGAGTCCGGCTTTCCGTCGTTCCCCAGCAGCAACCAAAAATTGAAGCCACGATTGCCACTCCCCCAATTGCCCCGGTCACCCAGAGTTGTTGCTGGGGTGCGCTCAACCAGTGGCTCAGTCCTTGAGCAAGCAAGAGTGCGGCGATACAGCCCGCCAGAGAAAAGCCGAAACGCAAGCTGTTCAAGCGAACGTGCTCGTGGTTCTTCTCGCTCAAATCGGTGACTAAAGCGCCGTAGGGAATCAAAAATCCATTGGCTCCCGTCTGAAAGAGGAGCGCCGCGCCGAGGTAGTAGCAAAAGCGCCCCCAAACGGCTAACGGCGGCAACCACCACAGCAAAAGAAAACCGATGCCTAAAATCGGAGCGCTGCAAAACATCCAAATTCGTCGCCGTCCCCAACGACTTTTGGTGCGATCGCTCAAGATCCCCACCATGACGGTACTCAGAGCGCTCCAAATATTACTGACTAACAAAACAATTCCTGCTAACGCCGGCGGTAGCCCCGCGATCGTCGTCAGAAAAAAGAAGAAGAACACCATTAACGTGTTACCAGCCATAGACGGACCGAAATCACCTGCCCCATAGGCAAGCTGGGTCCGAAGGCGTAGCCGATCGCTCTCTATGCAGCTATTCATCCGGATTTTGGCAATAAATGTTTATGTTTGTTTTGAATGCTTAATCTTTTTCAAGAATAGTACACTTTTTTGAAGATCGATCTCAAAACAGTAATACGAATAGATAAACAAAAATACCCAGTTAAATAACTTTTCTTAAACCCCGAGGCGGTGCATCTAGATAGTGCCACGGACGAGGCTTCCGGACTCTATATATAGCGATCGCCCGATCTATCTGGGTTAAATTGCAATTGTTTAACGTCAGGAAAAGATAAGAAAGAAGAACGATCGAACCGAAAATTTGAAGGTGGTAAATTATACAAATTTAATAAAAGAATTATCGACTGCAATTATTGCATTCGGCGATCGAACTTTGTCATTTCTTGTGCTATGGCAGTACAGTTTGGGTTCAAAGTATAAGGTTAATGCAAAAGTAAGTCAAGAATGGCGAATGAGAAAGTATCCGAATCTATCTGGGTTGTACGACGGCATGGAACCGCAAGTCGATCGGCGTTCCTTGACTAGGAGTTCTCCCACCAGAGCTGAGACTTCGGAGTTTTTGGCACATTGTAGCGTGCGGCTCATTCAAGTGTTTAGATTGATTCGATTATTTTGTATCTTAAATAACAGATAACAAAAATTGGGCGATCGTTCCGGGGAACGTGCTGACGATCGTATGCGTTCTGCCTTCAAAGTTTTAAGCAGCCAGTGGAAGTTGTTGCTCTGGCTCCATAATTTTCGATTTCAATTTACAATTTGCGTCATTTGTCAACCCTCTTCAATGTCAATATTCTTATAGAGATCGACAAACGGAATTTGAGCCTCAAACGTACTCATGGATAACGTGACGTTTAAATCCTCGTACTCTGAAAACAGCCATTGATTCGCAGCCGTTTTGACATAGTGTTCGACGTGAATATCGTACTGGTCGATGAGGAGATATTCGCGAAAACTCTCGATGCTGCGGTAGGCAGCAAACTTATCACCCAATTCATTTCCGATCGCTATCTGCGCCGAGGCACTGAGATTGTCGTATCCGGGAGTCGTGCAATCAGCCGGATTCCAGATTTGATGGTACTGACAAAGAAAGGAGCGATCGCCCCTCCCAATTCGCACAGCCCCAGACATTTCCCTAAAATACGGTAAAGCTCTGAACTGGTCACCGATGTCTCAACCCGATTGAAACCCTTACTTTAAAAGTTTTTGCAAGTGTCGGGTAAAAGCATCCATACCAAACTCGGCCAGCATCTGCTCTCTAAGCCACTCACCATCGCAACGCCGATCGCCCCCCAGTAAGATTTCAGTACAAGCGGCGGCAACTGCATCGGGATCGCGGTGGGGAACTTGCCAGCCTAGCTCGCCATCCTGGAGGGGGTCGGCGGAACCGTCGCTATCTCCAGCCAGGACGGGAATTCCCGTGGCCATTGCTTCGAGGTAGACGATCCCGAATCCTTCTTGGGAAGGCATGATATAGGCATCGGCAACTCGGTAGTGGTCGGGTAAGTCTTCGCTGGCAACGAATCCGGCAAAAATTACCCGATCGGCAACTCCTAAATCCTCGGCGAGTTTCTCCAACCGGGGTCGATCGTCTCCGCGCCCGATCGCCAAATACTTCACATTCGGGAACTTTTGGAGGATTTTCGGCAGCGCCCGAATCGTGACATCAACCCCTTTATAAATATCCCCCGACCACAATCGAGCAACTGTCATCAAAACTTGAGAGTTGTGAAGATTGTATTGCTCCAGCAACCGGGCCGGTTTGGGTGCGGGAGTAAACAACTCCCCTCGAATCGCACAGGGCAAAAGGTCGAACTTATCGGGATCGAGATGGTTGGCACGGCAGGCTAAATCGCGACTGTATCGACTGATGGTCCAAATGCGATCGGCATGTTGCAGGGCTTCTCGATGGGGTTTGGGCACAGGTTCCCAGACTTCTTTGCCATAGGTTAACACCGTGTAGGGAATGCCCAACGGCTCGCACAGCATCCGAATTAGAGGAGCCAGGTTAATATGACCGCAAAACACGCGATCGGGTTTTTCGAGCAGCAACCCAGCCATCAGCGCACCCGCCAGTCTGATGCGTCCGAGCCACAGAGGCTGAGTTTGCATGTAGTGAAACTTCAAGGGAGATGTTCCCGACGAGCGATCGTCAAAGGGATTATCGCAGTTCTGGCTATCTCGCAGCAAAAAAATATCTGCGGTACGAGATGGGTGGTGTCCGACTAAATGAGAATAGGTGCGTAGAACATCCTGAACGTAGGATTGAATGCCCCCTTCGCAGGAAAATACCTGCAAAAACACAAAAATATCTTTAATATCTTTAGTTGGTTTCTGACAACGTTTTACATCCATCATTGCTTTGATTCCCATCCAAATTCCGAGTGCAGACTTTTATAACGCGATTTTTGACCTTAGAGACACAAAAACGCTCGTTTTTCCTTCCCTTTCCTTCCCAATCTTGAATGCAGATGCACGCCGAGTATCGTAGCAGTGGCCTGTTGAATAAAAAGCTAGATTAAAAAGCTAGGTATCAATACGGTGTTTCGACCCGTTACAGGTTGGTTCGATCGGTTTGGTTTAATGGGTTTGGCGGCTGCTACTTTTTGAGGGTATGTATTCGACGAGCGATCGTTTGACCCCAGCACTCCTAGTCTATCCCTTCCCTCAAAGCAATGGCGACAGGTACTTCCATATCAAAGGGCACGCCTCAACTCGAAGACGTGCCCAAAGACAAAAGGTTCGTATTCAATAAAAATCAACGTCTCTTCTAGCTTTATCAAACCAAACTCGGCTTTTTAAACCAGAAAAGACGTTGACCGACGCACTTAGCGCCACTCGATATCCATCGGATAATTAGAATAAGCCAAAGGTGAAGGACTCATCTAAGGGGAAAGTCGCACCGATTCCCAACCACAGCGTTACCAAAGTTCCAACCATGAAGATGGTGGTGGCAACGGGACGGCGGAAAGGATTCTGGAACTTATTCACGTTTTCGATGAACGGAATCAGCATCAGACCCAGAGGAATGGCCGAGGTAATCGCAATTCCGAGCAGTTTGTTCGGAACCGTGCGCAAAATTTGGAAGGAAGGATACAAGTACCACTCCGGCAGAATTTCCAGAGGGGTGGCAAAGGGGTTGGAAGGTTCTCCAACCATTGCCGGGTCGAGTACGGCTAAGCCGACCACACAAGCCAGCGTTCCCAGAATCACAACCGGGAAGACGTAGAGGAGGTCGTTGGGCCAGGCAGGTTCGCCATAGTAGTTATGACCCATGCCTTTGGCTAGCTTAGCTCTGAGATTCGGATCGCTCAGATCCGGCTTTTTTAAGGTGGACATGGTTATTCGCGTTCTCCTTAATTTAAGAGCGTATTGGCGGTGAAGTCTCTAAAATTGGAATTTGGTATCTTGGGAGCTTCCCAATAATCTGATAAAACCAACTTAGGTTAAATCGATTTACAAGGGACCGGAGATGCCTTGCTTGCGAATCATGAGGAAGTGCAAGAGCATGAAGACGGCAATCAACCAGGGTAAAACGAAGGTATGAAGGCTGTAGAATCGAGTGAGAGTTGCTTGACCGACGCTCGTTCCACCTCGGATCGCTTCAACCATCAAACCGCCGACGACGGGAATGGCATCGGGGACACCGCTAACAATTTTGACAGCCCAGTATCCTACTTGGTCCCAAGGCAAAGAGTAGCCCGTTACGCCGAAGGAAACGGTGATGACTGCGAGGACGACACCTGTGACCCAGGTTAGCTCGCGAGGTTTCTTGAAACCACCGGTGAGGTACACGCGGAACACGTGCAGGATCATCATCAGCACCATCATGCTGGCAGACCAGCGGTGGATCGAGCGGATGAGCCAACCGAAATTCACCTCAGTCATTAGATATTGTACGGAGGTGAAGGCTTCGGTAACCGTGGGCTTGTAATAAAACGTCATGGCAAATCCAGTGGCAAACTGGATGAGGAAGCACACCAACGTGATCCCGCCTAAACAGTAGAATATGTTAACGTGAGGCGGGACGTATTTCGTCGTGATATCGTCGGCGATCGCCTGAATTTCCAGGCGTTCCTCAAACCACTGGTAGACTTTTGAATCAGTTACCTGTTTGGAAAACATTTACAGTCGAGAATAGCGATCTTGATATAAAAAATGTAACACAACTTGACAGACTCTAACCTAATTCGCCACTTCGATCGCCCGTGCGGAGTCTGAAAATCTTACCGGAGGTAGACTAGCGGTCTTTCGAGACTTTCTCAGAAAATCTCGAGGGCAGGTAAGTTTTTTTATAGCAAACTCGATAGACCTCTGGCACACTAGACAGAAGCGATCGCTTACCATCTTTATTTGTAATCAAGGTTTGGATTATGCGTCAACGAGCGTTTTGGGTTAGACTCATCGTCGTACTACAAATTGTGGTGGGAGTGTTATGGTGGAGTCCACCGGCTTTTGCCCTCACCGAAGAGCAAAAATTAGTCTCGGAAGTTTGGCGCATTGTCAACCGCTCTTACGTCGATGAGACGTTCAACCATCAGAGCTGGTGGCGGGTGCGCCAGCAAACTCTCAAGCGACGCATGAACGATCGCCAACAAGCGTACGACGCGATCGAAAATATGTTAGCCAGTCTTGACGATCCGTTTACTCGCTTGCTCCGACCCCGGCAGTACAAAACTCTACAAGTGAGTACGTCAGGGGAACTCACTGGCGTGGGACTGCAAATTGCCATCGATCCCGAAACCAAAGCCATCGAAGCGATCGCCCCAATTGCCGGAACGCCTGCGGAATTTGCCGGGATTCAACCCAAAGATTTGATTTTGAATATCGATGGCGTGCCGACAACGCAACTCAGCCTCGAAGAAGCGGCCGACCGGATGAGAGGACCGATCGGTTCCCACGTCGTTTTGCGAGTGAAGCGGTCTGCCGATAAGCGCGTTGAAGATCTCGAGCTAGTGCGCGATCGCATTTCCATCGATCCCGTCTACGCCGACCTAAGAACCCTCGATGCCGAAACCGACCGCCAATTGGGCTACATTCGCCTGACTCAGTTTAGCGCCAATGCCACGGCTCGCATGACCAGCGCTATTGAAGATTTGGAGGAACGGGGAGCCGATGCCTATATCCTCGATCTGCGCAGTAATCCCGGTGGATTGCTGCAAGCGGGAATTGAAATCGCTCGTTTGTGGCTCGACGACAGCACGATTGTTTACACGGTCAACCGCCAGTCGATTTTAGGCAGTTTTGAAGCGGCAAACTCGGCTCTGACACCCGATCCGTTAGTGGTATTAGTCGATCGGGGAACCGCCAGTGCCAGTGAGATTTTGGCTGGAGCTTTGCACGATAACGATCGCGCCACCCTCGTGGGAACCCGGACTTTCGGTAAGGGATTAATTCAGTCACTGTTCGATCTCTCCGATGGGTCGGGTCTGGCGGTCACGGTGGCTCGATACGAAACACCCAGCCATACCGATATCAACAAGTTGGGCATTACACCCGACGTAGCGGTCGAACCCGAGGCGATCTCCCGCGATGCCGTGGCAACCGCCGACGACAAACCCTATCAAATCGCTCTGGATTTATTATCGAGTTCGGACGAACCGACGCTCTAGAAGGAGGACGCGGTGATGGCGGATATGAGGGAGGTGAGGGAGGTGAGGGAGATGAGGAAGATGAGGAAGATGAGGAAGATGAGGGAGATGAGGGAGATGAGGGAGATGAGGGAGATGAGGGGAAAACGGGAGAATTTTGC
>JAXHUC010000058.1:0-38000 GCA_034189805.1 Cyanobacteriota bacterium
GGGGGTCTCCCCCCAAACCCCCCGCCGGGGGCCTTGCGCCTCCCCCGAACCCCCCGCGCACAAGAGTGACACCGTGGAAAATATTAGCATCAAAGGGGTCTAGCTATTCAAGACCGTCAACTTGACACCCGACAAAACTGCTTAACTTGTCACGAATGATTCTATTCAGGCAATTCAGACAATTCGGGCAGACGATCTCATGTCATCTTGCTGGTGTATCTTGTGGCAACTTATCGCTCGATGTTCGCTTATCTAATCCCATGCAATGTTCGATCGGCTAGCCGATCGCGAATGACCGTATGCTGGCGATAAGTTGACCCAAGTGCCTTTGTTTTTTGCTTCAAAGTCAAATAAATCTAACATATTTTGAGGGTTTCGCCAAGAAGCCTGGAAGGTAAGCATTCAGCACTCAGCTATCAGCAGTCGGCTTTGGAAGAAAATGCCGTCAGCATTGGTCGAAGCGCGAGTTCTTGCTATGGGAGTGGAATTAGAATTCATTGGTCGCTGAACTCATTGAAATTGCAGCTTGTTGCGAACCCCAAATGCGGAAATTTCAACGGACTCGCCGATTGAGATGATGAATTTCATTCGTCGAGAAAACCCACACTTTAACGAATACTCGTGGTGTTTTCGTCCAAAGCCATTCGCGCGCGCGACTCCGCACGGAGTATTGCGCTCGTGCTGAACACTTACTAAAAATTAAATTTTTAAATTGAATCTTTGCTCAAGAAATGACTTACCCGATCGTCTTTTTAAAAAGTCTAAAATATCTAAAAATCGCGGGAGTACTGTGTTACCTTGTGAGGCGATCGAGAACGCTAAATTCAAGATTGATTCCAGTTCAACACCCCAGCGATCTGTTCGACTAACAATACGGGATCGAAAGGTTTCGTGAGAACTGCGGCCACTCCTAATTTAGCGTAACGTCGTTGTTCCGCAGATTGCACTTTTGCCGTCAACAAAATGACTGGAATGTTAAGTGTTTCTGGGTGAGATTGTAACTTTGCCAGCGTCGTCAAGCCATCCATATCGGGCATCATAACATCCAAAAGGATAGCATCGGGTCCATGAGTTCGAGCTAAAGAAAATCCTGATTCACCGGAATGAGCACTCAGAACTTCCCAATTACTATTAATCTCTATACTTAATTTTGCCACTTCGCGAATATCAG
Organism: Cyanobacteriota bacterium; assembly: GCA_034189805.1. Classification (GTDB taxonomy): domain Bacteria; phylum Cyanobacteriota; class Cyanobacteriia; order Cyanobacteriales; family Geitlerinemataceae; genus Zarconia. Next base: position 1,172 of record JAXHUC010000058.1, read on the forward strand.
CTTCATCGTCAATGACCAAAATTTTCTTGACTATCATTAGAACGTGCAGTCATAAGAAACAACTGATTTTGGGTATATAAATATTTAAGGAGAGTAGGTAAACAGACAATTAGATTTATTTTTGGCAGATGAATAGCTTCTAGTTGAAGTTATCTCATCTCCTAAAAAAAGAATAATAAAAAACTCAACTGGAATTTTAGCAAAAAACTTTTCAGATCGCTCTCAAAAAAGTCTCTGTTAATTTTAGAGTTTTTCCCAGTTGAAGAATTACCATTAGGTTGTAAAAAGTGAGATCGATTCGACTTAAAATTTTACGAATTTAAAAATGTATCGCTCAAAGAATCTCGATTGAAGCTAGATTTGTTTACCTCAAAATTAATCTTCGATCGAAGAGAGTCGAGCTGAGGTTTTTAAATTGAAAGAATTGAATCTCTATTAATAAGTGTACCAGGATGGTATCTCATACCTCACGAAGGATCGGTTAAGTCGATCGATGAGGAGTTGCGATCCACATCTAGCACGTCATCTTATTACTTAACCTATATATAGTAATTCGTTGAAACGGTAGATTTACAAGTACTCAGACCGATGCAATCCACAATGTCTGTTGTACCGTTATTTAGATCCCTTCCGAACACCCCTTGACTCAATCAAAATACCCTTATCTTGTCCCTGATGTCCAATCTCTTGGCGATCGTTGATGACAAGTTCAGGTTGTGGATCGCTTGTCGTGGTGAAGGGAGAATGGGTATCGAAGAACGTCCGATCTAAATTTTGCTCTTGAGTCGTTTGGCGATCCTAAATCTGGAGCTTGACAAACGAGGATTTATTCTGAATTGTTATTATTAATGGGTATCACGTGTGACACTATACCTCACCGAGATCGGAAACGGTTCGATCGCTAAAAAGGGGTAAGCTTACGTAGAACCGACTGCCGACTCCCAGAGTGCTTTCGACCCAAATGCGACCGCCGTGTTGGCGCACGATTTGACGGCAAATGGCCAACCCGAGTCCCGTACCGCCTTTTTGGCGAGAGTCGGAAGCATCCACCTGTTGAAAGCGACCGAAAATACTTTCCAATTGTTCTGCCGGAATTCCCCGACCGCGATCGCTCACTTGAAAGCAAACCTCCCGATCTTGTCGGATCGCGGATATTGAAACCGTTTCGTGGGGGGGAGAAAACTTAATCGCATTGCTAATCAAATTAATCAACGTTTGTAAAATGCGATCGGCATCGGCCCAAATGGTAATCGTATTTTGCTTGATATTTTGCTCGAAGTCGATCGCGCTTTGTTCTCCCAACCCGATCTCGAAAGGGCGATCGTTCCAGATAACCTGTAAGGAGACATTCGCCGACGCTGCCATCGCCTGCATCGCCTCAGCCGCTTGAAACATCAGTTCCACACCATTGCAGGTTTGCATGAGAATTTGAGTTTGACCGGACTCCATCCGTTCGAGATCGAGGATATCGTTAATCAAACGGCAGAGGCGATCGGTATTTTTGAGGGCGATTTCGAGCATCCGCCCTCCTTTTGGGGCGAGGCGACCCAATTGACCCGTGGCCAGCAACCCCAGAGACCCGCGAATCGAAGTCAGAGGGGTGCGCAGTTCGTGGCTGGCCACCGAGAGAAACTCATCCTTCATTTGTTCGACGGCATGGCGATCGCTAATATCGACTTCCACGCCAAAATAGCCCTTTACCTCACCGGTTTCGCTGATATCGGGAATGTAGGTCACGCTGAGATAGCGACTGATGCCATTGATTTCTGGTTGCTGGGTTTCGTAGGTGACTCGCGAACCCGATAGTGCCGTTTCGATGTAATCTCGGCAGGACTGGTAAATCCGATCTCCGAGTACATCGTGCAGGTGACAATCGGTAATTTGCGAGAGGGGTTTGCCCAGCCAATCCTCGTAAGTACGATTGTTAAAGCGGTAAATCTGTCCGGCATCGACGTAGGCGATCGCGACCGGGAGGGCATCGGCGGTCAGGCGCAATTGTTGTTCGCTGCGGCGTAGGGCAATTTCGGCGCGGCGGCGATCGCGAATTTCCCGTTCTAGATTTTGATTGACCGATCGCAGTTCGGCCGTCCGTTGGGCGACAATCTCTTCTAGATTGTCGATAAGTTGGGCGTTGGAAATCGCAATCCCCATTTGGTCGGCAAGCTGTTGCAGGAGTCCGATTTCTGAAGTCGTCCATTCTCGCGGGCGATCGCATTGGTGAACGATCGAAAATCCCCACAACAGCGGCGCGGGTTCCTCTCGGGGTCGTTGGGTTCCCGCCCCGGAGACCCAAATGGGAACGACCAGGGCTGCTTTAACCCCATAACCCCGTAGCAGCGACAGATCCAACCCGTTCTCTTCTTCGGCAACATCCACATCGGCAATCTGGTATCCCAACGGAACTCCATCGGGATCGTCGGTATAAAAACGGGGATCGTCAATTTCCCGTCCCGCCAAAGTCGGCCAACCCGGTAGTACCGCTTCTTTCACCACGCGACCGGCCGTTCCCGACTCGAGCGCAAAAATCGAGACTCTCGACACCTCTAACAATTTTTGCAGTTCTTCAACGGCGGTTTGGAGGATCTCTTCGAGTTTGAGAGACTGACGAATTTTCAACGTGACTTCCGAGAGAAGCTGGGATCGCTGGTAAGCCCGCTGTCGCTCTTGTGCGGCAAGTTTGCGCTCGGTCATATCCCGTCCTTCGGCAATCACCAACACCACCTTCCCCGCCTCATCTCGTACGGGTTTGAGGGAGAAATCGAGGGTGACGGTTTTCCCTTGAATGCCCCGCGCTTCCACTTCATCGCGGACGAAGCAACCCGCAGCCGCGCTGGCGATGTCTTCGCGGAGTTTTCGGGGCCAGTCTGAATTGCTCGACCACCAAGGTATTTGACAAAACAAGCGCCCCACCACGTCTTCAGATTTCAAGGCGGCAAAATCGAGGGCCGTTTGGTTAATTTCGACAACCCGGCCATCGGGGTGAAGCAGGGCAACAAATTGAAAGGCGCGATCGAAAATAGCGCGAAATTTCCGCTCGCTTTGGCGCAGTTCCCGTTCTGCTTGTTGTCGTTGCAGGGTATTGGTCAAAATTTCGCCGATCGTGCGCAGTAACCAAACGCTACTTTCCGACCAAAGTTTGGTGGTGTGGATGGTATCGAAACCGATAAACCCGATCGCCCGTCCCTGATAGATGGCGGGAACGGCTGCCACGGATTTTGCCCGTCCGGGCCATTCGAGGTATTCTCGGGCCACCGGTGAGGCTTCGGAGTTTTGCAGGTAGAGGACTTCACCTCGTTTGAGTTGGGCGATTGCTGTTGAATCCATCGAGAGGGGGATGTTTTGCTGGTACGGACGCTGCGGCTCGATTCCCAGCGAAACCCATTCGTGGGTCATACTCGCTTGGGTTCCATCCTCAGAAAACTGAAAGATATAGCTCGCATCCACCCCGGCAAATTCCCCAATTTGTTGCAGCGCCCGTTCGATGCCTCCATCGATTTCTTCCGATCGCAAGTTGAGGAAATCCGTGGAGATACTCATCACCAGTTGCTCGAAGGCCAGCTGATACCGTAAGGATGCTTCGGCTTGTTTTTGCTCGGTAATATCGATTCCCACGGAAACGGCGGCCGTATCTTGCTGGTATTTTTGAGCGGCGATTAAGTAAGAATATTGGCTGCCGCCGACGTTGACATCGATCGTCCGGGAAGCCGACCGATCGGGACCAGCCATAAATTCGACCATAAACTCGGTAAACTGGGACTTATCCTCCATGAATCCCACCCGCTGACCGACAAATTCCTCGGGCGATCGATTCCAACTCGCGGCTAGCTGGCGGTTGACCCCTTCGTAGAACAAACTCGGGACGGCTGCCCCAGGCTGCGAGTCGTTGGGTTTGGGATGGCGGACGATCCAAGAGACGAATCCCGGCACGGCATCGAGCACCGCCCGCAATCGGTCTGTTGCGGCCTGGCGTTCTTCCTCCGAGCGCTTGCGTTCGGTAATATCGTTGGCAATCCCCAAAATTTGGTCGATTTCCCCCGCTTCGTCGAGTAGGGGAACGTAGGTAACCACTGCATCGATCTCTCGATCGGTTCGGGCATCGTAGAGTTGGCACTCTTGGGTTTGCGGGGTGCGCGTTGCCACCGCTCGTTCGAGTAGGGGAAGATAGCCACAGACAATCTCCGAACTAAAAATCTCTTCATCTCGAAAACCGACCAACTCGTCCGCAGACTTGCCCCGACATCGCAATCCCTCGCTGTTGACGAACTGATACCGTCGATGGCGATCGTAGATGGCAAACGCATTGGGGATATTATCGATCGCGACCCGGAATTCGTCTTCGAGTTTGCTCGCGGCAATTTGAGCTAAGAGGCGATCGCGTACTTCTTCAATCAATAAATCGTGGGATTCCTGGAGTTGGGCGGTTCTTTGCCCGATCCGCCGTTCGAGTTCCCGCACGAGTCGGCGCAGTTCCGATACGGTCTCCCCCGTCGGAGTTGGGGAGGAATGCGATCGATCTGTCCCATCGGCAATCCCCAAGAGTCGATCGACGCAAATCGCCCCCATCGGGCAACCTCGGGTATCGACAACGGGAAGAACGTGTAGGTGATGTTCGCTTGCTAAATCGATCGCCGCGCGAGTCAGACCCCACAGTCGATCGAATTGCGAATCTGGCACTTCCAACACCACCGGATCGGCATTCATCACCCGATCGACCGTCACAGTTTCTAAATCGAGGTGAGTTGCGATCGCCTCAACTAGATTCGTTGCTACAAAAGTTCCCACCAACCGCTCCCCATCGACGACAAAAGCAAAATCTCGCTGCTGCTGGTGCATCTGGGCGATCGTGCCGTTAATCGAAGTCGTCGGCGCAACTCGGACGGGATGGATATCGATAATATCGATCGGTGCGTTATCCACGCTCTTTTTATTTCTATGTTACGGGAATGGAGAAGTGTTGGCAGCAGTGGGAGAGGGCTTCGGGAGCTTGGGGAGCTTGGGGGGCTTGGGGGGCTTGGGGAGCTTGGGGGGCTTGGGAGGCTTGGGAGGCTTGAGGAGCTAAACATTCTCCCGTTTCCCCCGTTTCTCCCGTTTCCCCTCCTCCACCTATCCTCCATTTCTCCCATCTCCCCCAGCTCTCCATCCCCCCCTCTCCTCACTCTGCCGGAACCGGCGGGGTGGCGGTACAAATGCGATCGCGGCCGGAAGCTTTGGCCAAATCGAGAGCCAGATCGGCGGCGCGGTACAAATTGGTTAAGTCTTTGCCGTGATGGGGATATTCGGCAACCCCAGCGCTCACGGTGACTCGCAAGGGAGCATGTCCTTTGACCAAAAAGACCTCCGATCGCACTGCTTCTAGAACCTGGGACAGTCGCCGGATGCCATCGTACTGGTTCATACCGTACATGCCGATGGCAAACTCTTCTCCTCCCCACCGCGCAACCAGATCGTCGCTGCGGAACTTTTGCTGTAGGATCGTGCCGATGCGTTTGAGAACTCGATCGCCGGTTTCGTGGCCGAGGGTTTCGTTGACGTGCCGAAAGCGATCCAAATCGACGATCGCCAAACACATCGGCTGATTGTGGGTGTTGGCCAGGCGCAAGTAGCGATAAAGTTCTTTGGTCGATTGGCTGCGATTGGCAACCCCAGTTAGCGGATCGATTTCGGCGATCGTCTGCAACAGTTGCAGTCGTTCGAGGCGGTTGAAAATCCGCGTCATCAATTCCGGTTCGGTCACGGGTTTGGGGACGTAATCGTCCGCACCGGCTTGATAGAGGCGATGGAGCGTACCGTCGTCGCGATCGCCTGAGAGAAATAAAATCGGTAGTTGGTTCCAAATACTATCGTTGCGTACCACCTGGCACAGTTCGATGCCAGTGATGTGAGGCATCTGCACATCTAAGATTAATAAATCCGGTACCGTTGCTTCGAGGGTTTGCCAAAATTGTCGGGGATCTTCGAGGGTGTGCAGTTCGATGCCCCAAGGAATGAGAAAGCGCTGTAAAACTTTGAGGATTAAGGGATCGTCATCGACGGCGAGAATGCGAGGGCGAAACGTACTGTAGCGATCTAGGGTTTCGCGAACGGTCGCCAGGATGCGATCGGGCGGAATGGGTTTGGGCAAAAATGCCCGACCTCCCAGGCGAGCCACCGCCACCCGCTCGCTAAATCCATCCCGCACGGTACACACTAAAATCGGGACTTTCGGGTATTGGGCGGCAAGTTCTTCGAGCAGGACCAAACCGTCATCGGCGCGATCGGAAAATGTTAGTTCCAGAACGATCGCGTGGGGAGTCGAACGGTCGATCGCCGCTCGAGCTTCATCCGGGGTTCGCGCCACTTCCACTTCAATATTCCAGTTCGCTCCGCTAATTTGCAACTCTTGGGTGAGTTCTCGATCGCTATCGACGGCCAGCAGTCGCGGCGGGAGCGGGAGCGCGGTGATTTCCGCTGTGGGTTCGGAACCTTCGGAAGCTGCCGACACCGAGGGTCGATCGAGAAAGGAATCGGGGGGAACGATGGGAAGCGATGCCAGTTCCGCTTCGATGGTGGCATTCTCTTCGGAAACCTCGGGATTTTCCACCAAACCCCGCAACTGAGCCAGCATCGATTCGAGTTGGTGGATCGGAATCGAGCCGTTACTCTCGCTCGGTTGCTTGAGGGCGATCCAACAGGCTTCGATTTCTCGAGCCAACCGCGATCCCTCCGGCAATCCAAACATGCCCAAAGACCCGGCGAGCTTGTGCGCTTGCTGCTGGGCATTGTGTCTGTAGTTCTCGTCGAGGGTATCTTGTTGGAGAGAGGCGAGGGCTTCTTCGAGAATCGTCACCCGCTCTAAAATCGGTTCTTTGAATTGTTCCCAGGCTTCGGAAACGGCGGCTGCGGTCTGTTTTTCTTTCGATGAGGAAGCTTGGGGCAAAGGTTTGAGGCGATATCCAATGCCATACACCGTTTCGATCGCATCTTCGACCCCGCAACTTTTAAGCTTGCGTCGCAATCCTTTGATGTGAGCGCGAACGGTTTCTTCTCCAGGGGGAGTATCGAACGACCACAGATGCTCTAAAATTGCGCCGCGACTGAACACGTGGCGGGGATGGCGCAAGAACAGCTCTAACAAACTGTATTCTTTTGGAGTTAGCCGAATGAGCCGCCCTTTATAAACCACCTCGCAAGAGCTGGGATTGAGACTCAAATCTCCCCACACCAACACCGGTGCCCCCGGCGCGGTTTGGCGACGCAACAGGGCGCGAATCCGAGCGAGCAGTTCTTCCATCGGGCAGGGTTTGACGACGTAATCGTCCGCCCCCGCATCCAAACCTTCTACCTTATCCGCACTCGCATCTCGAGCGGTTAGCAACAAAACGGGAGTGTTGTAGCCATCTTTGCGCAATCGCCGACACAAGCTGATGCCGTCGAGTTTGGGCAAGCTGACATCGAGCAAGATGAGATCGTAGGTGAAGCTGCAAGCGTAATCCCACCCCTGTTCGCCGTCGGGAGCCATATCGACGACATAATGCTGTTGCCTCAAAACGTCGCTGACAACGGTGGCTAATGCGTCATCATCCTCGACAAATAAAATTCTCATGGGCTAGAGCCGGAGGTAGAGAAAATAGGAAAGCAAGGCGGTATTCGTAAAAGCCCGCTCGAAAACGTTTAAACGATCGCCCTTCGCAAGAACTTGCGTATCCCAGGCTTCTATTCTATTGGACGGAACTGACGCAAGCAAGCGATATATAGCGATCGTCAGAATGCCTGCACTTATTGGCATTCACCAATGTCCGTGCCGCCAAACGAGAATTCAAAGAAATGATATTGCTGGCATCTTCCGGGTTGAGAATCCTCTCTAAAACATGGTGATTCTAACAGCTCGGACAGTGGATAAAATTAAAAGCAAAAATTAAATAAAAGCAAAGTAAGCATTCAGCTATTAGCCATCAGCTATCAGTTGGTTTCAAGTCTGCAAAGCTAAAACTTTAACGAATTTTCAGACCGCAGACTCTAAATTCCACTTCCGAAACGAGAACTCCGATTCAACAAATGCGCTCGTGCATTTTCTGGCGTTCGCGCTCTTGCAGTTCGCGCGCAAACTGCTTTGGACGAACGCGCCGTAAGCATGGGTTAAAACGCGGGTTTTCTAGATAGATGAAATTCATCATCTCGATATAGCGAGTCCATTGACATTTGTGCTTTTGGAGCCGGCAACAAGCGAAGCGCTCTAGCTGACGGCTGACGGCTGAATGCTTACCTCGATCGAGGGGAGTTTCTACTGACGACGCAATTTAGAAGCGATAGTGACGATCGCCCACCCACAGGCTCACCGGCACTCCATGTCCGCGCTCGTCTACTTTCACTTCCACCACGAACGAGCCTCCCGGACGCTCTCCCAGGCTGCGAACTCGGGTGACTTCGTGATTGACTTGGGCGTGGCGTTTAGCACTCGTATGGTAGCTTTCTAAGCCGTACAGCACTCGTCTTCCTTTGACCCGACCTTTGAGAGAAATTTGATTGCGGGCTAGATTTTGAGGGCGTTCGGCAGTAACCCGAACCGGTTGCCAGGGGAGAGGAGAGTTGGCATACCGAACGATCGGGGCTTCGAGAGTGATATAGAAGCTAAAATTCCTCTCTCCCCAATGACGAGCGAAAAATTCTCGCCCTCCATCGAGTCTCTTCAATTTCTCTGGATGGGAAATATCGTAGCTCAGTTGTCGGCGATCGCCTCCCGTGGAGGTCTCCGATTTTGCCGGAGAGGTTTGCAAGACGATCGACTCTCCGACCATGTAAGTATAAGCGTCTTGAAGGGGAATCGAAATTGCCAAAACCGATTGCACGAGTAAGGGAACCCACAAACGCCAAGATGAGAGCGGCTTGCTGGCTTTGCGGTTCGTTTGGGGAGCGTTGGGGGTCGGCTGGCGATCCCCGTTCGGTGAAGGCAAATCGGTATTCATGAAGTTTCCTCGCGAGCGCAATTCGTCAGCGATTGGGTTCTAATTCTATGTTCGTGGCGCTCGAACAGCAGTCCGGCAACCGTCACACCGACACCACATGATGCAAAAACGAGAGATTTCAGGATGAGTCCCGTATTGTATTCGAGCATTCGGGTGGTAATACTGACAACGAGTAATATTAATCCTCCCCAAAATGTCCGACGACTGCTTAAAATCAATCCATCCCGAACCAGAGCGATCGCCAATGCAAACAACATGATATTAAAAACAATCGCGATCGTCATGGGAATTCGATCGATACTCAGATGCCAATACGTGATGCTTCCAGTCAATACTAAAAAAACAGTAATTAATCCAGTATTTATTGTTTTTCGAGCAACCAACTTCCAGCTTTTTAGAGAGAGTCTAAACTGTATCCATCCGAGAATCGCTATACTACTTAGAATACCAATATCGAGCAATATCGGCAAGTTTTGTTGCCACTGTCGGAGGCTCAAATCGAGTCGGTCGATATAAGCCCAGCGATTAAAAGAAAGACTGTAGAATAAGAGGGCGAAAAACCAGACCGTTAAGCGGCGACTAATGCTTTGAAAGCGCTCTGGTGAGGATGAAGAGTTCGGCAATCGCCATCCAAGATGCAACCGCCAAAGTCGATCGCTATACCCCCATAAAAGGGCGGGGGGTAAAACGAATGCCACCTCCAACAACCATCCCTGCCAGCGTAGTAAGGCAACGACCAGAGATGCGATCGCCGACATCACCCCCAAACCGAAAATTACGCCGGAACGACACCAATAGGCTAGGGGAATAAATAGCAATCCCGCCACTAAAGACATGTGGCGAAATGTTAACTGAACCCATCGGATCGTTTCCCCACTTCCAGCACCAAAAGTCTCGAGCCAATATCCCACATTAATTAGAAGAACCGCTAGAATCCCCAGGGAAGTTAGACGCAAGCTAAACGCCATCATCAACACTCCCAAACCCCAGATTAAAAATAATTGGGATATTTTGCCGCTATCGTAGAACATTTGGGACATTAGGGTCATATTTGCCCCTAAAATAATTGCCCCGAGGATTAACAAACCCTGACCCAAACTGCGATAAGCCTTGGGTAATGTTGGAGTTCGCCACAGGTAGAATCCCGTTCCGTTCACGCCGACAAACAAGGTGACGAGGACGATCGTTCGGTAGGCGCGCGGCCAGGAATCCCAGTTCGCCGTGGCAAAGGCAATTGCCCCCAACCCCATCAAAATTCCTCCCAACCCCATCAAAATGGCAACGAACCGGTTGCGCGCCGCATTCTCAATTTCCCCAAACTGATAGAGGTCGGCGAGTTTGGCGTATACCGACGGATCGATGAGTCCTTTATCGCGCCAAGCTTGGGCTTCTTGACGCAGTTGGCGGCGAAACTTTTCAGAAACCATAGGTTGGTGGGGATAACCCGAGACTCAATGGAGATTCGACGCTGCTTGCATTACATTATTCTAAAGTACGCAAATCTAGAATAGGCAACTTGAGGGCAACCGAGCGGTCAATAGCAGACATTTTGGCAATTTTTCTCGAATTTTCTCCAGAATTTTGAGACGAACGCTTCGATTAACCCCTTCGATTAACTCCGCCGACGGTTCTTCGGGTTGGGAGGTTTCAGGGCTTGCAGGTAAATCAATCGATCGGGATCGGCAAAACAGACGAAAACCACCGATGTCAGGCTGGTATTCGAGGCGAGAAACCCGCGAACTTCGGCAACGGCGATTTTGGCCGCCCGCAGTTTGGGGAAACGGTAGACTCCCGTACTAATGGCGGGAAATGCAATGGTCGAAATTGGATACTCTTGGGTCAATTTCAGGCAATTGCGGTAACATCGAGCCAACAACTCGTCTTCGGGTCGGGGATCGTCTCGTCCGAGGGAAGTGCCTCTCCAAACGGGACCGACGGTATGAATCACCCAGTTCGCTTGCAGGTTGTAGCCTCGGGTAATTTTCGCCTCTCCCGTCTCACAACCGTTTAACTGTCGGCATTCGGTGAGGAGTTGGGGTCCGGCCGCGCGGTGAATCGCCCCGTCCACGCCGCCACCCCCCAGCAGGGAAGTATTGGCTGCATTGACGATCGCATCGACGTTTTGTTGGGTAATATCCCCCCGTATCACTTGGATTCGATCGCTCATGGCTTCAACCGCTCTCGACAATCTGAGGATGGCTAACTCATCATACTTTAAACCGATTTAAACCGGTAATATCTAGAAAAATAGTAACGATTCGAGTTCAACTCAAAGGTAGACTTTTTGATTTAATTTCAGTTGATTTTAGTTTATGAAAAAATGGCAACTTTTAGAATCTCACCCGGTTTTAACCCATCGGTGGTGTCAGGTCCGACGAGATGAAGTGCAATTGCCCAATGGCGAGATCGTCGATGATTTTTTCGTGAACGTTCGACCGGATATTGCCTTAGTTTTGGCGATGACTGGGAATGACGAAATTATCTTCGTGCGCCAGTACCGACATGGGGTGGGAGAGATTTTACTCGAACTCCCAGCCGGAGGATTCGATCGAACTCAGGAGGAGGCCCAAGTAGCGGCCGCAAGGGAACTGACCGAAGAGACGGGGTACGTTGCGCCGGAATTAATAAAACTAGCAACGTTTTACGATAATCCCGTTAAAGATACCAATCAAATTCATTTATTTTTGGCACGCGATGTGGTGCTAGAGAAAGAGCAGCAGCTCGATCGAACTGAAGAAATTGAGGTGGTTTTAGTTCCTGTTTCTGAAGTGAGAAATAAGATAAGTTCTGGTGAGATTTGTGTTTCGGGAACGGTAAGTGCTTTATTTTTAGGATTAAGTTATTTGGAAAGTCAATAGGTTTATAGCATTTCTCACTGTCATAAGATACAAAAAATGTAGGGGCGGGTTTAGCTAAAAACTATACCCCCACAGGGAGCGATTCGTCAAAACCCGCCCTCACTCGCTCAATTTAGCAGTGTTTAGATTCGATCGAGTGGAGGTGCGATCGTCTAAAATTGATAAATTTAGATCGGGATAATTGGGAGAGCGATCGAAAAAATCTTTAGAGCTTAAATCTCAAAAGTATAAAATCACTTTATGGCTCGAATCAATTGGCGAAAAATTCTAATTGGCGAACTCTCTTGGAAACGATTGTTGAGATCGATTCTATTTGTTTATGCTTCTGTTAGTCTATATTTGTTTTTTGGAGCCGATCGCCTAATTTTTCTCCCTCCTCAGCCGACTTATCAAGATGATGCGAGTATCGTGAAGCTCGAAACCATTGATGGCGATCGCATTTCCGCGACTTACTTTCCCAATTCTTCCGCAGTTTACACCATCCTCTACGCCCACGGGAATAATGAAGATTTAGGACAAATTGCATCGGTTCTGCAAAATCTCAATACTCTCGGTTTTAGTGTATTTGCCTACGATTATCGAGGATATGGAACCAGTGAAGGCAAACCCTCAGAACGGAATGCCTATCGAGATATCGATGCGGCCTATGGCTATCTCATCCAAGATTTAGAGATTCCTCCCGATCGCATTATCGCCTACGGTCGTTCCGTTGGGGGCGGTTCGGCGATCGATTTAGCTTCTCGCCAACCGATTGGGGGTTTAGTAGTAGAAAGTTCTTTTGTCAGTGCTTTTCGGGTGGTGACTCGCATTCCCCTTTTCCCCTTCGATAAATTCGCGAATATCGATAAAATCGATCGGGTGAATTGTCCGGTTTTAGTCATGCATGGAACGGCGGATGAAATCATTCCTTTTTGGCATGGAGAAAAACTTTTTCAGGTCGCGCAAATTCCCAAACAAAGTCTATGGGTTGCTGAAGCCGGACATCAAGATTTAGTGGCGATTGCTGGAGAGCGATATCGTCAGTCTTTACAAGAGTTTAGACGTTTGTTAGTAAGTATTCAGCGGTCAGCGGTCAGCGGTCAGATTTTTAAAGACAACTCGCCGATGGGCAATACCCCAAATACTGACAGCATTCAGCCGTCAGGGTCGAGAAACCTTTAGAATGTGTAAAGAAGTCATGTCAAGTTGGTGCAGGTTTACTTATTGTGGTTTTCAAGATCGGTTTACTGGGATTAGGCACCGTCGGTACGGGAACCGCCCAAATTTTGCTCGACGCTGCGGGGCGGCATCCTCTATTGAAAGAATTAACCATTGCGCGGGTGGGGGTGCGATCGCCTGACAAACCCAGAACGGTGGAACTACCCTCCCAGGTTGTGGGAACCGATCTCGAAGCGATCGTCACCGATCCCGAAATCGATATCGTCGTCGAACTCATTGGTGGACTCGAACCGGCTCGATCCCTCATCCTCAAGGCGATCGCTTCGGGAAAACACATCGTTACTGCCAACAAAGCCGTCATTTCCCGCTACGGCGATGAAATCTTTGCCGCAGCCAACGAGAAAGGCGTGTACGTCATGCTCGAAGCGGCTGTGGGAGGCGGTATTCCCGTCATCGGTCCCCTCAAACAAGCCCTCGGGGTCAACCGCATCAAACGAGTCACCGGGATTATTAACGGAACCACCAACTACATCCTCACCCGAATGCAAGCAGAAGGGGTGGATTTTGCCGACGTTCTCGCCGACGCGCAACGCCTCGGTTACGCCGAAGCCGATCCGACTGCCGACGTGGATGGGTTGGATGCGGCCGATAAAATCGCCATTCTCGCGTCTCTGGCGTTTGGCGGGCGGATTAAACTCGACGATATCTACTGCGAAGGGATTCGCCGGGTGAGTGCGGCCGATATTGCCTACGCCGAGAAACTCGACTTTACCATCAAACTTTTGGCGATCGCCCAGGAAGATACTCCCGCAGTCGCCGATACGCCCCAGAAACTCGAAGTCAAAGTCCATCCCACCCTGATTCCCAAAACCCACCCCCTGGCTAACGTTAACGACGTGTACAACGCGATTTTAGTCGAAGGAGATCCCCTAGGACAGGTAATGTTTTTCGGACCCGGTGCCGGGGCTGGGGCAACTGCCAGCGCCGTAGTTTCCGACATTCTCAACATCGCTGCCATCCTCAAAACCGAAACCGAACCCATCCCCCATCCCCTGCTGAGTTGTGCCCACCAGCACTACTGCGCGATCGCCCCGATGGAAGATTCCGTCAGTCGATTTTACGTCCGCGTCCACACCCACGATCGCCCCAGCGTTATCGGACATTTGGGGATGAGTTTCGGCAACCACGGGGTCAGTTTGGAGTCGGTGGTGCAAATCGGGATGCGCGGCGAACTCGCGGAAATCGTCCTCGTCACCCATCACGTTCGCGAAGGCAACTTTAACCAAGCCTTAGATGAAATTCGCAGCCTGGATGCCGTCAGCGATATTCCCAGCGTGTTGCGAGTGTTGTAGTTGTTCGGGGTTTGTAAGGGGAATTCGATCTCATGGTGACAACTCTCGGGATTCGTGCCAGAAACCGTCCGATTCCGATCGAGCGGTAAAATGATTGGATGAACGTTCTTCAACCCTGGCATTGGCGATCGCTCCCCCTCCAATCTCGTTCCGGTTCCCAAATCTTTGCCGCCCTGTTTCTCCATCGAGATCCGATCGCCACCCTCCTCGAAAGTCCCGATCGCGTCCCCCCCGAAACCGCCAAACTCGCCCGCTATTCCATCTGCGCCGGTTCCCCCCGCATCCTCAACGGGCAACCGCAACTCTGGACTCCGCGCATCGGTGAAATTCTCCCTTGTTTGCGTCGGCTGCTAGAGTCAAATCGAGAGCGAATCCCTGATGCCAACGCACCCGCACACCTACCCTTTACCGGCGGTTGGCTGGGCTGGCTGGGGTACGATCTGGCTTGGGAAATCGAACGCCTTCCCCACCTCAACAACGATCCCCTCCCCTTTCCCGTCGCCTACTGGTACGAACCCGAGTGTTTTGCAGTACTCGATCGCCTTTCCGGAGAACTCTGGCTGGCGGCGACGAAACCCCAACAACTCGACGAGATGCAGCAGCATTTGGAAGAACCCCAAACCCCAAACCCCAAACCCTACACTCCCACTCACTCGAAACTCTCCATCCTCAGTTCCCAAGCTGAGTACGAAGCAGCCGTTCGCCAAGCCAAACAGTACATTCGCGCCGGGGATATCTTTCAAACCAACCTCTCCGTTCGCTTTGAAGTACCAACCTCCGCCAGCAGTTGGGCGATTTATCGAGAACTGCAACGCATCAATCCCTCCCCTTTCGCCAGCTATTGGCAAACCCCCTGGGGAGTAATGGCAAGCTGTTCTCCCGAAAGATTGGTGAGTTTGCACGACGGAATCGCCCAAACCCGCCCGATTGCCGGAACGCGATCGCGCGGGAAAACCCCCCAAGGCGATCGAGCCTTAGAACGGGAGTTGCGCGGCAATATCAAAGAAAATGCCGAACATATCATGCTCGTCGATCTCGAACGTAACGATCTCGGGCGAGTTTGCCAGTGGGGATCGGTAAAGGTAGACGAACTTTTGGAGATCGAACGCTATAGCCACGTCATGCATCTGGTAAGCAACGTCACCGGAACCCTCAACCCCACCTGCGATGCCGTCGATTTGATTCACGCCTTATTTCCGGGGGGAACCATCACCGGATGCCCGAAAGTGCGGTGTATGGAAATTATCGAAGAACTCGAACCCGTTCGCCGCAGCTTATTTTACGGTTCTTGCGGCTATCTCGACTGGCGGGGCAATCTCGATCTGAATATTTTGATTCGTACTTTACTCTATGCCGATCGAGGAGAAGAGGCGATCGTCTGGGGGCAAGTGGGCGCGGGAATCGTCGCCGACAGCGATCCCGAACGGGAATGGTACGAATCCCTGCAAAAAGCCCGCGCTCAACTGGCAGCTTTGCAAATTACCCTGTAGTCTCTGGAGCTTTATGGGCTTTGTGGGCTGAGGGAGCGGGGGAGGCTGGGGGAGATGGGGAGAAACGGGGGAGAGCAATGAAAAATTAAAAATGCGCGCATTCTCCCTCACCTCCCTCATCTCCCTCACCTCCCTTGTCTCTATCTATTCGCGTCTCCGATCGTTCCAGAAGAGCCGTTCAAAAAAACCCTTGAAATCATATACTGTGTATATCCCAAGAGCCTAAGTTTCCTTTGTGCTGGGGATATCGCGGGTCAAATCGAGATCTTGCACCACTCTTATCGAACGATCGCATAACTCTAAGGTTTTTTAACTTTGGAGACTGGCACTCATGCCGTAGTCCGATCGCACAATACAATCGGGTCATTTCATCTTTTCGGGCGATCTGTCGAGAAGATAATTCCGGATTTGGGGCGAGATCGGCGCAAGAAGGTAGCGTACAGACGCTGCTAAAGCAACCTTATAGACCTCAGTATAGTATGGTGAAGCGAGAACCGAATGACTAATGCCGAAACCTACCTGAATCATCCGACCTTCGGTCTACTCTTTCGGGTCTGTCTCGTAGGACACGAGCGAGAACTGTTTACGACCCTGTATGCCCAACGTTTATTCTTTATTGTTGTCAACACCCAAAGTGGATTGGCATTTGAACCCATCAGTCGTGCCGACGCGCGTTTGATGGTTGAAAATCGCCTGCGGCAACTGCGTCGGCTCGGTGAAAATGATGAATTCGAGCAGCTTCAAGCCATCCACAAGCAGACATTTTAAAGAAAGTTGGGAAGATGAGAAGCTTGGGAGGCATTGAGAGCGTCGGAGACGCGGAGACGCGGAGACGCGGGGGAAACGGGGGAAACGGGGGAAACGGGGGAATTGAGATCTTGTTCAAAAACTCAGCGCTCGTTGCCTCCAAGAGCTACCCAAGCCTCCTCTGCCTCCCAAGCTCCCGAAGCTCCCGAAGCCTCCCAAGCTTCCCATCACCCTATCTTCCCATTATGGACAGCTCGATCGCCCAACAAGTTAACCGGATAACCCGCACGTTGCCGCCATCGGTGCGTCCGATCGCCGTCAGCAAAACCGTGAGTGCCGATCGGGTTCGGGAAGCTTACGGGGCCGGAATTCGCGACTTCGGCGAAAATCGCATCCAAGAGGCGATCGCCAAGCAAGACGAACTTCAAGACTTAACCGATATCACCTGGCACTTTATCGGTCACCTGCAAAGTAACAAGGTCAAAATTGCCCTCGATCGATTTGATTGGATACATTCGATCGATAGTTTGAAACTTGCCCGCACCCTCGATCGCCTCATCGAAAAGGGATCGCCTTCCCCCATCCTCTGCTTGCAAGTCAAACTGCGACCCGATCCCAATAAATTCGGCTGGACAGTTGCCGAGTTACTAGAGGATTTACCCGAACTCGATCGATGCGAGTCTCTCAATATTCAAGGATTGATGGCGATCGCCCCTTTAGGATTAGACGAATCCGAAACCCAAACCCTCTTTCGCGAAATCCGCCAACTCGCCGATCGCATCCGCACTTTCGATCTCTCCCACGTCTCCATGACGCAACTTTCGATGGGAATGTCCGGAGATTACCCCCTCGCCGTTGCCGAAGGCGCAACCGCCATTCGACTCGGACGAGTTTTATTCGGCGAACGAGGGTGATGTTCTGGACGCGGAGACGCAGGGATGAAGGACCAGGGAGGTGAGGGAGGTGAGGGAGGTGAGGGAGGTGAGGGAGGTGAGGGAGGTGAGGGAGATGAGGGAGATGATTATTCAATTAATATTCTCCGTTCCCTGTCACCGCGTCACCGCGTCCCCCCGTCACCGCGTCATCTTCCCCCCATTCCCCATTCCCGATACGAATTTACACGGGAGGTGCTAAGATTTTGCCAATAGAGCCGGACTGAGCGCCACTCCTTACAAAAAACTGTCAACCAGAGGTAAGCTCGTCGAGACCGGAAGCGCGGTAAAATCGAGTTTCTTGTCTAACGAACCCATCAGGAGAGCGGCATCAGACGATAAGGAGTCAACCATGAGCAATATATTTACAAAACTCAAAGATTTTGTGGGTCTGAACGAACCCGTCGGTTACGAGTACGAGTACGACGAGATGGAAGGAGATAACTACGGAAATCTCTACCCGCAAAATACACCTCCGACGAACTTAGAAGGCGTGCGGATCGATCGAAGCCGCATGGGCGAGACATCTGCCCTGGGAATGGCAGCAACGGGAATGGCCGCAAAAACATCAGAAATGGGGACGAAAATGAATTCTTCTAACAACGTAATTGGATTGCCCGGTGCGACCAGTGGAATTTCTGAGGTGGTGGTTCTCGAACCTCGGACGTTCGAGGAAATGCCCCAAGCCATCCAAGCGTTGCGGGAACGCAAATCCGTGGTGTTGAACCTGACGATCATGGAACCCGATCAAGCCCAGAGAGCGGTTGATTTTATTGCCGGGGGAACCTACGCTCTCGACGGACATCAAGAGCGCATCGGCGAGAGCATTTTCCTCTTCACTCCCAGTTGCGTTCAAGTGAGCACCCAAAACGGTGTCGTCCGCGACGTGAACGTGCCCAGCCGTCCTCCAGCCCCCTCCGTTACAGCGGGTTGGCCCACTGAGGTCAAACGAGTGGCTCAGTAAGCCATGAGCGATTGTCAATTCGGCATTATTGGAGGTGGGGTGATGGGGGAAGCCCTCCTTTCCCGCCTCCTCGCCCAGGAAGTTTATGTACCCGATCGCGTTTGGGTGGTCGAACCGCAACCCAGACGCGCCGGACAACTCGAGCGACAGTACGGCGTGCGGATCGCAGTCGATGCTGCCGAGACGATCGCCCACGCCGAGGAGCTGTTACTCGCGGTTAAACCTCAAGTTTTCGAGGCGATCGCCCCGACACTGCTTGCTGCGACGAAGACTGCTACCGATGGCGCGCCTCTGGTGGTTTCGATTATGGCGGGCGTTCCCCTGAGCAAGTTAGAAGAGATTTTTCCGGGGCGACCGATCGTCCGCGCGATGCCCAATACCCCGGCAACTGTCGGTGCGGGAGTCAGCGCCATCGCTCCAGGTCAGCTCGTCGAACCCCAACACCTCGATCGGGCAAAACGCATTCTCGAAGCCGTTGGGAAGGTCCTCGAAGTACCCGAATCCTTGATGGATGCGGTGACGGGTCTCTCGGGTTCCGGACCCGGTTACGTCGCGGTGTTCGTCGAAGCCCTGATCGATGGCGGGGTTGCCGTCGGTTTACCGCGAGAGATCGCCACCCAACTGGCAATTTCCACCCTCAAAGGTACGGCACAACTCCTCGAAGAGTCGGAAATGCACCCCGCTCAACTCAAAGATCGGGTCACCAGTCCTGGCGGCACTACGATTGCCGGGATCGCCTGTTTGGAACGAGGGGGATTGCGATCGGCTTCGATCGAGGCAGTGCGCGCCTCCTGCAATCGAGCGAGGGAGTTGGGCGGGTAAAGATACAAAGATACCTTGTCCCGTAGAGCAACGGCAACGTGAAGCGCAGACATCCGCATGCGCCAAAGTGTCTCAATTTAGACGGGGCAAGGTGTAGCAACCGTCAATTGAATTAGGATATCGGTGAAGGGGAGCTGGGGAAGCTGGGGAAGCTGGGGAGGCTTCGCTAGCTCTCGGGGGAGAGTGAATGCAAAATTAAAAATGCAAAATGCGCGCATTCTCCTTTGTCTCTCTTGTTTCCCTCTCCGCGTCACCGCGTCACCGCGTCACCGCGTCATCTCCTTCCCCCGTTTCCCCCTCTCCGCGTCCCCCCATCCCTCCTCCTCGCCTTGCGACTCGAACCCGCATTATAGTAACTTTTATAGTTTCTGCTTCTATCCGAGAGCGTTCTGGTCAATTCAAAGATTTTTTCAGCTCGAAACCTTATATAACGCAACCAAATATAACGAAGCCAATCATTAAGGGTAGTTGAATGATTAAAGATATTAGAGAACCCGAGTCTTGGGAATTTAACCCCGATCGGCCCTACGTCCCCATTTTTCACGACGGCGAACTGGTCGGTTACTGCCAGCCGTTTTACGCCCGAGAAATTGTCGAGTCTCTCAACGAACAAGATACCTTACGTAAAGCTCTGCGGATTTCTTGCTCGGATTTGATTCGCAAATTGGGCGGCGATCCGAGTAAATTAGATGACTTGGTACAAAAATACATCACCAAAGCCCAACGACCGAAATCCGGACCGAGGGCAGTTGCGGCGATGCTCATCGATCGACAAAAAGATTTGCGAGTCTCCCCCCAAGAATTCGTCAAATTTTGCGATACCTACAAGGTGTCGTCCCAACAACTCCGTGCTTTGGCAGAAGGGAAAGACATCGAACGAAAATATATCGAACCCCTCTCCCGGATTTTGGGAATTACACCAGCAGCAGTCACCGATGTTCTTTATGGCGATCGCGAGAAATAAACAGATCTCGAACCGAATCTGGAAAATTCTCAACTTCGATCGGGCGAGCATCTCTGTCGCAGCGGGCAAATAATTCTGACAAAATTGAGATCGAGAGCAAAATCATTTATCTAGAGCCTCGATGAGCGCATCTACTCCGTCTAATTCCACCCCATCTCAACCCGCTCAACGGAGCAATCCCCATACCGACTACCGAGGGATCGATCGCGACAAACTCTCGGAAATGATGCGGCATTATGCCAACACGAAGGATAACTATCCCCACGCGCTGTTGTTGTATCGCGTTGGAGATTTTTTCGAGTGTTTTTTCCAAGATGCGGTAACGATCGCCGAAGAACTCGAACTGGTTCTCACCAGTAAAGACGGGGGCAAGCAAGTCGGACGGGTGGCAATGACGGGAGTCCCCCACCACGCCCTCGATCGCTATGCGGCGATGCTCGTGGAAAAAGGATACGCGATCGCCGTGTGCGATCAGGTGGAAGATTCTGAGGATGCCAAATCTCAGCGGCGGATGGTCGATCGGGAAATTACCCGCGTGATTACCCCCGGAACCCTAATTGAAGAGGGGATGTTGCGGGCGAGTCAGAATAATTTTCTGGCGGCGGTGGTGCTGGCGAACAAGCATTGGGGACTGGCCCACGCGGATATTTCCACCGGAGATTTTTTCACCACCCAAGGGGAAGATTGGGCGCAACTGACCCAAGAGTTGATGCGGTTGCAACCTTCGGAAGTGCTGGTTCCGGTGAATGCGCCCAACCCCGCCAACATTCTCCGGCCGGGGGAATCTTCCCAGGATTTGCCGCCTCAGTTGCCGCCTCAGTTTTGCTACTCCCTGCGCACCGAGCAACCCTTTGAACTCGACGAAGCCCGAGGACGGCTGTTGCAGCGGTTCAAACTGCGATCGCTCGAAGGATTGGGGTGCGATCGCGCGCCTCTAGCAGTGCGGGCCGCCGGGGGATTGCTCGAATACCTCGAAAAAACCTTCGAGCAGGACGTAAAAGACAAGCGGGAACCCACCATCGAGCGATCGATTCCCCTGCAACTCCTGCGTACCTATGCGATCGCCGATTATTTGGTACTCGACCACCAAAGTCGCACCAACCTCGAAATTACCCAAACCGTGCGCGACGGCACCCGCTACGGTTCCTTACTGTGGGCCCTCGATAAAACCAAAACGGCGATGGGTTCGCGCGCCCTGCGTCGGTGGATGCTCCAACCCCTCCTCGATCTCAATGGGATTCGCGCCCGCCACGATACCATCGGCGAACTGATAGAAAATAATACCCTGCGCCAGGATTTACAACAGCTTTTGCGGCAAATCTACGACCTGGAACGATTGACGGGACGGGCGGGTTCGGGAACGGCCAACGCCCGCGATTTGGATGCCCTAGCCGATTCGTTGGGTCGCTTGCCGGAATTGGCGAACCTCTGTACTTTGGGTCGTTCTCCCTACCTGCGAGCGCTGCAAACGGTGTCCCCAGAACTCGAAGCCCTCGCCGAACGCATCCACGCCCACCTGGTCGAATCGCCTCCTCTGCACCTTAAAGAAGGCAATCTGATTCGATCGGGCATCAATGCCCAACTCGACGACATGCGGCAGCAAATGGAAGCCGATCGCCAGTGGTTGGCCAACTTAGAGGTCTCAGAACGAGAGCGCACCGGAATTTCCAACCTCAAAGTCGGGTTTAATAAAACCTTCGGCTACTACATCGGCATCAACCGTTCCAAGAGCGATCTCGCCCCGGATAACTACATCCGCAAACAAACCCTCACCAACGAAGAACGCTACATTACCCCGGATTTGAAAGAACGAGAGGCGCGAATTTTAACCGCCAAAGACGATCTCAATCGCCTGGAGTACGAAATTTTCGTCCAACTGCGAGAAGAAGTGGGGGGACTCGCGGCAGATATTCGTTATGTCGCCAAAGCCGTGGCAGCGTTGGACGTGTTGTGCGGGTTGGCGCAAATGGCGATCGAACAGGGATACTGCCGCCCGACGATGGTGGAGACGCGGGAAATTGCGATCGAAGACGGACGGCATCCAGTGGTAGAAAAGTCCCTGCCGCCGGGATTTTTCGTCCCCAACTCTACCGGGTTGGGCAGTCCGGAAGTCTCGCCGGATTTGATTATCCTCACCGGGCCCAATGCCAGCGGCAAAAGCTGCTATCTGCGGCAAGTGGGGCTAATTCAACTGATGTCGCAAATGGGCAGTTTCGTTCCAGCAACTTCGGCAACTTTAGGAATTTGCGATCGCATTTTTACCCGCGTCGGGGCTGTTGACGATATTGCAACGGGGCAATCGACGTTTATGGTGGAGATGAACGAAACGGCGAATATTCTCAACCACGCCACCCCGAAATCGTTGGTATTGCTCGATGAAATCGGGCGGGGAACGGCGACCTTCGATGGGTTATCGATCGCCTGGGCGGTGGCAGAATATTTAGCAACAGAACTCGTCGCCAGAACTATTTTTGCCACTCACTATCACGAACTTAACGAACTCGAATCTATTTTAAATAATGTAGCAAACTATCAGGTAACGGTCAAAGAGTTGCCCGATGAGATTATCTTTTTACACCAAGTTAGACCGGGGGGAGCCGATCGATCTTATGGCATCGAAGCCGGACGGTTAGCGGGGTTGCCTCCTTCGGTAATTAAGCGAGCGCGGCAGGTGATGGGGCAGATCGAAAAACATAGTAAAATTGCCTTGGGATTGCGTAAAGGTTCCCAAAAATCGGGTTCTTTGCAAGAGAAAAAGGGTAAAAAATATCAGATCGGTTTGGAATCCCCGATCGAACAACTCGATATTTTCGGCAAAGAGTAAGCTCAGATAAGCTGGCTGAAAAAATCTAAAATATGAGATTGTATAAGACCTCGATCGATATCCTGAATTCTTGGTAACATTGGCATAAGTTTCTTTTGAAGGTGACAGCGCTAGTGTCTTCAATTCCCAAGAGTTTGGCAATTCCTCCTTTAGAAAATGGCGATCGCCTCACGCGCTACGAATTCGAGCGTCGCTATGATGCGATGTCTCACCTAAAAAAAGCCGAACTCATTGAAGGAGTTGTATACATGGCTGCTGCTCTGCGTTTTCGGAGTCACGGACAACCTCACGCGAATATGATGACTTGGCTGGGAGTCTATCAAACGGCAACCTCTAGGGTCGCTTTAGCCGTTGAACCGACCGTTCGCCTGGATGTAGACAACGCGCCGCAGCCGGATGCGGTTTTGCTCGTGGATGAAGAAGCTGGGGGGCAAACGCGGGTGAGCGAGGATGACTACCTCGAAGGCGCACCGGAACTGGTGGTGGAAATTGCCGCCAGCAGCGCGGCGATCGATCTTCACGCCAAAAAACAAGCCTATCGTCGTAATGGGGTGAGAGAGTACATCGTCTGGCAAGTTTTGGATGAAACATTGAGCTGGTTTTATCTGGAAAAAGGAGAGTATTTGGACTTACCTGGCGATGCCGATGGTATTTTCCGCTCTCGGATGTTTCCGGGCCTGTGGCTGGCGGCGGCGGACTTACTTGCGGGCAATATGCCGCAGGTGTTGGCAGTGTTACAGTTGGGTTTGAGTTCGACGGAACATCGAGATTTCGAGGAAAAATTAAACCAGCGGTAAGAGAGACGGCGAGTGAGGGCGATCGTTTTCGGCAGTATCAATATGGATTTGGTGACTCGCGTACCTCGCTTTCCCCGATCGGGAGAAACGCTGATGGGATCGAGTTTTTCCACCGTTCCGGGAGGGAAAGGGGCCAATCAAGCCGTCGCCGCAGCGCGCCTGGGCATTCCCACGACGATGGTAGGCCGCGTGGGCGGGGATGAGTTTGGCGAGGTGTTGCTCGACGGTTTGCGAGAGTCTGGGGTTGATGTTGGGGGAGTGACAATCGACGATCGAACTCATTCGGGGGTGGCGGCGATCGCGATCGATGCTAGGGGAGAAAATAACATTATTGTCGTTCCCGGTGCCAACGATCGGGTAAATTCCTCGGATCTCCAAAACCTGGAAACCCGGCTGCCGTCGGCAAAGGTGTTGCTAGTTCAGCTCGAAATTCCCCTAGAAACCGTCCGTGCGGCCGTGCGACTCGCTCGAAATGCCGGGGTGCGGGTCGCGTTCGATCCGGCTCCCGTACCCGCAGATTTCCCTCGCCAGCTATACCGGGAAATCGATATTATCACCCCCAATGAAGTGGAGGCCTCGCAATTAACCGGGATTTGCGTAGAGAGTCCCGAATCGGCCGCTCTTGCTGCCGATCGATTGCGAGCATGGGGGGTGGGGACGGCGATCGTCAAATTGGGCGCGCAGGGGGTTTACTGTGCCACCGCAGACGATTCCTTTTTCGTGCCGGCATTTGCGGTGGATGCTGTCGATACGGTGGCTGCCGGAGATGCGTTTAACGGGGCCCTTGCCGCAGCGATCGTCGGCGATTTGTCCTGGCATCAAGCCGTAACTCGGGCAGCAGCAGCAGGAGCGATCGCCACGACTCAACCCGGCGCGCGCTCGGCATTGTGCGATCGGCCAACTCTAGAAGCCTTTTTGCAAGAACGGGGGATGTGAGGATTTGTCCGTCATATTTTTGAGGTACTCGCAACCCATCTAAAAACCTATCTAAAAACTGAGATCCACTTTCGTTTTCGCCCGGTGGGCAATTTCCGGTCCGCTCGTTACGAGTAGATCTCGATCGATGGAAGTCTCGCGTCCGGGTTGACTTGTATCTTGAGTATCCCTGAGCTGAATCTGGAGTTTGGGACCCGAACTTCCCAAGCGAATGACCATTCCATCGACGACGGGAGCTTGATTGATGCGCTCGCCATTGACGTAAGTTCCGTTGGCACCGTAGCCGATCGCTTCCCAGTTAGAAGCGGTTTTCCACAATTCCATATGGAGGCGGGAAACCACTGCACTGACAATCGTCACATCGTTCGTTTTCGCTCGTCCGATCCGAATTGCAGATTTGTCATCAAATTTCCAGCTCCGGAGTACTGTATTTTGGGTAGGATGCAGTAGGACTAGAGTAATCACGATATTTTACGGAGTGAAGGACACACAGACTTTGGAGTGAAGACGAGCGAACGAGAATGTTACTGTTGCTCCATCGAAAGCTGGCAGTTTGGCTTGCTGGGGAGCGGCCCGGCCCAACATTTTTGACCGTATCGATCGGCAGCAAACATGCGTGTAGCCTTAAAAAAGGTCGCCGATCGAAAAGATCGAGTCTGGTGTTGGGATGACTGAGAGCTATGATGGATCGACTTGATGAATATTATAGAATGAATCGAGAAAATACATCCCGCATGTGAGATGCGGGACCCTTGCAGGGAAACCACCGTACGCCGCCAAGTTTGGGCTTTTACGCTTTCAAAAAATCGTTCTCTTCTTTCGCCGATCGGGTGAAGTTGCCGCGCCATCTCAAATTCGGCTGAATACCCACGATCGGTGAAAAGCAAAATTTTCCGAGCGACAGAGGCTACGATCGGTCTGCTTCTTCCCACTGGAAATTTTTCTGTAAATACTCTGAGAGCTGTCGGTTGGGTTCGAGAAAATAGTCGGTTAACTGCCCAACGATTGATGGATTCGCCTCGGCGTAGCTTCGGGCATTGTAACTCGGATAGGCGGGTAAATCGATCGTCGGCTGCTGTAAAAATTCGAGGACTCGCGCTAGGATTCGATCGGGGCAGGCGTAGAACTCTTCAGTTTTGAGAATTAAAAAGCGATCGCCAGGAAAATAAGCTCGCCATCGTTTTAATTGTTCGAGATAGCGACCTCGCGCGAGATAGGTATAGTGTTGGTGATTGTAGCTGTAGTAAGTGGGATCGGTGGTGAGTTTTTCTACTTCTCCCTCAAGTCGTTCCGGTTCGCAGGCGATCGCCTCTTCTAAAGACAGTTTCTCGAATCCAAGTTGGACTTCGTGATGGTACTGAGAAATCGCCCGATCGACTGGATTTCGTAATAGAACGATTAATTTAACGTGAGGAAAATGTTGGTAAACGCGAGCGGGAACTTGGGGATGAAACAGATAGTAAGGACTTGCTTCTCCAGCAATTTTATTAGAAAATTTTGACGGGGGAAAATGGGAAAGATACCAATTCGATCCCCGATCGTAATTTAAATCGAAAAAATGAACTTCTTTGTGAGGAACGGTGATAATGTTTGGGTGTTGGGCGAGATAGCAATATAATGAAGTCGTACCACATTTTTGCGCTCCAATTATTAAAAAATCTGGCATATAAACTGCTTTTCTCCTCTCCCAAATCTCCCTTAATTCTCTATATTTCTCTAAACACGAGAAACCACTGTTGTAGCGCGGCGCAACGATCGAATCGTATCGATCGTCTCAACCGCAACCCGATCGATTTCTTCAGCCGTCGTGAAGCGCCCCAATCCAAATCGCAGAGAAGCGTAGGCGAGATTTTCCGGGAGTCCCAATGCCGCGAGAACGTGGGACGGCTCAATTTTGACCGAGGTACACGCCGAACCCGACGACACCGCAACAATCGACTGCAATCCTAACAATAGCGCTTGACCGTCTACTCCTTCGATGCTGATATTCAAATTCCCCGGTAGTCGTTGGGTAGGGTGTCCGTTGAGATGAACCCCATCTAATGCCGATAGCGGTTTCCACAAACGCTGCCGCAGTTGGGTGAGTCGTTCGGTTTCGGCTTCCATTTCTGCGAGTCCCAATTCGACTGCCTTGGCAAATCCGACGATTTGAGGGGGATAGAGAGTTCCCGATCGCATTCCCCGTTCGTGTCCGCCGCCGTGGAGTTGGGGGGCAAGCTTGACTCTGGGATTGCGGCGACGCACGTACAGCGCCCCGATGCCTTTGGGGCCGTAGACTTTATGGGCGGTGAGGGACATCAAATCGATCGACAAATCTTGGACGCTGAGGGGAATTTTGCCGATGGCTTGGGCGGCATCGGTATGGAAGAGAACCTGGCGGCGGCGACAGATTGCCCCAATTTCGGCGATCGGTTGTAACACCCCAATCTCATTATTCGCCGCCATCACCGACACCAAAATCGTCTCCGGACGGATGGCGGCTTCGAGTTTCGCCAAATCCAGCAAGCCATCGACACCCACGGGGAGAATTGTCACCTCAAAGCCTAAAGATTCGAGATAGTGCAGGGGATCGAGAACCGCGTTGTGTTCCGTCGCCAGGGTAATGATGTGTCGCCCTTTGCTGAAGTAGGCTTCGGCAACGCCTTTGAGGGCGAGGTTGTTGGCTTCGGTTGCCCCGCTGGTAAAGATAATTTCCTCGGGTCCCGCATCGATCGCCTCAGCCAGGGTTTGCCGCGCTTGCTTGACGGCGGCTTCCGCCTCCCAACCGTACTGGTGGTTGATACTCGCGGGGTTGCCGAAGTGTTGGGTAAAATACGGCACCATCGCCGCTAGCACTCGTTCGTCGAGGGGAGTGGTGGCGTGGCAGTCGAGGTAGATAGGGCGGCGATCGGACATGGTAGGCGGTTGGGGAACTAGGGGTATATGTTAGCGCGTCTGTTGGCGATCGAGTTACGTCTGCGGTGTTATTCGCTGCTATATAATGAGCGGATGGAAAGTCTTACCATCACCCGGCCCGATGATTGGCACCTGCACCTACGAGACGGCGAAGCCCTAAAGGCGGTTCTCCCCGATACCGTCCGTCAGTTTGCCCGTGCGATCGTCATGCCGAATTTGAAACCTCCAGTCCGTTCGGTGGCCGATGCTGCGGCCTATCGAGAGCGAATTCTGGCTGTAATTCCTGCGGGTCAACGGTTTGAGCCATTGATGACGCTTTACCTCACCGATAATACTCGCCCGGAAGAGATTATTGCTGCCAAGGCATCCGAGTTCGTCAAAGCGGTGAAGTATTATCCTGCGGGGGCGACGACGAATTCGGACTTTGGCGTGACGGATATACAGAAGTGCGATCGGGTTTTTGCGGCGATGCAGGAGGTGGATTTGCCTTTATTGCTGCATGGAGAGGTGACGGAGAAAGGGGTGGATGTGTTCGATCGCGAAAAGGTGTTTATCGAGCAATATTTGATTCCCCTCAGAGCGCGATTCCCCAAGCTGCGAGTGGTGCTCGAGCATATTACCACGGTTGAAGCGGTGGAGTTTGTTTTATCTGCCGACAACATCGCGGCAACGATTACGCCCCAACATCTTTTACTCAATCGCAACAGCATCTTCCAAGGTGGAATTCGTCCTCATTTTTATTGCCTGCCGATTTTGAAGCGGGAGGTGCATCGCCAAGCCCTCCTGCAAGCGGCGACATCTGGCAATCCGAAGTTTTTTCTGGGGACTGATAGTGCGCCTCACGCCCGAAACCGCAAAGAAACGGCCTGTGGTTGTGCGGGGTGCTATTCGGCGTTACATGCGATGGAGTTGTATGCCGAAGCGTTTGAGAGTGTGGATGCGATCGATAAACTCGAAGGGTTTGCCAGCTTTTTCGGACCGGATTTTTACCAACTGCCGCGCAATACGGGTCAGATTACGCTGACGAAAACAACTTGGCGCATTCCGGACGAACTGCCATTTACGGATGTGGGACTGGTGCCGTTGCGGGCGGGTGAAGAGATGACATGGAAAATGTCACTTTCCTGACAGCGAAGGTATTCGTTGGCTGATTGGTAGAAAAAACAACTCCGTTCGTGTTTTTACACTCACGAACGGAGTTTTCAACTAATCTGATTGAACTCGATCGGTAGGGTACGCCAGGATACTGCTGGATATGTGAAGACGACGAGTTTCCAACTAATCTGATTTAACCCAATCAGTAGGGCAACGGAATTATTGATTCCGATGGATTTTTCACGCCAGTTTCCAACTAATCTGATTTAACCCAATCAGTAGGGGAGTGTAGATTGAGATGAAACTTCCCTATCGTGTTGTTTCCAACTAATCTGATTTAACCCAATCAGTAGGGTACTCTCGCCATTTCCGGTCTCGCCATTTCCGGTCGTTTCCAAAAATATCGATCGTACAGCCATCGACGCAGTATCGGTAAAATTGGAGCAATAAAAGGAGAATTTGCAGACAAACAAGAGAACATCCCCAGTTGAAAGCAAACGATCGAGGCAGTTAAAGCCTTCCCCAGTAAGGGTTATCGCCATTTTGAGTTGTCGCCCGAACCCAGTTTTTCAGGAATATACAGGGAGATTTCCATTTTTTCCCATAGATAAGGGAGTGTCTACAAGAAAACGTCTGAAAGCCCACACTGGCAAAGTCTTCAGCTCAACCCTATTTTAGTGCGCCCATTTCGATTTCGCGCGTTTTCATTCGTACTCAGAGACCATTTATCGCTGCATTCAGCCAGCTTAGGGATATTCGGGAAAATAACATACTAACCGCAGGGGTCAACAGCTGTTGACCCCTACAGCAAATTGTTGGCAAGCTGGTATCTTATTTTTTTGCAAGTCCCTGACGGTTATATTTCCCAGTTCGATTGTCAATTCTCCTTACCCACCCGACAAGAACTGAGATTGTTTTCAAGGTTCGATCGAAATCTATAAATAATATAAAATTTATGCAACAAAATGTTGCTGCAATAACTACATGACTTACGCTTTTAAACTGCATCAACGAGCGTACTTTTATCGGTAAATTCCCTAAAGTGAGTACCACAGAGTTTGGATAAGCAGCTATATGACCGCCAATAAAAATTTAGTTGTCATTGGCAATGGTATGGTAGGTCACAAGTTCCTCGAGTTGATGGTGAAAAAAGGAGCCAATCGACACTGGAACCTCATTACCTTTTGCGAAGAACCCCGTGTTGCTTACGATCGCGTCAATTTGAGCGGCTACTTTTCAGGTAAAACCGCTGCCGATCTCACCCTCGTCGAACCCGGTTTCTACACAGACAATGATATTACAATTCATCTGGGCGATCGGGCGGTTGAAATCGATCGCGAGGGGCAAATCGTCCGTTCCGCCAACGGTTTAGAAGTCCCCTACGATCGCCTCGTACTCGCCACCGGGTCCTATCCCTTCGTTCCCCCCATCAAAGGCAACGATGCCCCCGGCAACTTCGTCTATCGCACCATCGAAGACCTCGAAAAGATGGAAGCCTGGGCGAAACAATCGAACGTCGGCGTAGTCGTTGGCGGGGGACTGCTCGGTCTTGAATGCGCCAATGCCCTCCAGTCTCTGGGTTTGGAAACCCACGTCGTCGAATTTGCCCCCCGTTTGATGCCGGTGCAAATCGATGATGCGGGCGGGGCGATTCTGCGCGACAAAATCCAAGCCCTAGGTATTCAGGTACATACGAGCAAAGCCACCACGGAAATCGTCAGCGAGAACGGCAAAATCGTCAAAATGCTGTTTGCCGACGGCACGGAACTCCACACCGATCAGATCGTCTTTTCGGCTGGGATTCGCCCCCGCGACGAACTCGCCCGCCAGAGTGGGTTGGTCATCGGCGAACGGGGTGGCATTGCCATCGATGATGCCTGTCAAACCTCCGACCCCAATATCTACGCCATCGGTGAATGCGCCCTCCACCAAAGTCGCATTTACGGCCTGGTTGCCCCCGGATATCACATGGCAGAAGTCGCAAGCGATCGCCTCTGCGGCAATCCAGAAGCGACCTTTGCCGGTGCAGATATGTCCACCAAACTCAAACTCCTCGGGGTAGATGTGGCCAGCTTCGGGGATAATTTCGGCAAAACCCCCGGCGCGAAAGAACTAGCAATTTCCGATAGCGTTGGCGGAACCTATAAAAAGATCGTCGTCAGCGAAGACGGCAAGTACCTCCTCGGCGGGATTCTCGTCGGCGATGCTTCCGCATACGGGACGATGGTGCAACTGATGCAGAATCAGATCGCCCTCCCACCCCACCCCGAAGATTTACTCGTTCCCCCCCGCGAAGGGGCGGCCGCTGTGGCGATGGGGGTGGATAGCCTGCCCGATACCGCCCAGATTTGCTCGTGCAACAACGTCAGTAAAGGCGATATTTGCCAGGCCGTTCGCGAAGATGGCATCACCGATGTCCCCAGCCTGAAAAAATGCACTCAAGCGGGAACCGGCTGTGGCGGTTGCGTTCCCCTGGTCAAAGACCTCCTCAACTCCGAACTCAAAAAAGCCGGAGTGGAAGTTAAAAACCACCTGTGCGAGCATTTTGCCCACAGCCGCCAGGAACTCTATCACCTAATTCGGGTACACGGCATCAAAACCTTCGACGAACTGCTGCACCGCTTCGGTACCGGACACGGATGCGAAATCTGCAAACCCACAGTGGGATCGATGCTGGCTTCGACGTGGAACGACTACATCCTGGAAAAACCCCACGTCGGTTTGCAAGATACCAACGATTACTACCTCGCCAACATCCAAAAAGACGGAACCTACTCGGTGATTCCCCGCGTTCCCGGAGGTGAAATTACCCCGGATAAACTGATCGTCCTCGGGGAAGTGGCCCAGGAGTTCGGACTCTATACCAAGATTACCGGGGCCCAACGAGTGGATTTGTTCGGCGCGCGGGTTGACCAGTTACCGCACATTTGGAAGCGGCTGATCGATGCCGGGTTCGAGTCGGGCCACGCCTACGGGAAGGCGCTGCGGACGGTGAAGTCTTGCGTCGGCAGTACTTGGTGTCGCTTTGGCGTGCAGGATTCCACCGCTTTGGCGATCGAAGTGGAACTGCGCTATCGAGGATTGCGATCGCCCCACAAACTCAAATCGGCGGTTTCTGGCTGCACCCGCGAATGTGCCGAAGCCCAAAGCAAAGATTTCGGGATCATCGCCACGGAAAACGGCTGGAACCTCTATGTCTGCGGCAACGGTGGCATGAAACCCCAACATGCGGTACTGCTGGCAGCGGATATCGATAAGGAAACCCTGATTAAGTATATCGATCGCTTTTTGATGTTCTACATTCAAACGGCCGATCGCCTAGAACGGACTTCTGTCTGGTTCAGCAAACTCGAAGGGGGTCTCGATTACCTCAAGCAGGTGGTGATCGAGGATTCTTTGGGAATCTGCGACGAACTCGAAGCCCAGATGCAGCATTTGGTGAACACCTACCAGTGCGAGTGGAAAACCACGATCGAGGATGACGAAAAACTCAAGCGCTTCCGCCACTTTGTCAATACCGATCGCCCCGATCCGACCCTAGCTTACGTGGAAGAACGAGGACAGAAACGGCCGGCAACTCCCGAAGAACGGGAAGCGGCTGTGACTCATTAAGAGGGCTTCGGGAGAGAGAGACAAGGGGAAAAGGTGACAAGGAGAATTTTGTATCTCCCCCATCTCCCTCTCCGCGTCCCCGCGTCCCCGCGTCTCCGCGTCAATCTTCCTCCCATTCCCCGTTCCCATATTCAACACATTCAAGGAAACTACTATGGTTCAAACTCCATCGATGCCCAATACCGCAAATACTGCAACTCAGTGGATCGCGGTTTGTCCGTTTGCCGATATCGTTCCTAATACAGGGGTTTGCGCGTTAATTGAAGGTCAGCAAGTGGCGATTTTCCGAGTGGGCGATCGCGCTTATGCCATCGGTAACTACGACCCGTTCAGCCAAGCATTTGTCCTCTCGCGCGGGATTGTAGGCGATCGCCAGGGGGTTCTCAAGGTGGCTTCTCCGATTTACAAGCAAAACTTCAACTTGATGACGGGAGAATGCCTCGACGATGCCAACGTCTCCGTTCCCGCTTATCCCACTCGGATTGTGGATGGCATGGTGGAGGTGGGAATTTCGAGTTAGGTTGTTTTGGCGTAGTGGTTCGCTTTGTGTAATGGTAAATAGCCCCGATCGCGATCGATGTTGAGTCTCGTGCGGGCTAAAATTGTCACTTGTATAGATAAAGATGCGTTAGACGACGAGTATCTTCCTGTGGTAAGGAAGATCGTCATCTAACGTATCTTTGTGTGTTTTGTATCGTCGCGTTTGTGTATAGCGTTTCTTACGATCGTGAGGTACGAAAAATGTAGGTTAGTGGTTTAGCTAAAAACTATGCCCACACAGAGATTAATTATCAAAACCCGCCCTCACGCTTATGTACTCCATGCGGAGTCGCTACGCGAACGGCAAGAGCGCGATCGCCAGAAAACGCTGTCCGCATTCATTGAATCCGAGTTCTCTCGACAGAGTTCATGGAGAATTCGTAGCACATAAACCCGTTTAAATTCTAGCTTTCTCGACTAGACATAAGCGTAAGCATTCAGGTGTCATGTACGAGGAACAACGATGTAAGGGCGGGTTTAGCAATATCTTGGGAGACTTGCCCAACATTTAAAGTCAAAACCCGCCCCTGCCCATTGTTACCCCAGCCGGATCTCAAATGGAACCTGAATCCTTACAAATAAGCTGACGGCTGAGTACTGATAGCTGAATACTTACAGTCAATTTAATAAATGCGATCGGATGCTATTTGAAAACGAAGGAGGAATAGTTTTAACTTCAAAATAATAACTTTATCCTGTTTTTTATCTTGTTTTAATTTCGATCGAAAATATTTTGAGCTTACAAATAAACAATATTAAGTTTATGTTTTAGCCGCAGTTCATCGAAGCTAAAATTGGTGATTGATAACAGAAGATCTAACTATTAATAAATGCGATCGAATCTCAACCTCGATCGAAGAGTACAGGTACGCTCGGATACAAGAATTCGATCGGGTTCTATTGCGCGTCTTTAACTTTATTAATTCTGTAATTAAATTTATCGTATATTTTATAACCTTAGATTGACATCTTTGTCAATCTAGATAGAATAAATAGGAAAGATGTCGGTGCTCCCCTCAAGCTTCGAGCCAAAGACAAAACTTACTGAGAAAAAATGAGCGGTTGCCAGCTTCTAATTTCCGTAAAAGCACAGAGTCTCAGTAAAATTTAGCTCGCAAATTGAGAAAAATACGCAAAGCTCTTTGTTAATGATGTGGAGGTTGTGCTTGAGTTTGGTGCATCTGTAGGAATCCTCCCCGGACAAATTTTTCGATACTTCCCAATCGCATTCTCTCGGAGAATATGTAAGCGTTCGGATGTCAGAGATCCAATCGGGAAAATTGGATGTTCGAGACTGGCAGGTGACTTGCATATTATCGAGTTCTTCAAGTCGAGTTCTTCAGGGGTTGTCAGCATTCAGCACTCTGCCGAAGCGCGATCGACCGAACTCTAGGTTGTGGTGGCACTTTCGAGATGTCACTTCGGCTTGTAGAAACTCGTCTGAGTTTGTTGCGTATCTGAGTTGTAGATCTGACCCCATCCAGTTGCTGCCTCGTTCGCCGCGACGTATCGCCGATTGGCTGGGGATGGCTAGAAAACGAGCGATCGACTGAAGACTTAAGGGGGGTTTTTCGATCGCTCGACTTCTGTGAATCTAGCTAATCGTACTCGCTCGATCGATAAAATCGTCCGGAATTACCCCTAAACAATCTGTACGATGTCCCAGACATTCTGTCGGTGAAATCCGTGATAAATGTTTCCCTTGCCTACCTGCCAACGAACGTGGACTCTCAACGCTCGCAAGAACGCCTACTTTTAGAAATCGCCAATTTGCGTCAAGAAGTCGAACGGCTCAAAACCGAGAAAATCGACCTCGAAATTTTGCTCGAAACGATTACCGAACACGCCGATGAAATTGAAGTCCAATGGCGGGCTAGCTCTCGGGAAGTCCATCGATTGTGCCGAGAACTCGCCCTAGCCAACCACGAATTAAAAGATTTAGCTCACTCCGACGGACTCACTGGACTGGCAAATCGACGGCGGTTTGATGAATATCTCGAGATGCAGTGGCGGCGAATGATTTGCACCTGCCAACCCTTATCTCTGATTCTTGCAGATGTGGACTGTTTCAAACGCTACAACGATATTTACGGTCATCAAGCTGGGGATGAATGCTTGAAAAAGGTGTCGCAAACGATTCGGACAGTGGTGAAGCGATCGCCCGATTTGGTCGCTCGATATGGCGGGGAAGAAGTGGCGATCGTCCTGCCAAATACTGATGGCGAAAGTGCTTTTTGCATTGCCCAAAGCGTCTGTAAGGCAATTTCTAATTTGCGCCTTCCCCATTTGGGTTCGACTGTCAGCCCCTACGTGACGATGAGTTTGGGCGTGGCCAGTTGTATTCCCAAACCCGATGAAGACGCGACAAAGCTGGTGGCAAAAGCCGATATCGCTCTCTATCAAGCCAAAGATGCCGGACGAGATCGGGCGATTTTGTCGGTTAAAACGGTCTAGGGTCGCTACAATAACAGTACGTCAATTCTCGTGCGTCAATCGTAAGCTCTCACACGGCGAGCTGTTTCAAAATTTCCCATGACCCAACAACAAGAACGCATTTGCATCCTCGGTGGTGGCTTCGGAGGACTGTACGCGGCCCTCAAACTCAGTCAGTTTCCTTGGTTGCCCGATCGCAAACCCGAAATCCTGTTGGTCGATCGCCACGATCGATTCTTGTTTTCGCCCCTACTTTACGAACTGGTGACGGGGGAGATGCAAACTTGGGAAATTGCTCCCCCGTTTGTGGAGTTGCTCGCCGATACGGGGGTTCGCTTCGTGCAAGCGCGGGTGGAGAACATCGACTTTGAGGGAAAAACGGTACGCTTGAGCGATCGCCCCGAAATTTCTTACACTCGCTTGGTACTGGCACTAGGGGGAGAAACGCCGATGGAAATCGTTCCCGGCGCAGGGGAACATGCTCTCCCGTTTCGCACTGTTAGCGATGCCTATCGCTTGCAAGAAGCCCTCGGAACGCTCGAATCTTCCGATCGAGACAAAATTCGCGTTGCCCTAGTCGGGGCGGGATATAGCGGCGTAGAGCTAGCCTGCAAAATTGCCGATCGCCTTGGAGAGCGGGGGCGGTTGCGGTTGGTCGATCGTAACGATACCATTTTGCGAACCTCCACGGAATTCAATCGCGAGGCAGCACGCAAGGCACTTGAAGAACGAGGTATCTGGACGGATTTGGAAACCACCGTCGAGTCGATCGAAGCCGATCGCATTTTCTTGAAGTTCAAAGAACAGGTAGACGAGTTACCTGTCGATTTGGTGATGTGGACGGTGGGAAATCAGGTTGCCGAGGTGATTCGCAATCTCGCCACATCTGGTTCTCCCCTCAAACACAACGAACGGGGACAGGTGGTGACAATTCCCACGCTGCAAGCCGCAGACAATCCCGATATTTTTGCGATCGGGGATTTGGCCGATTGCCGAGATGCCAGCGGACAAAAAGTTCCAGCAACCGCACAGGTAGCATTCCAGCAAGCGGACTACGTGGCGTGGAATATCTGGGCTTCCCTGAGCGATCGCCCGTTACTCCCATTTCGATATTTCAATTTCGGGGAAATGATGACCCTAGGGGCAGATAACGCCACCCTCACGGGATTGGGTATCAAACTCGATGGTTCCTTTGCCCACGTTGCCCGTCGTCTGGCTTATCTCTACCGCCTCCCGACTTTGGAACATCAGATGAAGGTGGGAATTAATTGGATTGCCGAACCGTTGCGGGAGATGTTGGGGATTTAGGGTTCGGGATAAGGAACCACAAAGGCACAAAGGACACGAAGGTAGATAGTTGTTGGGTGGGCAGTTCGGGATAATGTCCACTCATCGCTAGGCTGCGATCGCTAGATTTCTGGAGATCGAGAAACAATTGCGTTTGCGACCGGGATTGCCCTCAGCGTCG
>JAXHUC010000059.1:0-37674 GCA_034189805.1 Cyanobacteriota bacterium
GGCGAATATGATGTCATCAAAGATTTGAAAAAAGTTAAACGACAGGGATACTCTCTCGAAAAAATCTTGTTTGTTGACGATCGACCGAAAAATTTAGTGCGGCAGTACAGTAACCTAATTCGAGTCAATCCATTTCTAGGCGATCGAGATGATGTCGAATTTCGTTTGCTGATGCCTTATTTATCGAAATTTTTGGAAGTTGAGAACGTGCGACCGATCGAAAAGAGAAATTGGCAAAATCGGAGATCGACCCCGCTTAAGGTATAATCTGGCTCAATTGAAATTACGATATAATTACGACACAAATGGATATTCAAATCGATCGCCAACCCGACCGATCCAAACTCGACGAACTCGGGGTTTCCAACTGGGCGATTTGGACGAAAGAAGCCTCAGAATTTCCCTGGACTTACGATGCCGAAGAAACCTGTTACTTTCTCGAAGGAGATGTTGTCGTCACTCCCGACGGTGGCGAACCCGTCGAGATGGGAAAAGGCGATCTCGTTACCTTTCCCGTCGGCATGTCTTGCACCTGGAAAATCCGCGCCGACGTGAAAAAACACTACCAGTTTGGATAACTTCAAACATGACTCGTTATTTTCTAACTTCGTGTCCTTTGTGCCTTTGTGGTTCGCACCCCCGATCTCACCCACTCCGGCGGTACGGGTAGCGATCCGTAGAATTCCCGCAACCGCACCAAATCCTGCCCGAACCACCCATCGATCCACTGGCAATACTCTCGGCCGATCGCATCTTCGGATTGCCCTTGTTGCAAAACCTTCACGATCGCCTCTGCTGCCATCACCCCAGACATCACCGCCTTGAGTACCCCATGAGACGATGACGGATCGAGTACCGTTGCCGCATCCCCCACGGTAAAATAACCCCGTCCGGCGGGTTTAGCCAGCGATCGCCACGTCACATCTGCCCCCCGCATCCTCCCCTTCGGTGCAAGTTCGGCAAACTCCGACGGCATCCAATCGGGCGGCAATCGCTGGGGTGTAAAAGATAAGCGCGTCCATTGATAGAGGTAGGGTCGCACTTTTGCCGTCCAAGTCCAACCGCGATCGTCGGCAACGATTGCCGGGGCAACATCTCGGGCGGGACAGCTTCCCTCACCGTAGCCGTAGTAAGCCGTCAGCCGGGGAGAATACCGCACAACATCCATCCCCAACTGCCGCGCCAGCCAATGCCTCCCCCCAGCCGCATCGACGAGGAACCGCGATCGCAGCTTTCCAAAGGAGGTTTCTACCCCCACAACGCGGCCTGACTCTA
Source organism: Cyanobacteriota bacterium (assembly GCA_034189805.1). Lineage (GTDB taxonomy): Bacteria > Cyanobacteriota > Cyanobacteriia > Cyanobacteriales > Geitlerinemataceae > Zarconia. The sequence continues at coordinate 1,276 of JAXHUC010000059.1, forward strand.
CCAAGAGATGCCGCGCCCGAACTGGCTGCAAAACCCGCACCCCCAAAGCCTGCGCCCGATCGAGCAAAATGCTGTCCAAATCCGCCCGCCACGCCTGAAACCCCTGCCACGGGCCATTCTCATCTTTGCCAAACCCGACGAAATGGCGATCGCCTTCCCATTGCACCCAATTACCTTCGTGGCGCAGAAATCCCGCTTCTTGCACTTGACGGGCGACTCCCAACTGTTCGAGTAGCGGTTCGATGCCGGGATGGAGGGTTTCCCCCGGACGTTCGCGGGGGAATGACTGCCCTTCGAGAAGCATCACCCGCAACCCGTGGCGGGCGCACCAGATGGCAGTTGCCGTGCCGCCGGGACCCCCTCCGACAATCGCCACATCGACTTCATACCGTTCGGACAACGTCCCAGCCTCCTTCATTTTTGGTCACCAGTACTTGAGGGAGAGAACCGACAAAGACCACGGTGCGATCGCCAATTTCGTAGTGAACCTTGCGCAAATCCTCCGGATGGGGTCGTTCGCTGCCGCGCCGGACGAACTCCACCCGATACACGTCTCCCTGCAATTGCACACCCGTCTGGGTTTCGGCTTCCTGGCGTTGCGCCTCCGTCGAACCCACTCCCCGAAACGAGAGAACCGCCCAGGACTGCTTGGCAAATCCTTCAATCCCCGCCCCGCGATAGGCCCGCGCCATCGCCAGCACTCGGGCGATATACTCCCGTACGTCCACCTTCCCCGTCAGCGCCAAGGAAAACTTGCCATCGAGGGTATTTTCCACGTAGTCCACGTAGTCGAATCGGGCGTATTCCAACATCGGCTGATTTTCCCGCAACACGACGCGGGGGCCGTCCACTCCATCCCAGGGCATATCCCGGATTTCCGTATCGGTAAGGGGACTGACGGTGGGGAAAATTTGCGAGAAACTGCGTCCGGCATCGGGGGCGACGGCCGGCCAAAAGGTACTCAAGGCGGCGCAGAGTTTGGCATCTTCGGGAAACGGACTGCCCAACCCGTAGGCGGCTAAATGTTCCGTATCTCCGGTGCGATCGCGGCTGGTATCCCATCCCGGTGCGAACACTCCAGCCGCGCTGTCGGCGAGGTAGCTGTGGCGCTGGGTCTCCCCCAAACTCGTCGGCATAGCACGCACCTCACCTTCTCGAAGCAGAGACACGATCGCCGTCACCGTATCGTCTTCCGGGCGGAAGTCAGCCCCTCGTAGCTGGAGGTTCGGGGCGAGGCGTTCGTCGGCGAGGGTCAGCGGTGGGGTTTGCCACAGATCCGATCGCAGTGCCTCGGGAACTCGCTGCAACCACCACTCCATCAGTTCTCGCTGGTCGCAGTTGGGGTAGAAATCCGGGGCCGTCACCATCGAATAGGCGGGAACGGTGCGGGGTAGGGCAGCCGCTAACTGAGGACAGGAAGCCTCGATCCAGCCATCGCCAGTAAAGTCGATGTAGTGTTGCGCCCGATAGTTCCCCCGTCGCACTTCATCGGCAACATCGGCCACCTCGTTCAAATCTCGACGGGTTCCATCGGGGAGGACTTGATGGCGGACGTGGACGTATTCCGGGGCGCGGCGTACCCCTCCTTCGGGTTCCACCAGCAGACTCGGGGCCCAGGGGTTGCGAGGATTGGGGGGGACGCGGAAGGTCAAGGGGCGATCGCGATATCGGGCGGCTTCGATTAAGTTCGGATGGATCGCCGGAACGAGTAACCCCGCCCCATATTCGACCTCCCCAGACCACTCGGCAATCCCCTCGGTGAAGATAAACGGCGCGTTGCTAATATCGGGTTCTCCCCAATCGGTGTCGTGACCTTGGCTGCCCAGTTCCAGGTGAAGGCGGCGGAGTTTTTCGTTGACGTGGTGCGCCTCCAGGGTGAGGGTCAAATCCAGGTCGCGAATGCATTCTGCGCCATCGAAGAGTTTGTGCAGGGGAACCCAAAATTGCCGTTCGCCATCGCTGACTTGTCCCCGTCCGTAAAGTTCGGGATGCTTTTGGCGAAAGCTGAAATTCATCGGCCCGAAGGCGTTTTCGTCTCCCCGACGCTGGACGGCAATATAGGCGGAATACCGGGCGGGCAACACCCGAAAGGCGTTCTCGTCCCCTTCCACGAAAGGTAAAAATCCCCGACGGCGCGAGTCGTATCGGGGGGCTGCCGTCCCCACTCTGGCGACTCCCGTTCGGGAAAAACAGAGGTCGGCATGTTGGCGGTGGACGGTTTCGGCGGCGGGACGGTACTCTGAGGCAAAAACGACGATCGCCAGAAAGTCTCCCTCGGCCCGATTGATAATATCGGATAACGATGGGGGGCGAACGCCGAAGGTGTAGTTTTCAACAGCTTCAATCTCGGCAAGGGTGGGAAACACGCTCAATTCTTCCCCGGTTGCACCTTGGGTGACATTGGGGGAAGCGAGGGCGTGAAATAGCAAACTGCGGGCGGGAAATCCAGGTTCGATCGCCTGTTTGCCTTCAAAAGCAAAGTCTTCAAACCCCGGCAGCGTTCGATCGATATTCGGCAGTTCTCGGGTGAGTTCGGCAGCTAAATCCGGGGCGGTAAGATCGAGTCCGTGGCGCAACATCAACTCGTCCCAACCTCCGGAAGAGAGGCGATCGCAAATTTGTTTGACGGTATCGATTAACATAACGAATGGCTAGGTATTGGAATGTATCGTTTTCGGGAGTTCGATCGCTCGCAATCGATCGTCAAAGATTGACTCTCTCAAAATGAATGACCAGCATCATCTCGAGTCAGTCTATGGGTAGATATTACGTCTAAAAACTTCGGCAAAATTGCTGCATTCTGTGGTTGTACTAGCTCGATAGAATGCTAAGTCCTAGTTGCATTTTTAAAAGCAAATTGTCACTCGATCGACTGACTAGATTATGGCAAGTTGGACCCGTTATATCTATCTTGGGTCGTCAGCTTCAGTTATTTTTTAGCATTCGATCGCAATTCAGATCGATTCAGACAAAACCCCGATTCGAGCGAGCATTTATCTTCGTTATTTTTAGTGTGTCGTTCGGTTGGTATTTTGACAGTATCCTTGAGGGGTACTTCTGCCGATCGGATTTAGGATCGTGTTGGATATTGCTAAAGGGAAGTTGAGACGAGTTATCGTGTCGATCGCAATCGTGAAGTACAAAAAATGTAAGGGCGGGTTTAGCTAAAAACCATGCCCCCACAGGGATCGATTCTCAAAACCCGCCCTCGTGCTTATGTACCTCACAAAGCGCGAGAACTGCTATATTTTTCAGCATTCCGATAAGTATCGCGATACCCATGCAACTTCAATCCCATTTTTAGCGATCGGCGAGACTCCTTTGTAACGAAGTATGTCGAATTTCTCGATCGAGTGACCCCGATCGATCCCCATTGGGTGCAAATAAAGGCTTGTTGTAGATTCTAGTTTTTATTTCTCTTTGACCCGCCAAGTTTTTTGGGCGCAAGAACTCAAACGGCGGCGATCGTCCCCATAAAGTTACGATTCTTCAACACGTTAAACCTATGGGGATCGACTGTTCCTTGTCGGCAAAACTTGGATAATCGATGAAACCTATGGATTTCAAGTATTTGAGTCGTGGCTGAATCTTACTACCATATTTTAATATTTTCAACAATTTGCGTTAGAATTATAAATTAATAATAAAAATATACGGCTATCCGCAATCGAGCAGGATAAAGCGATTTCCTCACGACCGATCTATCCCTGCAAGAGTACTCGCAAACAACTCAACCTAGCGGTGCAGCGCTTGATGCGCATTTTTAGAAGATTGAGTTGTCTCGTTTTTCGGGTGTGTCATGACAAGAGACAAAACGATCGCACGGTAGAACAAAATTATGATCTCTGCTGAAACCTTAGCCAGCAAAAACTTGACCGACGAGACTCTCGCCAAACAATGGGCGAAAAAATACGTCCAGAACCTAGAACTCAAAACCCCAGACGAGCAGTTTTCCGATCGGCTGCAACTCTCGAGAGTGGTCTCTCAAGAAGGGCGAGAACGAACGGCGCAAACCCTCTCGAAAACCTTGCGACTGGTCAGCGCTCAAGCCTGGAATAAAACCGAAGCACTACTCGCGAGAGAAGTCCAGCGACATCAAATCGATCCTCAGCTCATAAACCCCTGGGACATAGCAGCCGACTCGTTTCGGATTTACGATAAAGTCTTAGCGGTCTACACCCAACAAAGTAAGCCTCAAAATCTTTCGGTTTCCGTTGCCATGGGGGCCGCTAGCGGTTCCCAGCATTTCTACGAACAGGAAGTTGAAGTGCAAACCGATCGCGTTCCCCCCAGCCGTCTGGCCACCATTGTTGGCGGGGATATCGGCACGATTCGTAAAAAGTATACCGCCACCGACCCGCGCCTGATTGGTTTTGTGAGTATGCAGTTCCACTACACCAGTCAGATGTTGCTCGAGTTGCTCTCTCCGGTAGAACAAATGCTGGTGGGGTCCTATTTCAAAGTAATTGACGACCATCTTTACATGCCGCTGCAACGAGCCTACGAAGCTGCCGCGAACCTCGACTACTCCTCACCGATTCTGCAAGCAGTGCAGCGCTGGTTGCCCATCGGCACGGAAATTGCCACCTCCGTTTGCAAGCGTGCCGTCGAGCACCATCCCAATTACATCAGCTACACGGGTCAGCTCAACAGCCCCCTCGTCAAGATTTCGAGTATTCGAGATGTAGAGATGTTTCAGGTTTACCTATGGGTTTGCGCCCTGGAAAATCGCATTGATGTGGTGCAGCAAGAGCTTTTCCCATTGTGCGTCATGCTCTATCCCCCCCTCAAGGTCAACTGGCATCTGGTGAGATCCCTCGTGCGATTGTTGCACGAAGAAGTGCGCGATCGCCTAAAACCCAAAGATATTGATATTTTCCGTCCCTACCTTCAGTCGCTCGAAATGATGTTTTCGCCGGAAGTTCTCGGCTGAGGAGTTAGGATTTAGCCGTCAGCTATCAGCTTTTAGTAAAGAGCTGAGCGCTTAGGGATGTACCAGAAAGCTTGAGAAGTCCTCCTGGCAAAAGATGCAGGTGTTCGATCGCCGTTCGCGTTCGCGAACCGACGGCAGATCGCTGATGGCCAATCGCTAATTGCTCGCCATCGTCAAATATCTCGATCGTAGTGAGAACAGGTCGAACAAGGACCGCCGGGATTGACGGCACACAGCAAGAATGCAGAGTGGGCGTTGTACTTGCAAGTTCGAGAACGATCGACCCGACCGGATAATTGCTCCATGCGCTGGCGATCGCGCTCGATTTGGCGCTTGATGCGGGCGTGAGACAGTTTCCGCAGCCTTTGCTCCATTGAATAGAACATTCTTTCGCGCTCCACCCCTTGTTTTGGACGGTTCTAAAATTTCTTTATTTTATTTTAACTCTGGTATTTAGCCCTGTCGAAATTGAGAATCGTGAAGAAATCGAGAAAGAAGTGACCGAGAATTGTGATGAACAAGCATCAAATCTCTATATCGGTTGTCTCGATCGGATAAGATATATTCTTGAAATTCGTTGAAATCGAGGAAAAGTTCGAGAAAATAATTTTTTTTGCAAAATTCATTAAAATTGTCCGGACTGAGTTCTTTTTGTCTGATAAAGGTATATACAGATGACCGCAGATCGAACGATTTAGAGAATATCGGCTGTTTCTTGAAGGAAACTATCCCCATCCTCATTTAAGTTCGATCGAAATTCACTCCAAACAACATCAATAATTTAAAATTTTCCGGAAACCTTAGATTGGAACTGGAAAGTCTATTTAGATGTAGCGTGACATTTGAAAAATCGGTAGAAAACTAGCCGATTTTCCTTGAACGATCTAATAATATGTTCGATCGAGCGTAAATTTAAAAGTCGATTGAATCTAAATAGGTCGAGTATTTGACTAGCTTTTTCAAACGTTATAGTCAACAATACCTTGTCAAAAACTGTCTCAAATAGACGGGCTAGAGTAGAGTGCAAGCAATAGTTTCGATCGAAACTTACTGATTCTTGCTACATTGCCGAAAAGCGCTATACTCTAAACATAAATTTCCAAAAAAAACACAAAGTGAGTGTATTTTTGGATTGACAGATAAATTCCACAGGGTGTACTTTACCGAACCGACAAACTTTACCTCTGTGGAACGATCATGGCCAATATTGCAGGCACTTTAATTCCAGACCTAATTATTCCAGGCAGTAATTTAGCAGACGGACAGCTCATTCCCGACTTGACCTCCGATGACATTATTGATGGTTTCGATGGAGACGATGTGATTGCTTCTTCTTCGGGTAACGATAATGTTCGCGGTGGCAACGACGACGATTTAATCTTTGGAAATGCTGGTGACGATACTCTTGAAGGCAATTCCGGGAACGACACCGTACTTGCCGGACGGGATGACGATCTCGTTTTCGGTGCGGACGGTAACGACTTACTTTTTGGCAATCGCGGTCGAGACACGATTCGCGGTGGCATTGGTGACGATACGATCTTTGGTGGAAAAGACAACGATCTGATCCAAGGCGAAGCGGGAGACGATGTTCTTTACGGCGATTTAGGCTCAGATATTTACAATGGTGGCGGTGGAGACGATACGTTTGTTATCGCTCGCCGTGCCAATGCCCTCGATGCCGCATCCACCGGAGGTGCCTTCGAGCAAGACGCTGACATTTTCCAAGACTTCCGCCAGCAAGGTGATGATGTCATTCGCCTCGAAGGAGGGATGACCTTTACCGACCTAGAGTTTACCGACCAAACCGATAACGGCGTGCCTACGGGTAATGCGATTATCCGCGATGCTGGAGGAACGGGCAACTTCCTCGCCGTGGTTGAAGGACGCACTGCCGCAGAACTCGCGGCCAACCCCGACTGGTTCGTCACCAACCCCCCCACAACTCCAGGAGGCACCCCCGGAACGACGGACTTATCAGTGACGAAAACCGTCGAACTCGCCAACGATTTGGATATGGACGGTCAGTTCGACCCCGGCGACACCGTGCAGTACACCATCGAAGTGGGAAACACGGGTCCGGCAAACGCGACCGCAGTCCAACTCACCGATGCGCTTCCCACGGGTGTCACCTTCATCAGCGATAGCGCCACCAGCGGCGATTACGATGAAAATAGTGGGGTTTGGACAGTCGGCAACGTCAATAACGGCGGTTTTCAGACCCTGACGGTACAAGCCACCATCGATGCTGCGGCCACCGGGACGATTACCAATACCGCAGCGGGTTTAACCGGGGCAGAAACTGACCCCAACGCTGCGAACAACACCGCTAGTGTCCCCTTTACCGTCGGTAGTAGCGCCGGGACGACCGATACCACCGCACCGACTGCGGCCGAACTCGTTAATGGTGAAGCGATCGTGGCCAACCAGGTAGGTACGACGGGCTTCACCGTCCAAGCCACTGACGATACGGGAGTAACCGGATACAGCGTCAGTTCGGTCCTGCTCAACGGCACTACCGCTTTAGCAAATACCGTCGGCATTGATGCTACTACCGGTGAAATTGAAATTCTCGATGCGGCGAACTTGACTGCGGGTAACTACCTCGATGTGGAAGTCACCGCTCAAGATACTGCCGGAAACACCTCCACCGGAACGATTCGCGTTTTCGGCACCATCAACGATGCGGTCAACTCTGCCAATTCCTTCGTGGGCGATGGCACTGACCAAAGCTTCGACGATACCAATGCCGATACCGTCCTCGTGGCGGCTGGAAACCATGCTGGGACGACGATTGGCAAATCCGTGACCCTGCGCGGTCAAAATGCGGGTATTTCCGGTACTGGATCTCGGGCGGCCGAATCCACCATTGGTACGACCCTGACGGTTGCCGGAGCTGCTGGCGTTACGGTAGATGGCTTCGAGTTTACCGGAGCGGACAACGTGGTAATTAACGATGCGAGTAACCCGCTGATTACCAACAACGTCTTCGATAGTACCGGTACGGCCATCAACGTGATGGGCGGTTCGGCGCAAATTACCGACAACAGCATCGAAACAAGCGGCGACGCGACCATGGATGCAATTGTTGCCGACGGTGCGGTGACCGGACTGATTATCACCAGCAACGCGATCGATGGGACGGCTGGTACGGGGTCGGGTATCGAACTCGGAGGTGCGACCGCAGGTACGCTGACTAATATTACTGTCTCCAACAACGACATTTTGGTTGAAGGGACTGCCAATACCGATGGTGGGATTACCCTGAGCGATGCAGAGGGTTATGCCAACTTGGTCGTCAGCCAAAACCGCGTGACTTCTACTGGAGTAGATACGGGTGCGCTGACGATTGTTGCAGCCACTGTCCTCGATGCCAACCAAGCCAATGTGACGGGGAACTTCTTCGTCGATACGAACGGTGCGGCCGCTGGCGACAACCAGTATTCCATCCTCAATGCTGGGGTCGGTACGGCAACGCTAACGGCTAACGGTAACTTCGCGACTTTGGGAGGTTTACCCCTCGATATCGCTAACATCGGTGCGAACGGTGATGGAACCGATGGTGTCACGGTCTAATGACTAGATTCTGAAGATTTAGCTCGCGAGCTCGAGATTCTTTGATTCCCGCGAGAAAACAACAACCACCTCTTTCGAGGTGGTTTTTTTAGATTGAGGATGGGTGGGTTTTCATGGAGATGGAAATGTGGGGGCGCAATGTAGGGGCGGGTTTAGCCAACCCATTTGGCCACCTGCCAACCCATCAGATTCAAAACCCGCCCGGTGACGATACCATATGGACGATCGATTATTCGTTGCGATCGATCTATATCGGGGCGGGTTTTGATATAAATGCGATCGATTGATTGATAAATGGTGTCCCTAAACCAGCCCCTACATCGGTTGGATGATTTCGATGATGGTTGATGACGATCGATTATTCGTTGCGATCGATGACAGATCGGGGCGGGTTTTGATATAAATTCGATCGATTGATTGATGAATGGCGACCCTAAACCTGCCCCTACATCGGTTGGATGACGATCCCCATGACGCAAACCCATGATGGGCGTTGCGATCGATACCATATTGCCAGATCGAGATGTTAGCTTGTGAATGAAACCCCATTTCAGCCCCAACATTCGCTCGTGAAATACGACCCAGAAAAGCACCACCGTCGTTCAATTCGCCTCAAAGGATACGACTATAGTCAAAATGGTGCTTATTTTGTCACGATTTGTACCTGGCAGCGCCAACATTTATTTGGAAATATTGTCGATCGAAAAATGCAAGTTAGCAATTACGGTCACATCATCCAGTTACATTGGCAAAACTTAGTTAAGTATTACCCGTATCTCGAACTCGATGAATTTGTGGTTATGCCCAATCATCTTCATGGCATTCTCGTTTTAACCGATAATCAAGATTCTCGCTCGATCGAACGGCATGGCTTGTCAGAAATTATTCGCGGTTTCAAAACTTTTTCATCTCGAAAAATTAATCAGACCAGAAATCTTCGTGGTGTTCCTGTCTGGCAACGCAGTTATTACGAACATATCATTCGTAATGAAAAATCGTTACATAACATTAGAAAATATATCGTTGATAATCCGTTAAATTGGGCGCAAGATAAATTGTATAGCGTTCCTTCATCATCTAAACAAAAATCCAAAATGTAGGGGCAAAAATGTAGGGGGCAAATGTAGGGGCGGGTTTAGCCGTCAGATTTATCCCCTACTAGCCCATAGAATTCAAAACCCGCCCGGTGACCTGATATAGATCGATTATTCGGTGTCGCCATGACAGATCGGGGCAAAACGTAGGGGCGGGTTTAGCGGTCAGATTTGGTCACCTACCAACCCATAGAATCCAAAACCCGCCCGATGACGATACGATATTGGCCATCGATTATCCGATGCGATCGATCTATATCGGGGCAGGTTTTGATATAAATCCGATCGATTGATTGATAAATGGTGTCCCTAAACCCGCCCCTACATCGGTTGGATGATTTCGATGATGGTTGATGGCGATCGATTATTCGTTGCGATCGATCTATATCGGGGCGGGTTTTGATATAAATTCGATCGATTGATTGATGAATGGCGACCCTAAACCTGCCCGTACACCGATTGGATGATTTCGATGATGGTTGATGACGATCGATTATTCGTTGCGATCGATGACAGATCGGGATCGATTCCCAATTCTCTTCGATACCATCAGTGTAATGCGATCGCCTTTGAGAGATCCCGATAAAGGTTTCTTGCCAAATGTTTCTCCCTGGCAGCGCGGTGCGGTAGAATAGCGCTTTCGCGTCATTTCATCCCCCGTCTCGATGAACCCAGATATCAGCCAGGCCGTTCGCCAGCTCTACGACACTTATCCCTTTCCCCCAGAACCGCTCCTCGACGAACCGCCTCCGGGGTATAACTGGCGCTGGAACTGGCAGACGGCGTACAGCTTCTGTACCGGGATGAAGCCGACTCGCCAAGACGTTCGCATCCTCGATGCCGGGTGCGGAACTGGAGTGGGAACCGAGTATTTGGTGCATCTGAACCCCGAAGCGCGGGTGACGGGTATCGATTTGAGTCCGGGGGCGCTGGAAGTGGCGCGGGAGAGATGTCAGAGATCGGGAGCCGATCGGGTAGAATTTCATCATCTGAGCATATATGATGCCGATCGACTTGATGGCGAATTCGACTTAATTAATTGCGTTGGGGTTCTCCATCACCTCCCCGATCCGATTCGCGGCATCCAATCCCTCGCACCCAAACTCGCTCCTGGTGGCTTTTTCCACATCTTCGTTTATGCAGAATTGGGACGGCGAGAAATTCAATTGATGCAACAGGCTATTTCCCTACTTCAAGGAAATGAGAAAGAGGACTACGAAGCCGGAGTTCGTCTGGGGCGCAAAATGTTCGCTGCCTTGCCCGAAGATAACCGGATCGTCCGGGAAGACAAGCGACGCTGGGCGTTGGAGAATCATCGCGATGCCAATTTTGCCGATATGTACCTCCATCCCCAAGAGGTGGATTACAATATCGATACCCTATTCGAGTTAATCGACGCTTCGGGTTTGGAATTTATCGGTTTCTCCAACCCCCGTTACTGGCAACTCGATCGACTTTTAGGGAAAGATGACGAACTGATCGAACGGGCGAAACACCTCAGCGATCGCCAATACTACCGCCTGGTGGAACTCCTCGATCCCGAACTCACCCACTACGAGTTTTTCCTAGGACGACCCCCCCTATCTAAAGCGGACTGGACGCAGGATGACAACCTCCTCGCGGCGACTCCAGAATTAAGCCCTTGTATCCAAGGATGGCCCGATCGCACTATTTTTGATGGCGACTATCAGCTTGTCTCCCTTACTGAGGAAGAGCATACTTTTTTGACGGGTTGCGAAGCCGGAGGGAAGACCGTTGGGGAGATTTTGGCGACGGTGGAGTTGGGGTTAGATGGCGTGCGATCGCTTCAAGAACGGCAGTTGATTCTGTTGAGTTCCGATTCAATAGGCGGTTGATAAGCTAGGTTCGTTTGCTGAGTTCCCGAACTCGCGCCGAACTGCGTTTAAATTGTTGAGAGTCCTACCTTCCCTAGCGCGAGCGCCAACTTCCCTGATGATGACTAAAGCTTGGTGGAGGTATTCCATTGCTTGGGAATACTCACCTAGGTCTTTGTAAGACGTACCCAAATTGTTGAGAGTGGTTCCTTCCCCAGAGCGATCGCCAACTTCTCGTTGGATGGCTAAAGCTTGGTGGTAGTATTCTATTGCCTGAGAATACTCTCCCAGGTCATCGTAAACTATACCCAACTCGGTGAGAGTGGTTCCTTCCCCAGAGCGATCGCCAACTTCCCGTTGGATGGCTAAAGCACGCTCGAAATCTTCCATTGCCTGAGAATACTGTCCCTGTTTCTTATAAGCCAATCCCGAAAAGTTGAGAGAGAGTGCTTTCGATTTTAAGTCTCTCAAGCGGTCTCTCTCTTCTCGATCTATAACAGGTGTCTGCTGCAATTTATCAAGTGCAGCTTTGTCTTTGCTTTCTTGCTGGAGTTGTGACGTTTCTGAGTGTAGTCGATTTGGCTTTTTAAGACCGCTCACTTCATCGACTGCGTATGCGAATCCCCATCCGAGGACTCCTGCGAAAACAAACGTTTTTAGATACTCTACCCATGCATATCGATTTTTCATCCCCAGTCTTCTCCCAGTTGCGATTCCGCTCTCATATTATGAGGTATCGTCGTAGACTTCGATCGCGATCGAGTTTTTGGGGTTTAGCACTCAGCCACGCATCCGCCTCGATACGTCTCGATATCGATGGATTGTCAGAGCTAATGTCTCGCACCCATAATGACAACCGATCGCATCCTACCCTCAACTCGTCGATGAAGATTCTGCCAAACCCAACTCTGCCATCAGGCGATCGTGGGAAATGTTATCGCTGCGGTCTGACTTTTGAGGCGATCGAATGGGTTGTTCTGGAAGATCGGCAAGGGTTAAAACGGGTAACGCCAATGCTTCTTGAAACCATTCGATATTTTGAGTCAGTTCTTCTAAGCTTTCTCCCCAAGGTTCTACCGCATTCTCCGTACATCCAAGAATCGAACCGGTTTCAGAATAAAACACTTCTCGAATAATATAGTCACCGTTCTCTTCGAGAAAGACTCGATAATTCCATTGAATCGTCATACATCCTCCTGTTTTCCGCGAAACAAAAAAATATTTCTCTCTTTTTTGCCAACTCGTTGAATTTCGACAATTTTCACCTGTTCTTCAACATTATAAAATACTCGAAACTCAGCAATCCGCAATTCCCATTGAGCAATACTATTCGGTCTTGTTCTCTTACGGTTACGGGTCGTAACGGTTGGTTCGTATTGCAATTTTATTGGTATTTCACTCAAAATTTTTTGTTGTTCGTGCTTTTTAAAAAAATTTAAGTCTGCTACTGCTTGCGAAGTATATTCAATTTCATACATTGAAAATGGCTTTTCCGAGAATAGATTTAAAGATAAGAAAGCAAGAGAAAAGAGCGATCGCTAATTTATAGCTCAAGTGTAATACGTCCTCATTTGGAAGTCTTCCTTATGTTCGCCAGACAACTCAGTTTATACGATCGCGTCGGGTAGGTCTTTCCATTCCCTATCCCCCACCTTCACCCGAAACTGTCTTACTCCGCACCTGACGTTTGCTATATCGCTCGCCCCAAATATTCGGTGAGGGTAAATGCATCGACCCCCAACTCGGAACGTTCGAGGGCGGCGAGAATCCCGGCGCGCGCGTGCCACCACACTGCCGCCCCTACAACAGAGGCGATCGCATCATGCTGGGTTGCCCTTTGGGCGATCAGTCCCCCCGTCAGTCCCGTGAGTACGTCCCCGGTGCCGCCCCGTGCCAAGGCTGGGGTACTTTCGGGATTGAGCCACACCGTCCCGTCGGGATGGGCGACTGCCGCGCGCGCTCCTTTCAACGCGACGATCGCCCCACTCTGTTGGGCGGCCAGACGAGCGGCAATCGGGGTATTCTCCAAATGCTCGACGAGATTGGGAAACAGGCGGCGAAACTCTCCGGGATGGGGGGTAAACACCGTCTGCGCCGCTCTCAAACCACTTGCTCCCGCCAGCAGGAGGGGTGGTTCTTTGGGCAAAAACGTACCCAAACGGACGAGGATATTTAATCCATCGGCATCCAAAACAATCGGAGAGCGAGCGCCCCACACGGCTTCAACTGCACGAATTGCGTCGGGTGTCAACCCCGGCCCGCAGGCGATCGCATCGTAACCATCGACCTCGATCTCATCGCTCAATCGCTCGATCGCCCCAGTTGCGGTTTCGGGACAGCCGATAATCAACGCTTCGGGGAGTCGCGCGGTCAAAATCGGCTTTAACGATTCCGGCACGGCGATCGACAGCATCCCCACCCCACTCGCCCTGGCCCCCAATCCCGCCAAAATGGCCGCTCCCCCGTAACGTCGGGAACCGCAAACCAGTAGCAGATGACCCCGATCGTATTTATGAGTGCGCGGGGGACGGGGCAGAGGTAAAGCCGCTCTGACACAGTCTGCGGTGAGGCGTTGAGTTTGGGGCGACTTCCCCAATACGGCTTCAATATTGGATAGGGGCAAATCGAAATCGATTAACTCCACCTCCCCGAGATATTCCAGGGCGCGATCTTGTAAAAATGCCAGCTTCCACAACCCCAAACACAACGTCCGGGTGGCGCGCACGGCCGTACCCAGGACTGCTCCGGTATCGGTCTGCAATCCCGACGGAAGATCGATACTCACCACGGGAATCGAACTGCGGGCAATTCGATCGATGGTCTCGGCAATTTCTCCTTCGATCGCCCGTTCTAAGCCAAATCCGAACAATCCATCAATCAGCAAGTCGCAAGCCAACAAACCCTCGGGGCGATCGCTCATTTCGATTCCCAAACTTTGGACGTATCGGGCGTGTTGCTCGGTGAGGGGTTTACTTTTGGGCAAAGGACGGTACACCGATACGGGGTAGCCGCGAAAGTGTAACTCGCGGGCGACCACCAACCCATCCCCGCCATTATGACCCGGACCGACTAACACCCCAACTCGTATCGGCTGGGGATAGAGGGTGCAAATCCGGCGGGCGATCGCCCCGGCAACCTTCTCCATCAGGGCGGCGACGGGCATTCCCGCCTCGAAAACCATATCTTCGATCGCTGCCATTTGCGCTGCACTGACGACAATTCGATCGATTTTCTCTCGGCGGTTTAGTTCTGGCTTCATATCAAATCCGGATCGCGATCGTTCAAACTCCCAGGCATTCTTCTCACCGATCTCCTTATATTTATTGATGCTTGCAATCGATCGATGCAACCGAATTCGAGTTGGCCCTCTTCCCGGACAGATGACCGAGATAGATGACCGATTTGACCCTAACGTCGTTCGATTTTAAAAACGGCATCCGGGGCTTTGCCGGAAATCGCCGCCTCCCAACCCAAGGCGTGTAAAAACGCATCGGCGGAGGGCGTTTCTACCACATCGACTCCCCATTCTCCCGGTTGGAGTGCCGTGGGTGACGAACTCGACGCGGGGGTGGTTTTTCGCCCTGCCAATATCAAAATGTGCCCAAATGGGCGATCGGGTATTTTTTGCCCCTGCCGCTTTTCCCACAACACCGTCGCGCACAGTTCCCCCACTCGTTCTGGGGAGATGCGATCGCCATCGAACCGAATCTCCACCATCCAATGGGGATGCTCGATGCCATGGCAAACCAGCTCGGAATGGGAGGCGAGTCCTTCCTCAAATACTTCCGAAAATGCTGCGCGAGTCAGTTTGGGAACGACTTCTTCTGAAAGGTCGAAGTTATGAGAGAGTAACATTCGCCCGGTCTGTAATTCTGCCATCGTTGCATCAATTACCTGAATTGAAGTAAAAATTACGTCTAATGCGAACGATCTGAAACCCTAGTAAGAGTGGGGAACTCCGGATCGGGGAACAGGTTGCCAAAAGTCAGGAGAAAGTAAGGCTTTGAGCGCTGGTTGCACATTAGGCATCAATTGGAAACTAAAATGTCGATAATGTCGATTTAACTTGCATTAAAGCAGGGGTTTGGCGGCAATGTCATCCAATCCCACCGCCTGCATTAGCTCGATCCAATCTGCTCTGAGTCGATCGTTGTCCGGATCGGTGCGTCGCAGGTCTGCTAATGTCTTAACGGCATCGTACCAAAGGCTGGCTTCGGCGTACAGCGCCACTTTTTCTTCCGGACTGGCTTCGACGAGGGCTTGGGCAAATTTGGGAGTTGGCTCGAAGCGTTCGATTTCCCCTCGGACAATATACCCTGATGGTGTGGGTAGCTGGTTCGATCGAATTGATACTTGCCAGGTATAAATCTTTCCGACTTCTAGAGGCGGCACGTTGGAGTCGCGCGGTAAGGTAATCCCAAAGGTCGCATCTCGTTCGGCGAGGACATAGCTTGTTTGGTAGACGATCTCCCCGCTGTCGTCATCGGAGAGGACGAACTCAAGAGTCGTTCGGGGGATTTGCGGGAAATGGATAAAGAAGGTGGGATATGCATTTAGGGTTAAGCCGTAGTTTCCCAGCCCGCTTTGAGGAACCAGGGCGCTAAAGGGGCACTCCAAGATCGTTCCGTCAATTTCGACGATCGCCTGACGCGGCTCGAGAGGACCGCGCGTAGTGCCGGGACCGTCAGAAAACCGGGTTCCCGCACCAATTAAGTTCTCCGGCGCACCGCGATCGGGTGGGTTAAACTCAACAGGATAGGATGGTGTTTGCCAGCCCAGGACGATCGTCGCCGCGAGAACGATCGAGATGAATGCTAGTAAAAATGCGTGTAGCCGAGTTTTAACCATAGAGTTGTTTCCGTTCGATCCGTGCCATTGAATATACGCTGTTTTATGGCAAGAAGCCGGATCGATTGCAGGGCGATCGTCAATCTAGAGGTTGCTATAACTCGCTACCTGCGGCTCTCCCCACGGAGTTGCGTCCGGCGTGACGGACTTCGGCTTCTCGCAGTTTGGCTTCTTGCACGTTCAGCTTTTGATTGAGTTCGCGGGTTCGCCGGGAGAGCAGGCGGATAATATTGACGGCGATGCCGGGTGTTTCGTCGATCGCATCGTAGAGTTGCTGTTGGGTGAGCATCAAGCATTCACAGCGATCGAGGGTGGTGACCGATGCCGACCGGGGTTCGGCATCGAACAGGGACATTTCGCCAAAACACGCCCCCTGAGAAAGCTGGGCGAGATCGCGCTCGCCAATGTGCACGCGCACCAACCCCGACACGACGATATAAAGAGAGCGTCCTTCTTGTCCTTCTGTAAAAATCGTATGACTGCTGGGAAAGGATAATTCATCCATCACCGAAGCTAGTCGCACGAGAAAATCATCCCGCAGTTCTTTAAAAATGGGGACACCTCTGACAAATAGCAGACGATCGACACTAGTTAGCATGGGGGTGGGAAATATAAGGATAAAGAAGGGCGATCGGCACTGACACGAGCGCGACCGAAGAAGTTTCTCAATTCTCAATTGAGGGGATTATGCCGTTGTCTGACCCAACTGAGCCATCATTTTCTGCACCTGAGCGGCCACGAGCCGATCGGGATCGTGTTGCAGCCTCGGTAGCAATTCTACCAAAGCGCGAGGGGATGCCACCTCCAGATAAGCGAGGACGGCTTCCCGGACAAATCCTTTGGGATAGCGCAGTCCGGCAAGGGTTTGCTCGCCGCTCAAACTCCAACGGGCAGCTCGTGCCAAGTGGAAGCAACACGCGAGAGACCAATCCGAGAGAAAGTACCGCAATTCCAACAAGTGACGCAGGCGATCGCTCGGAGTCATGGGTTGATACTCGACCAAATCCACCAGGTTTTTGAGTTTTTCCCGTTCGGACTGGCGATCGAAGACGTTGAGTAGCGCTCGTTTGCTGGGGATATCGATCACGTTATCCAAAATTTCCAACCCCCGCGCCATACTCGATCGAGATCCGGATTTTAAGTTAAATGCCGCTGCCTGAATCGAGCTGAGGGGATAGAGGAACTTCATCAGCAGGAACAATCGCTCCTGAGCGTCTGTTTGCAGGTCGTAGAGGGCGCGCCGCAGCAGTACCACCGTATAATCGACTCCCAGGTTCAATCGTCCGTCGTCTCCCATCGGTGGTAATTGGGCGATTGAGGTATCGATCTCGGCCGACCCCACTGCCGATAAGTCCGCTAAAGCCGCATAAACTTGACCGAGGAACATTAATTCCTGGTCGATGGTGAGTTCCACCCCGCTACGTCCGAGGCGATCGAGGACTCCTTCAATTCCTTTTTCGTAAGGGATTTTCAGCAAGACTTGCAGGACGTTGCGGCGATTGGTTCCCCATGCGGTGGTTAAATGGGCGACGAGTGCATCGATCGCATCGACGGTGCCGATTTGACCGACGACGTTCCAAGCGTACATCCGCACCAATTCGGGTTTGTGAACGTCTTCGGCGAGGACGACGACGCGATCGAGGACTTCGTTACCCAGGCGGACCAGGGCTTGTACGGCGGCCTCCCGCGTCGATTTGTAATAGAGTCCCCGCAGCAGGGAGGGATAATATTGTTCCAATCGGGCCGAGGCAATGACTGCCAGCAGGGAACAGCGCACCCGCAGGGATTCATCCTGGAGCAAGTTGGGGATAAACAATCGCAGGGCTTGGAGGTACTCGGCTTCTCCCAGGGCGCGGGTTCCCATTACCCGTTCCCGTTCTTGCTTGTGGGCGAGCATTCGCCGCAGGGTATTGGTGGCTTCGGCTTTCTGCTCCCGGTTGCCTTTGCGCACGATTAGGGAAGCGGCCGTTCCCCGCACCACGGGATCGACTTCCGGACGCAGATAGGGGCGCAGGGCTTTGATATCTGGGGCTTGTTCGGTCAACCAAACGTAGCGCAGGGCGAGTGCGAGAACTTCGGGAGGTAACGGGCGATCGATGAGAGTCCTCACCGCCGACAGATAGTCGGTGTTCGGATATTGCAGCATCGCCTCCAAACTTTGCTGCTGTAAGTTGGGGGATAGGTTGGCCAGCAAGGGGGCGAGAACTTCGCCGACATTTTGGGGATCGATCTGGCACAGGAGTTCGATGCACGATCGCTTATCGGCTTCGGTGCCCGGTTGTTCGAGGGTTTCGACGACCGATCGTTTCAGGGCGCGCAAATCGACATCGGAGACCCCCAACCGATCTCGTTCGGCACTCGAAACTAATAGACCCACGTAGCGCGATCGCATCAAGACGATCGTCACGATCAGCGCCAGGGCGATCAGCAAAATCAAACAGACGAAAAATTGACTTTCGACGGCCGCCCATCCTTGGGTTCCCAGAAATCGGATTCCCAAGCTGCTCAGGGCGAAAATAATCGCCCCGATCGCCCCGGTTGCCAGGGGTTCGGCCACCCCGTTCACCCGTTCTTGAACTTTGTTGCGCTGGGTTTCGGGCAGAGGTTGAAAGAGAACCGGGCCAGTCCCTTCGATTAAGGTGTAGTGAAATAGCTCGTCTACGAATTTAATCGAGACGATGCCAAAAAAGATCGCGAACCAACCCCCGATCGACCCGATTAGGGTGGCAACCCCGATAATAATGACGAGGGTGGGTAAAATGGCTCCGGCGACGAATACGCCGACGCGCTCGACGAGGCGGCTGGCCCCGAACCATTGGGTGAGGACTTCAAAGATACCCAGTACGCCGTTAAACACGCCGATAAAGCTGGCAATGGCACTGGCTGCATCGGGTCCGGCGAGTTGGCGTTCGAGTTCGCTCGCAAACTGGAAATCGACAATCACCAGCAAGGCTTGCACTAAAACAAAAAAGGCCACCATGGGCCAGACGTAGTTGCGCATCGGTCCTTGCAAGCGACGGGCGCTGTAGTCGGGTTGCGCGTCTTCGGCCACCCGGCGACTGACTTCGGGAAAGGCTTGTTTGTAGTTTTGGCTCAGGTAAAATAAGATGAGCGCCCCGAGCAATACCATCACCGCCGAAACGATCAGGACGTTGGGTAGACCAATGACATCGATGAGCAAGGGCAGGGAAAATCCGCTGACGATATCGGCGACGAGGATACCGCTACTGATGAGGGGATAGGTGCGCTTGATTTCCCGAATGTTGAAGAGTTGGTTGGCGGTAATCGAGGTATTGAGATCGTTGAGAACGTACACCCCCTCCACCCACAGGCGCATGAGGAAGACGACGATCGCAAACAAGGAGACGATCCCCAAGCCGACGCGAAAGAAGAGCATCGGGATCGCCATTAATACCCCAACGAAGACGATCGCCCGTCGCATCGGGAGAACGTTTTGCAGCCAGGAGTAGAAAAATCCCAATCCCGATCCGATCGCCGCACCGGAAATATAAATCCACGGCAGGGAATTCGCGCCGTATTGGTCGATAAATAGGCCGACGGTAATGGCTTCGAGCCAAAGCAGACCCCCAGAAGTGACCGTATAAAAGGCGAACATGAATAGTGTCCGTTCGCTTTCTTCCGGACGCAGGTTCACCCACTGAAGTAGTTTTTGCCCGATTCTGCTCTGATTCTGTTGCCAAGTTTTCGATTTCATGAGGTGTCGATCGTGCTGTGTTATGACCCCTGGGGATGGACGAGCGACCAGAATAGCAAAGCTGCCAGACTTATGATGTATCCTTTTAGCCGTCAATGTCCCTTGATGAAGGCTTGTAGGCGATGCCCACCCTACAGCATATCAAGGCTTTTGGCGATGCGATCGAAGGTTGGCACGCGATGCCCCCAAGCCCGGTTTGGGGCGGGGGTCAATCGCTCTTAAAAATCTCGTCCGAGGGCTTTCGTTCGGAAATACGTTGGGAAAACGGTTCGCACAACGGCTATGCCTCTCCCATCGAGCCTCTCCCATAGAAGGGGACACTCGCGACAAATTGAAAGCAACCATTACACTATAGACTGCTTTTTGTCAATACTTCGGGTCGATCGCCCGTTTCGGCACTACTTTTTCGGTGAAAGCAACATCATCATGCTGCGACCTTCTCGCTTGGGTCGCTGCTGGATTTCCGCCACTTCTCCCAGGTCGGTTGCCATGCGTTCGAGCAATGAGTAGGCCAGGTCGGAGTGCTGAATTTCTCGACCGCGAAACATGACCGTGGCTTTGACTTTATCGCCCGATTTGAGAAAGCGAGAGGCATTCTTGAGACGCACTTGATAATCGTGTTCCTCGATTTTATAGCGCATCTTGACTTCTTTGACTTCGGCGGAATGCTGCTTTTTCTTCGCTTCTTTCTGCTTTTTCTCCAGTTCGTATTTATGTTTGCCGTAGTCGATAATTTTGCAAACCGGAGGGTCGGCTTTGTCACTGACGAGAACCAAATCGAGTTCTTTTTCCTGAGCCATCGTCAGGGCTTCGCTCGGCGGCATGATCCCCAATTGCGTGCCATCGGAATCGATCGCGCGAATCTTGGGATAGCGAATTCTTTCGTTAATCTGAGGAAGGTCGCGTTGGCGTTTCTTTGCAGGTACTGCCATGTGTTACTTTATATTTCAGTATTGTTAAGGATTGTTAAGTCTAGAGTGTGCTTGCACGATTGTCGTTCGCGTACTGCTATTTTACTCACTCTGCTCGAATTTCTGTTCAAGTGTTTACCTAAATTTTGAAAGTCAAAACGACAGCGGGTCGATCGCCCGTTGTCAGAAGAATTTTGGGTCTGCGCTCCCAGGATGGGGAAGCCGACCTAGCCTCGGATCTTATCTTATTTCTCGGACCCTCGATCGGGCAGTCGGTCTTTGTGTTTTTATGGTAACGTCAGGCGTGGAGAAAGAGGAATTAGAGGAGCGGGGGAATCCCTCTTACAAGTGTAGGTTTTTAACTTGCGGGTGGATTTGAGCTGGGGAGGCTGGGGAGGCTGGGGAGGCTGGGGAGGCTGGGGGAGAATGAATGCAAGAGACACAAAATACTCCCTTGTCTCCTTGTCTCCCGAAGCCTTCCAAGGGAAGAGATGAAAGGGGAAAGTTCGAGAAGATAAAGAGGATGTTCCGGATGCAGTGATGCGATCGGGGAAAACAAGAGAATGAATAAGAGATCCGAAACACTTCCGAGTCCCCCTCCATGTTTCCCTTCTCCTGCTTGGAGTTGAGTTAAGGAGATGAGGTAATGTCCCCCAGCTCTTGCGAACGGGTGTTATGGTATCTTTCATCTGATGACTTCTCAGTCGATTTTTCCAAGGTACGTTAAGTTATGGTGGTGTTTCTATGCGTTGGGCAAATTCCGCTATTTGTTGCCTTTGTAAGGAGAACTCGTAAAAAATTATGGTGAAATTCCCCTGGTTCGTACCTAGTGTGGTGAGTGTTCTCATGCTCTCGTCTCCAGGAGGAGCCGCATTAGCCTCTAGCTTCAACCCATCTTTCGAGGGTACGCCAGCTTCCAAGAACCTCAGAACGCCACCCGAGATCGAAAAACGCGATCGCTCTGTCTCTGAATCCCTCTCGAAAATCACCTCCCATCGCATTGGGGAGATCGCCACATCCCACACAACCGAATCGGAGAATCTGACCGCACCTAAAGTCGCTCACGAGGCAAACCAACTGACGACCGTCGAATCGATCGATATTTCGGACAATCAGATCGCGATCGAAGCTGATGGTCCCCTCGACTACCAAAGCGGTTGGTCGTCCCCTCTCTATTACGAAGTCACCATCGACTCTGCCCGTTTGAGTTCCGATGTCTCTATTGCCGAACCTCCCAACGGGGGAACGATTTCGCGGGTGAGAGTCGAACAGCTCGATGCCGATACAATTTGGATTCGGATTCGACCCGTGCCGCAAGTGGATATCCAAGTCAATCAGCCCAGTTCGCAAATGCTGAGCGTGTACGTGCAGTCTTACGCTGCCGATGCGCCACCGATTAAGATTCCGATTATTTCTAGTGAAAATAATCTCGATAATATCGATTTACCCACAGATTTGGCCGGTAAAATTGTTGTCGTTATCGATCCCGGTCACGGCGGACCCGATGTCGGGGCGGTGGGTATCGGTGGCTTGCAGGAAATTCAAGTCGTCGATCCGGTTGCCTATCGTACCGCCCAAATCCTCGAAGAACAGGGAATCGGCGTGGTTTTGACCCGCAGCGACAATTACGATTTAGATCTCGAACCGCGCGTCCAACTGGCCAATCGCCTCGGGGCTAATTTGTTCGTGAGCATTCACGCCAATGCCATTAGTATGAGTCGCCCGGATGTGAACGGGGTGGAAACCTACTATTTCAATACTGGGGATATCTTAGCCCAAGTCATCCACAGCTATCTCCTGCAAGCCACGGGGGGTCCCGATCGCGGCGTGAAAACCGCCCGATTTTATGTGTTGCGCAATACTGACATGCCTGCGGTTCTCGTGGAGTTGGGTTTCGTCACCGGTCGCTTCGATGCCCCTCGGTTAGCCGATGCCGAATATCAAGAACTCCTCGCCCAGGCAGTTGCTCAAGGAATCCTCGCCTACATCGCCCAATATTGTCCCGGTCCGGCTTGTGAGAGTTAGGGCTTTTGGGGCTTCGGAGGCTTCGGAGGCTTGGGGAGCTTGGGGAGCTTGGGAGGCAACGAACACTGAGTTTTTCAACGATATCTCAATTCTCCCGTTTCTCCCGTTTCTCCTGTTTCCCCCATTTCCCCCGTTTCCCAGGCGAAAGTATTGACTCTAACGATTTCTACAGTTCGAGCCGTGGTAAAGTCAGCAGAATTACGACATTCAATTCGGCGATGTTAGAGATTGGGAGGGGGCGATCGCCCGAACTCCCGATCGTTGAAAATTTATAACGAATCTATGAGCGACCATCGACAACGAATTGGCATTTTTGATAGTGGTGTGGGGGGACTGACAGTTCTGCGGGCGCTGTACCGAGAACTGCCTGATGAGTCCTTTTTCTATTTCGGCGATACCGATCGCCTTCCCTACGGAACGCGATCGACGACGGAAATTTTGCAGTTCATGCGCGAAATTCTGACGTTGATGACCGAAGAACGGGTGAAAATGGCGATCGTCGCCTGTAATACCAGTGCGGCCCTCGCCCTGGATACGGTGCGATCGGAGTTTCCGTTTCCCATTCTCGGCCCGATTTTACCCGGTGCCAAAGCTGCCGTTACTCAAGGTCGGCGAATTGGCACGATCGCCACTCCGGCAACGGCCCGCAGCGGTACGTACCGACGGGCGATGCTCGAAGTAGATCGAACGGTGCAAGTCTGGGAAGTGGGGTGTCCGGAGTTTGTGCCGTTAATTGAGGCCGATCGCATTCACGAACCTTATACAGAGCAAATAGCTCGATCGTATTTGCAACTTCTGTTGGACCAAGACATCGATACGTTGGTTTACGGCTGCACTCACTATCCCCACCTCGCACCCATCCTCGAAAAGATTTTGCCTCCCACAGTGAAACTCGTCGATCCGGCGATTTCCTTAGCCCAGTCGGCGGCACGGGAGTTGGACTTGCTGGGGTTGCGTAGCGACGGTTCGCCGCAACCGACGCGATTTGGTGTCAGTGGGTGTCCCGAACAGTTCGCTCAACTTTCGGTGCAGTGGTTGGGCTTTACGCCGTTTGTGGAAAAGGTACGCCTGTCTGAAGTTCGATCGAGTTCCGTTCCTCTGGCTCCGCAGTCCATCCAGTCGAGAATGTAACAACATATAAATTCGTGGGGGTCGGGCGATCTCCGAAAGCCCCATTCTCTGGTTGCCCCCCGCGAATCCCTTGCTGGATCTGGGTTTGATGGGGGTGGAGAACCAACATTCAATCCGATCGAGCTAGGAATTATGTTTGGGGATATAGACAAAGCGGATGTGTTGCTGTGGGTTGCTCAAAAACACCATGCGCGAAGTCATAGACTGGTTAAACCTGAAGATCCCACAAGCTTTCCTGATACTTCTTCACATCCTCAATAAAACGCTGAGGATAGACATTGCGAAATTTATGATGGTCTTGAGGAATAGTCTCGGTCATAAAGTCAATCATTCCTTGAGGATCGAGTTGCAAATCGTCACTCGCAAATAGTTGCTGTGCATCGCGAACTGGCTTCTCAGGGGTAAAGTTTCGGTCGGGGTCGTACCACTGGTCGAGGGTGTCGTACATGCGATCGTTAAAGCCCGTACGGAATGGGCCGGGGTTAATCGTTGCAATCTGTACTCCAGTACCTTCCATTTCCTCACGCATCAACTGTACGATCGCTTCGAGGGCGTGTTTGGACGCGCAATAAGGTGCGAGAAACGGGAAGGTGGAAAACCCCGCGATCGAAGAAGTAAAGATAATCTTTCCCTTGCCTTTTTTGACAAAATGACGGGCAAAGGGCTGGACAAATTCGAGGGTACAGAAGACATTCACCTCAAATACGCGACGTACTCGATCGACGGAAATTTCAGCGATGGGACCCGTTTCGCCAGTAGCTGCGTTGGGAGCTAAAATGTCGATCTCGTCGCCATATTTCTCAAACACAAATTCGCGTTCTTCTTTATTCAGCAGATCCATCTTAGCGACTTCAATTTCCACACTTTCTTGTTCTGCTGCTGCCTTGAGTTCAGTGACTTGGGGCCAGTTTTCACAGGTCGCAATGACCTTATGACCTTTTTTTGCCAACCCCAGCACCGTACCTTTACCGAATCCCGAACCTGCACCGGTCATTAAAATTGTCTGACTCATAATAAATCTTCCTTTCTTGGGAAAAATACTTTGATTGATGAAAAAAATTAGATAATTTTATGAGTTTTATAGATGGTTGGTTCGCCATCTAAAATGTCCTGGAATTTTTCAACTGCCGAAGTAAGATGAGGTGTTTTCCAATGTGCAGATTCAACATCTGCATCTTGCCATTCTTCAAAAGATAGTATGGTGTTAGGGTCTTTTTGGTCGCTATAAAACCCATATTGCAATGCTCCTGGTTCCTGACGAGTCTCTCTTGCTAGCTCTTCTAAAACCGCAACTAGCTCGTCAAACTTTCCAGTTTGAGCCTTCAATACGGCAACGGTATATAGTTTTTTGCTCACGATCTTTATTCTTTGTTTCTAATTTTCTATTGGTCACTATAATTGGAGTTGGTGCATCAGTTATCCTTAAATCTGGCTGCATTGGCAGCTTGGGCAGTGTCAACATCACCTCGACCAAAAAACGCAGGTACGGGTTTGGGTTTTTCCAAAGCTCTTTGAGTAGCAGGTCGTTCGTCAATACGGTCAAACCAAGCCTGAAGGTTGTTCAACCCATCTACAGAAACCTTTGCCCAATAGTAAGCTCTCGCCCAAGGATAGGTCGCAATATCAGCGATCGTAAATTCATCTCCCATCAAGAAGATTTTACCTTCAAGCTGTTTATCCAATACTTCGAGTAACCTGCGCGACTCTTTTACATATCGCTCGATCGCAAACTCATCTCGATGTCCCTGGGGTTCGGCAATCCTTTGAAAGTACATCGCTTGTCCCATCATTGGTCCGATGCCACCCATTTGAAACATTAACCATTGGAGTGTTTGAGAGCGAGCTTTATCATTTTGAGGAAGGAACTTTTGATATTTTTCTGCCAAATACCAGAGAATTGCACCCGACTCAAAAACAGCAAAATCGTCATTACTCCGGTCTACGATCGTTGGAATACGTCCATTTGGGTTAAGCTTCATGTACCAATCTGACTTTTGTTCTTTTTTAGAAAAGTCAATATAGGTCATGTCATACTCAATTTCAGCTTCTTCAAGAAAAATTACTGGCTTCCATCCGTTCATGGTGGAGGCTGTATAAAGATGAATATCTGGTTGTTTGGTCACAATCTTTTCTCAGTTCTAAATTAATAGTGTTTTTTGATGAGAAATCAAACATTAGCCAGGATTACTGACTATAGATGCTACTTGTTGAGCGTCTGCGTTTCTAAAAGGATTGAAATCAAGAAAAACTTTGGTTAGGTGACGAATATACCGCTCTTTATCGGACTCAAATTGAGGATTTTTAACAATGTTGTGGCAAGAAAAATGAGGTAACTCCTCTAAACCACAATATTCCTGATATTTACGCATTGGTAGCAATACTTCTTCTGCCATAATCGAAAGATATAAAATTAAGCTACTATAGTCAACTAGTATACTTTTAGTAACCAGGTGGGAAATGAGTTCTAAGATTGAAATTGAAACCGACAATCTAGGTCGCAAGCATTCAGTTGAACCTTGTCTTGAACCTTGTTCAATTGAACGCGGGATGAGGTTTATCGGTGGAAAATGGAAAGGATCTATTCTTTGGCATCTCAAGGATAAACCCGTGCGTTTTGGCGATTTAGCTCGTCAACTTGGTGGAGCGAGTAAAAAGATGGTAACTCAAAGGCTAAGAGAGATGGAGAATGATGGTTTGGTTAAGCGTGAGGTCATTAGTACAAGACCTTTTGCTGTAACCTATGAGATCACTGATTTTGGGAAAACAACACTTTCTGTTTTAGAAGAGTTAAAGCAATGGGCAGAAGAGCAAAATCTCTAATTTTTCTTGACGGGGGATTTCCGAAGGGAACGATCGCGGCTATTGGTGCCGGTGCAGCCCTGGTTGTGGGCGCGGCCATTCTGCTTGCCACCATGCAGAATGACGCTATCGCACGCCTGACGTTAAAATATGCGGAAAATCCGGTAAATATTCAAGAGTTCGATCGATATGTTAGATTTTCTCAATCCCATTCTGAAACGAAATCCCGATCGCGTTAAAGCCAACGTCGAGATTTATACCTGGCAAACTTGCCCTTATTGCATTCGTGCCAAACTCTTGTTGTGGTGGAAAGGAGTTCGGTATACCGAATATAAAATTGATGGGAACGCAGAAGCCAGAAGTCAGATGGCCGAACGGGCGCAAGGCCGGCGGAGCGTACCGCAAATATTCATCAACGATAACCACGTTGGAGGATGCGACGACCTTTACGCCCTCGACAGTCGTGGCGGACTCGATCCCCTCTTGGCAGAACCGACCGCGTAGTTGGGAGAAAAGGGAGGTGAGGGAGGTGAGGAGACAAGGGAAAATTGTTCATTCACCGTTCCCCGTTCCCCCTACGCGCATTTTTAATTTTGCATTTTTAATTCTCTTTCCCGTTCCCTATCTTCACCGAAAACAGCCTCATCCAAAACTGACCTGAAAAAAACAATCGCGGGGAATGGTGCGAAATCCAATTCCCCGCGATTTAGCTTAGAGCAACTTCAGCTTAGTAGTCGAAGTCGCCGCCCATGCCGCCACCAGCAGGCGCGCCATCCTTCGGTTCGGGCTTATCGACGACGATGCACTCGGTGGTCAGAACCATACCGGCGATCGAAGCGGCATTTTGCAGACCGGAACGAGTCACCTTAGCCGGATCGACGATACCCGCATCGAACAGATCGACGAACTCGTTGGTGGCTGCGTTGTAGCCGACGTTGAAGTCTTTTTCCTTCACGCGCTCGGCAATCACCGCACCGTTTTGTCCGGCGTTCTCGGCGATGCGCTTCAGGGGAGCAGACAGGGCGCGAGCGACAATCAACGCCCCGGTGAGTTCTTCATCGGTGAGGTTGCTATTAGCCCACTCTTCGAGTCCGGGAGACAAATGGGCCAGGGTCGTACCACCACCAGGAACGATACCTTCTTCCACCGCTGCTTTAGTGGCGTTGATGGCATCTTCCAGGCGCAGTTTGCGGTCTTTCATTTCCGTTTCGGTAGCTGCCCCGACTTTGACCACGGCGACACCACCAGCAAGCTTGGCCAGACGCTCTTGTAGCTTCTCTTGGTCGTAGGAAGAATCGCTCTCGTCCATTTGACGGCGGATTTGCTCGCAACGGGCTTTGACTCCCGCTTCATTGCCTTCGGCAACGATGGTGGTGTTGTCCTTGGTGATGGTGATCCGGCGAGCGGAACCCATCATTTCTAGCTTGGCGTTATCGAGCTTGAGGCCGGCATCTTCAGTAATCACCTGACCGCCAGTGAGTACGGCGATATCTTCGAGCATGGCTTTGCGGCGATCGCCAAATCCAGGGGCTTTAACGGCGGCCACGTTGAGCACACCCCGCAGGCGGTTGACCACCAGGGTTGCCAGGGCTTCTTTCTCGATATCTTCGGAGATAATCAACAGGGGCTTGCCGGAACGGGCGACTTGTTCGAGAACGGGAACCAAGTCTTGCACCAAGCTGATTTTCTTGTCGGTGATCAGGATGTAAGGCTCTTCGAGAACCGCTTCCATCCGCTCGGTATCGGTGGCGAAGTAGGGAGAGATATAGCCCTTATCGAAGCGCATCCCTTCGGTGATTTCCAGTTCGGTAGTCATGGACTTGCCTTCTTCGAGGGAAATCACGCCTTCTTTGCCCACCTTGTCCATAGCATCGGCAATCATTTGACCGACTTCATCGTCGTTACCGGCCGAAATTGCGCCGACTTGGGCGATCGCCTTGGAATCTTCCACCTGACGGGCGTGTGAGGCGATTTTATCCACCAAGAATCCCGTGGCTTTGTCGATGCCGCGCTTGAGGGAGATGGCATTTGCCCCGGCTGCGACGTTGCGCAGACCTTCTTTGACCATTGCGTGGGCTAAAACCGTCGCGGTGGTGGTTCCGTCGCCAGCGGTATCGTTGGTTTTGGAAGCGGCTTGGCGAATCAAGGACACGCCGGTATTTTCAACGCCATCTTCGAGTTCGATTTCTTTGGCGATCGTGATGCCGTCATTGACGATTTGAGGTGCGCCGAACTTCTTCTCTAACACCACGTTCCGACCTTTAGGGCCGAGGGTGACGGCAACGGATTCGGCCAGGATATCCATGCCTTTTTCCAGGGCGCGACGGGCGTTCTCGTTATAGATAATACGCTTTGCCATAGTCTTGTGAGGGTTGGGTAGTTAACGATGGAGTCTTTCAGAAACTTCGGAAATTTGGCGATCGCGCTCTCGATCGCAGGGCTTTCCGGATACCGACAATTCGGTTGCGAACCGACAACAGATCGACTAGCGGGTCAACTAGAAAGGCGGCGACTAGCTGACGATGGCGAGGATATCTTTTTCCGTGAGGAGAACGTATTCCTCGCTGCCGAGTTTGATATCTGTGCCGGCATACTTCGAGTAGAGGACTTTATCGCCCACTTTGACATCGAGTTCCTGGCGGGAACCATCATCGCTGCGCTTGCCAGGTCCGACTTGGACGATTTCTCCAACTTGGGGCTTTTCCTTAGCGGCATCGGGGAGAAGAATTCCACCGGCTGTTTTCTCCTCCGAGGCACTCACTTTGACAAATACGCGATCGGCCAGAGGCTGAACAGTGGAAACACTCAGAGATACGGCTGCCATATACTAATACTCCAGACTACAGGGTAAACTGATACTCGAAAAAAGTTAGAAATGATTGAGTTGCCAAGAGTGACGGCATCTGGTGGGTGTTTCGTCGCCAAGCATCGTCAATCGATGTCGAATCGCAACTAGACCGATATCGCCATTTCGAGCGAGTCCGGCTCGATCGATAGAACAGTCTTTACCCGATCGAGGATGCCTTGGATTTTGACTCAAATCCATCGAGTTAGCACTCTCAACTCCTGAGTGCTAATTTAGCGGAGTGCCTCTGACAAAGGCAACTCGCACCCCTGTACGGGTTTCCGAACAGCACTTGGTTTTGCGTCGCTCTGGGCGGTTTGGGGCAAGGGAAGCTTGGGAGGCTTCGGGAGCTTGGGAGGCTTCGGGGGCAAGGGAGGCTTCGGGAGCTTGGGAGGCTAAACTATATCCCAATTCTCTCCCTCTCCGCGTCTCCGCGTCTCCGCGTCTCCGTGTCCCGTGTCCCCTTTCCCCCGTTTCCCCCGTTTCTCCCATTTCTCCCCTTTCCGCGTCCGGAGCGTCCCCGCGTCATCTTCTCTTCCCCATTCCCCGCCAAAAACGCGATCGGCCAGAAGCTAAAGTTGGAGTATGGTGAAGTTTTGAGATCCCAAAGATGAATGAAAGTTTAGCGCCCCAATCTGAGGCGACAACCGTTCGAGACACCCGCACCACTCCCGTTGGAACGAATGTCGAGCCTTCAAGTTCAAAAATATCGAATTCAAAAATATCGAAAAGCGAAGTTTCCTTAACCTCTTGCGTGCAAAAATTGGGGATTCGCTGCCTCGATCGACATATCCTCCTATGTGCCGACCCCACCAAACCGAAGTGCTGTTCGCCGGAAGTGGGTTTGATGGCTTGGGACTATCTGAAAAAGCGCCTGAAAGAATTGGGACTCGATCGCCCCACGGAAGATGAAACCCCCTGTATGTTCCGCACCAAAGCCAACTGCTTGCGAGTTTGCGCCCGAGGTCCGATTTTGGTGGTGTATCCCGATGGCGTTTGGTATCACAGCGCGACTCCAGGTGTTATCGAGCGCATCATCCAAGAACATCTCCTCGGGAATCGCATTGTCGAAGAATACGCTTTTGCCGTTCATCCCTTACCAGAATCCTCGGCAAGCTGACGGCGAGAGGCTTGGAGCAGCAAACGGCGTTCGGCACGGGCGATTTCCCGATAGGCAGCATTGACGACATTGGGCGGTACGGAGATCGACGTAATTCCCCACTCAACCAATCTCTCGACGATTTCGGGGAATTGTACGGGAGCATCGCCACAAATGGAGCAGGGAATCCCCAAATCGTTCGCCGTTTCCACCAGTTGTTGCATGGCTCGCATTACTGCTGGGTGGCGGGCTTCAAAGACTCGCGCCATTCCGGGAGACTCGCGATCGGCAGCCAGAACGAGCTGGGTGAGATCGTTACTGCCAATGGAAATGCCTCGGACTCCGGCGCGGACGAAATCCGGCAGCAGGAATATTACCGAGGGCACTTCTGCCATGATCCACAGCTCGAAAGACGGATCTGGCAGCAGTCGAGCACGTTCGGCGCGAGTGCGACAAAACTCGAACTCCTCGACGGTGCGAACGAAGGGTAGCAAGAGATGGAGGTTGGAGTAACCGGCTTTGCGGACGCGGGAGATCGCCTCGAGTTCGAGATCGAAAAACCGCGAGTCGAGCTGGTAAGCGAACGTCCCCTGCATCCCCAATGCCGGATTGGAACGGCGATCGTCCTCGATCGAATATTCCCGATTGCAGGCGCGATAGAAAATCGGACGTGGGGTAAAGCTGCGAGCGAACTGGCTCAAAGATGTGGCGAGTTTCTCGATCGCTTCGGTTTGCCGTTGCCCCCACTGTTGGGAATTTAAATCGTCAGCATCCCCGAAGGTTTCGAGAACCATCAGTTCCCCGCGAATTAAACCCACGCCATCGACGGGTAAGCCCATCGCCCGTTCGATCGAACTCGGTTGCGAGAGATTGACCCAAAGTTGAGTGGCAATGGGAATATCTGCGAAATTTCCCAACTCGGGCGGTTGAGTTCGATCGACATCAGTCTGAGGGGGTTCGGACATCAGATCGATCTCGGCGCGATTGCCATCAATTTGAATCCACTCTCCCGTTTGCAGGAGTTCGGTGGCGTTGGTTACGCCGACCACCGCCGGAATCCCCAGTTCTCGGGCTAAAATCGCACCGTGGCTGGTGGTTCCCCCTTGCTCGGTAACGACCCCGGCCACTTGGCGAATTTGGGGCAGCCAATCTGGGGAAATAGTCGTCGCCACGAGAATTTGACTGGGGGGAATCTCTTGGGGAAAGTCTGCCGCTCGATCGATGACTATTGCCGGGGCAACGACCACGCCACCCGATGCCGCAATTCCCGAAAGAACCGATCGATTGGAGGGGGATTGACGGGGCACGGGCGGACTGATGTTGAGGGGTCTGGAGTCTTGAAGTTTCTTGAGAGGGCGTACCCGAGTCAGCCAGAGGGACGGTCGTTCCGATTCCGACTCGGGATCGAACTCCCCCAAATCCCCGAACATCCATTCGAGTTGAAAATGGGAGGACTGAAAATGGGGGGTTAGATCGATGGTGAGTTTTTGGGCGAGTTCGATCAGGGATTCGAGGGTTGCATCGGACAGGGCGTACTGCATTTGCCGTTCCTCGTCGAGGGGGTAAGAGGCCCAGCCGATTTCGGTCCCTTCGTAGGCGTAGGTTTTGCGACCGAGTTGGCGGGTTTGCACCCGTCCGGTCATCCGATCGATTTGGTAAGAATCGGGCACGACCTCCGTACAGGCGATCGCTCCATTTCCGCCAAAGGTCGATCGAATTTGGAAATGGGTGGAGTTGGCTTCGACCACACCCGATGCGATCGTCCGTCCGAGGGGTTGCACTAATACGGCGAAGCGGACTTGCTTGAGGGAAATATTATGGCGCTGAGTGCAAAATAGACTGCGCGCTCGAAACAACTCCGCCCAAGTGTGTTTGAGGGCAAAGACGAGTTCTTCGGGTTGGTTGGCACACAGATGGGATTCGAGGAGGGGCGATAGGTTGGGGACTTCCCCGGAACGCGATCCGACATCGACACAGACAGAGGGTCGCAGAATCAGAGTTGTTGCCCCATCAAACCTCGCTGCCGATCGAAGTTTGTTTTCCCAATCTGGGGGGAGTTGAGCGGTTAAAATTTCATGACGGATATTTTGGGCGATCGTTTGCAGTTCGTCGGCATCGTCGATGTTGAGGTGAAAAGAAGAATCGAGCAGATCGGCCAGTAACGGTTCTTGCCAATCTCCTACCCCAAACCACGTCGGCAACGTTCGAGCCGAGACGACAAAACCCGGCGCGACGGGGTTTCCCCTGCGGACGACTTCATTCAAATCAAATGCCTTATCCCCGACCTCAGAACGTTCCGAGGGTTGAATCTGACCGAGCCAGAGTAGGTTATCCACTGCGTCTTGGCACGTTTGCTGTAAACTCTATTATCGATATTATCCAGCGTGGAGCAAGGTTTTAGACACAAAAATCACCTCCCTCAAGAATTGAGAAAGGTGAGCTAACCCCAAGATAATCAATTAAATATTGAATTTAAAGCAAATTAGATATTTCGCTTTTATCGCGCTTCCTTCAGAGTTTTTTCTGTCGGTGCGCTTGTCCGTATTGTATGGGATTTCACGGAGGCGATCGAGCAAATTCTACCGAGTTTACAAGATTTTTAAGTAATGCGCTCTAGTTGCCCGTACGTGTAAATTTTCAGTAAAGCCCTCGTCTACTCTCGACGTTATGGTGTACCGTAATTTCCTAAGTTTATTCCTCAAACCTAATTGTCCTTTGTGCGATCGCCCCGCCGATGGGGTAACTTGTTCGTACTGCGAGCGACAACTCCAACGCTGCCGATTGAAAAATCCCCGTCAGTTTTGGCAAGGGACATTACCCGTTTTTGCCTGGGGGAACTATGGAGGTGCGCTTAAAAAAGCGATCGCCGCCCTCAAGTACGAAAATAATCCCCAATTAGCACGACCTTTGGGAATGTGGCTGGGACAAACTTGGAATCGAGCGGCGATCGTCCGGGCAACTCAACTGGTCGTGGTGCCGATCCCCATGCATCCGGACAAACGCCGCCAGCGCGGTTTCGATCAAGCTCAATTGCTCGCTCGGTCTTTTGCTCGAGTGACGGGGTTACCGTTGCGGAGTCGGGGGTTGGTACGAGTCCGGCAAACCGAAGCCCTTTTCGGTCTGTCTCCAGAAGCGCGGCAGCAGGAGGTGAAGGAGGCCTTTGCGATCGGACCTGAGTTTCGCCGCCGTTCCCCTGGCTCGGTCTTACTCGTTGATGATATCTATACGACGGGGGCAACAACCCTCGAGGCGGCAGCAGTCCTCAAAAAGTGCGGTATTCGAACTGTTGGGGTGGTGGCTCTAGCGACTCCCCGCCGCCCAAATGGCGATCGCTAGATAAAGCAGGCCTGAGAGCTTTCTTCGCTGGTGTTGGGATCGAATTCGTGACACCAAAGGGGTAACTTACGACCGATGCGACGACCGTAGATTTTGTAGCGTTGAATGGTGCTTAAGTGAAATTCAGGTAATTTTTGTCGCACCCAGCTCACGGCCTCGATCGGATTGGACATTTTCTGAGCGATTAAGATGACGTAGCAAGAACGATCGGAAATGACGACTTGAGCCGAAATTCCGCGCACGTTGAGATGATAGTTTAGCGATTGAGAAACGAGCCGAGCGCGATCGGACTCTCCCAGCGGTGAATAGTTCATAGCAAACCTCTTTCATACCCAAAGTCTATGTCAAACTCGTTTTCTTAACGATCGAGACAGCGATTAAAACTGAAAGATCGGGGAAAATGAAAATTTTGACGTTTTATAGATTCTTACTAATGTAGATGCTCGGACTATCAATTTGTCATCCGCACAATGGCCGATTTTTTCAAAAAATACGATAAAAGTCCGGTCAATTGAGTTTTTGGGTCTCAATTTTGTCAGTTTTAGAGATAAACTCCACAAATTTTCGATAATTTTACGCCAGGGGAACTTTCAAGCCAGTCATCTCAATTTGACTCGAACGTTTCACGATGCCATCAATGTCTCGATCGTGTTTGAGTTCGACTTCGGCGATCGAACTTTACTCTGGAGCGAGACTGTCGATCGTTCTTTCTACTCGGCGCGACAGCTCCATTTAGCACCCGCGTCTCCCACATCCGATCGGGAGCGCGATAACCGAAAGACATAACTATCCAAGAATTTTCGGTCATGTTATCGGGCAGTATAACTCCATTTTTTCGATCGAACCTGCGATCGAGAATACATTTTTTCGGTTATTTTCATCTCGAAATGGTTTCATCTATCTTGACAAGAGAGTCAGCTCGATCGCCCATCAAAATCATGAATCACTCCTAGAAAATATGGAGATGGATAATATTTCGATCGATACTTTGTCCCGCAAAATCTGTATTTCCACCCCCCAAGGTATCGTCCGATCGAGGTCAATCCGTAAAAATCTAGAAGCTTCGTCGCAGCAATCCAGGCAAGAAATTAGTAATATTACTCATGGACGATACCAAGAAAACCTGTCGAGTTGGGAAACTGGGGAGGCTGGGGAAGCTGGGGAAGCTGGGGAGGCTGGGGAGGGAAAACCCTTGAAGTTTAGTTCATTTATCCGAGCGTCAAATAGATCGCTGGCGACGATCGTCACTGATGCCGAACACAGCGATCGCCGTTCTCTTTTGACAAAAACTCGATAATTTCGATGGACTTGAAAGGGTGAGAGAACCTGAAATGGCGGGGTTTGCTTTGTCTGGTATTTTGGGGATTTTGTCAATACTCGAGCAATTAACTTAACAATAGCGCCGAAAAAATTGTGAAGCGAGACAGATTTTTTTCGGCGGACAAACAAACCTTTTCTTTTCTCAATTAACGGTTTAGTAAAGGTTTGAGCAACACTCGAACCCTCTCGATCTAAATTTAGATACAAGAGTCCCTTGGTTGACTGAATTCAGTGTACCCGAAAACCCCACACTTTTGGTTCCTTATTGACACCATTCTCACGGATAAAGTTATGTGAAGCTCGAGAAAATATAGGAAAATCAAAACCAAATAGCAGATAATATATAAATTGACTTATACTCAAATATTTAAATCTTTGCAGGTAACACTAAGTTTGCATCTTGACAAGTTATCGGCAAAACTCAAAGGGTTTAGGCCTAATGTTTCGCTTCGATCGGGGGGTGCGGTGAAAACCTAAGAGACATTCAACCCGATTTCTAGGGTCGTCCCCATCTCGAGAAATCCCGAGACCGAACCCCCATCGGCGAGATTTATTTTTTTTTAAGTATTGTTGCCGCTTCGTGATAAGATGGCTTCTGGTTTGGGAAGTCCAAGCCGCGTACTACGATGGGTTTGACCGCGTCCATCGCCCGATCTAAGTTCGGAGTTTTTCCCGAACGTGCTCCAATTCCAATCGCGTAAAACATCATGTTTCCTCCCGGCGATCGAACCGATTCCCAGTCCTACTATCCGCGCTTTCGGCGATCGGATGCAGGTCGAGATCGGACAACCGCCGTTCCAGCTTCTGGGAATTCCGAAACGGTTGGAGAAGAATCCACTCCATCGGATACTCCTTTGCCAGCGATCTCCTTAGAAGAGATCGAGCAGGGACTCGAAGATTACGCGCGACTCAAGCGAGAGTTGTATTGGATC
>JAXHUC010000006.1:0-84587 GCA_034189805.1 Cyanobacteriota bacterium
GTCTTGCATACGACTCTGAGTTGGTTAACCCGGGTATGTATAACAGAGTATCGGTATCTCCTCGATGGTGTCAAGATGCTATACCGCTTTGACGGCATTTTTGTAATATTGCTTAACATTAATCTGGGAATGGGGAACGGGGAACGGGGAATGGAGAGCTGGGAAGGCTGGGGGAGAATCAATGTGAGATACACAAAATTATCCCTTGTCCCCCTTGTCTCCCCAGCCTCCCCTCAAACCCAAAACTCTCTTATCCCATGCCT
This sequence comes from Cyanobacteriota bacterium, assembly GCA_034189805.1. GTDB lineage: Bacteria > Cyanobacteriota > Cyanobacteriia > Cyanobacteriales > Geitlerinemataceae > Zarconia. The sequence goes on from JAXHUC010000006.1 coordinate 264, forward strand.
GACGTTAAAACAAGAAATACCGCTGTGCCATCGGCAGTACCGTTGCCGGTTCGCAGGTAAGCAATTCCCCATCGGCGCGGACTTCGTAGGTTTCGGGATCGACTTCGATGTGGGGCAGCGCGTCGTTGAGTTTCAAGTCTTTTTTCCCGATTTCGCGGGTATTCACCACTGCCGCCAGCCGCGTTTGCAAACCCAACTGGGTGACAATCTCCCGTTCTAAACTCACCTGAGACACAAACGTGAGGCTGGTGTTGTGTTTTGCGCCGCCAAAGCTGGCAAACATCGGCTGCATGTGGACGGGTTGGGGCGTGGGAATGCTGGCGTTGGCATCTCCCATTTGGGCATAAGCGATCGCCCCGCCTTTAATCACCAGTTCCGGTTTCACGCCGAAGAACGCTGGCTTCCACAAACACAAATCTGCCAGTTTCCCTTCTTCAACGGAACCGACATATCGATCGATACCGTGAGTGATGGCTGGATTGATGGTGTATTTTGCCACGTATCGCTTCGCCCGGAAATTGTCGTTTTGGGTCGAATCTTCCGGCAAATGTCCCCGTTGCACCTTCATCTTATGGGCCGTTTGCCAGGTGCGCAGAATCACTTCCCCCACCCGTCCCATCGCTTGGGAGTCAGAGGCGATCGTACTGAAGGCCCCCAAATCGTGGAGGATATCCTCGGCGGCGATCGTCTCTCGGCGGATGCGGGATTCGGCAAACGCCACATCTTCGGGAATGCTGGGGTCGAGGTGGTGGCACACCATCAGCATATCCAGGTGTTCGTCGAGGGTGTTGAGAGTGTAGGGCCGCGTCGGGTTGGTGGAAGACGGCAGGACGTTCGGCTGACCGCAGACTTTGATAATATCCGGCGCGTGTCCGCCTCCAGCCCCCTCAGTGTGGTAGGTGTGGATGGCGCGGTCTTTAAAGGCGGCGATCGTATTTTCCACAAATCCGGCTTCGTTGAGGGTGTCGGTATGAATCGCCACTTGCACGTCGTATTTATCAGCCACCGTCAGGCAAGTATCGATCGCCGCCGGAGTGGTTCCCCAGTCTTCGTGCAGTTTCAGCCCCGCCGCCCCAGCAATCACTTGTTCTTCCAAACCTTGGGGTTGGCTGCTGTTCCCCTTCCCCATAAATCCCAAGTTCATCGGAAAAGCATCGGCGGCCCGTAGCATCATGTGAATGTTCCAAGGGCCGGGGGTGCAGGTGGTGGCGTTGGTTCCCGTTGCCGGCCCGGTTCCCCCTCCCAGCATCGTCGTCACTCCAGAGGCGATCGCCGTTTCGATTTGTTGGGGGCAGATAAAGTGGATGTGGGAGTCGATGCCTCCAGCCGTAACGATCGCCCCTTCCCCGGCGACGGCTTCCGTTCCCGGACCGATAATAATATCCACGTTGTCTTGGATATAGGGATTGCCCGCTTTGCCGATTTTGTAGATTTTACCGTCTTTAATGCCGATATCCGCTTTGACAATCCCCCACCAATCGAGAATTAGGGCGTTGGTAATCACCATATCCACGGCCCCGTCGGTGTTGGAAATCGGCGACTGTCCCATACCATCGCGAATCACCTTGCCGCCACCAAACTTCACCTCGTCGCCGTAAGTCGTGTAGTCCCGTTCCACCTCGATCGTCAGTTCCGTATCCGCAAGGCGAACGCGATCGTCCACTGTGAGACCGTAGGTTTGGGCGTAGGCGCGACGATCCATCTGATAGCTCATCGATTCTCCTTGATTAGAACGGGATTCTGGGACATTATATTATGGCCGATTTCACGAGGGGCGATCGGTCTGGTAAGGGTCGAGTTTTCGGTGTGCATTGCCAGTAATGTGGCATTGGTGACAACGTGAATACAGCCTTAACCTTTCACCAATGCCTTTACCAAACCCCATTCCCCACCCAAATCGGAAAATATCTTATCCCACCCCTGACGCTATACTAGGAAAAGTCCTTGCCCGACCTTCTACCTCAATGCCTCTCACCGAAAGGTTTACAGAAGCACTCGCCTACGCCACTCAACTCCATTCCCGGCAAATTCGGAAAGGGTCTGGCGTGCCGTACGTGGCGCATTTGCTCGGGGTTTCCAGTACGGTGTTGGAGTACGGGGGCGATGAAGACGAGGCGATCGCCGCTTTGCTGCACGATGCGATCGAAGACCAAGGCGGAATTGAGACACGAGAAGAAATTCGCCGCCGATTTGGCGATCGAGTCACAGATATTGTCGAAGGCTGTACCGATGCCTACACAGATCCCAAACCACCGTGGCGACCGCGAAAAGAGGCTTATATCGCTCGCATCCCCACCGCTTCCAAATCCGTGCGTTTAGTCGTGGCGGCTGATAAACTGTACAATGCCCGATCGATTTTAAAAGATTACTGCCTGTTGGGCGAGTCGTTGTGGGAGCGATTTACCGGGCGCAAAGATGGGAGTCTCTGGTATTATCGAACCGTTGTCGAGACCCTGCGCGCCGTCGAATCTCACCCCCTAATCGACGAACTCGATCGCGTCGTCTCTCAAGTCGAAGGATTGGCAAGCTAGCGATCGCCTCGACCCATACCGAAATTCGAGGGCGATCGCGTCTGAAATCGGTAAAGTTTCTAAAATTACCCCCACAATCGGCCTTAATTCTAAGGTCGCAATTTTTCAATGGGGGCTAACCCTACATATAGCATTCTTAAGACTTTTTTTGTAGTCTCGAACACTACCCATAGAGCTTAACCTTGTCGTAAACTGGTCAGAGTCAGAATCTATTCATCCACCGAATATGTCACCGACCCTATCGATCGCTGCTACTTCTCCAACTCAGGCAAAAATTCAGGTGATTCGCCGGGATGGTTCCCCCACTCCCTTGGATATCTCTCGAATTCGCGCCGTGGTTGAATGGGCCTGTGCGGGAAAAGAGGCCAATCCCATCACCCTCGAAGCCGGACTGACGACTCGCCTGCGCAACGGGGTCACCACCCGCGAGATTCAGGAAAACCTCATTAACTGCGCCCTCGAAATGTGCAGCCCCACAGAACCCGACTGGCGCTACGTTGCCGGACGGCTGCATATTTGGAATTTGTGGAAAGATACCCAGGTGGCGCGGGGAAAACGGGATGCGAGTATTCCCGGAACGAATTTATATCAAGATTACGCCCGAGAAGCGATCGCCAAAGTGCGATCGGGTCAGTATAACGATCGCCTCGGAACCTACACCGTCGAAGAACTCGAAGAGGCCGCATCCTGGATCGACCCCGACTGGGATATCGACTACGACTACGCCGGGGCAGTACTCCTCACCAAACGCTACCTGTTGCCGAACGAACTGCCCCAGGAAGCCCTCCTCACCTGCGCCCTATTGCTAGCCTCCGTAGAAGCCCCAGAAAATCGCCTGGTTTGGGCGCGCCAGTTTTACGAAGCGATCGCCCGTCGCAAAATCTCCCTGGCCACGCCGATTCTCGCCAACCTCCGAGTCCCCCAAGGTTCCCTGTCGTCCTGTTTCATCTGCGCCATGGACGACAACTTAGAAAGTATTTTTGAAACCATTACCGACACCGCCCGGATTTCTAAAAATGGTGGCGGCGTTGGGGTGAACGTCAGCCGGATTCGCGCCACGGGAAGCTGGGTGATGGGTAAAGAGAATGCCTCCGGAGGGGTGATTCCTTGGATTAAACTCCTCAACGATACGGCGATTGCCGTCAATCAGGGAGGCCGTCGCGCCGGGGCCGTCACCGTCAGTCTGGATATCTGGCATCTGGACGTACCGGAGTTTTTAGAATGCCAAACGGAAAATGGCGACAGGCGGCGTAAAGCTTACGATATTTTCCCCCAACTGGTGATTAGCGACGAATTTATGCGGCGCGTGGTAGCCCAGGAAGAGTGGACTCTCGTTGACCCCTACGAAGTGCGAGTGAAATTGGGGGTGGAACTCTCAGGACTTTGGGGAGAAAAGTTCGAGGAAGCCTACCAAAAAATAGAAGGGAGTTTGGGGGAAGAAATTACCTTATATAAAAAAATCAGTGCCCGCGAACTGTTTAAAGAAATCATGCGATCGCAGGTGGAAACGGGAATGCCTTACCTGTGGTTTAAAGATACTTCTAATCGCGCCAATCCCAACCAACATGAAGGCTATATTCCGGGTGGGAATTTGTGTCAGGAGAGTTGGTCAAATGTTACCCCGCACAAATTCGCCCACACTTGCAATTTAGACTCTCTGAATTTAGCCAATTTAGAGGTATCGGAATTGCCGCAAATTTGTGAAATTGCAGTGCGAATCTTAGATAATACTATCGAAATCACTTCGCCGCCCTTTGAAGCCAGTGCTGCCCATAACGATCGCTATCGGACGATTGGTGTAGGGGCGATGGGATTGGCAGATTGGCTGGCAAAACATCGCATTTCCTACAGCGATTTAGAGGCGATCGATAATCTCTTTGAGGAAATTGGTTATCATTGCACTCGTGCCTCTGTCAACCTGGCGAAAGAGCGCGGGGCGTATCCGGCTTTTGCGGGCAGCGAATGGAGTAAGGGAAATTTAATTGGGGCGAAACCCGTCGAGTGGTTCTTGGAAAATGCCAACGAAAAAGAGCGCTGGCAAACGTTAAGCGATGATGTTAAACAATATGGGATTAGAAACTCTCATATTACGGCGATCGCTCCTAACACATCTTCTTCTTTAGTGCAAGGTTGTACTGCGAGTATTTTGCCGGTTTACAGTCGCTTTTTCTACGACAAATGGGCAAAAGGAACCGTTCCCATTGCCCCCCCTTTCATTCGCGATAGCTTCTGGTTCTATCCCGAAAATAAAACCATCGACCAAAAAGTAGTGATTCAAGCTGTTGCTAAAATGCAGCAGTGGATCGATACGGGAATTTCGATGGAATTGTTGTTCAATCTCAATCAAGGAATCTATTTTCCAGAAAACCCCGATCGCGCGATTAAAGCCAAAGATATTTTCGAGACTTTGGTGTTAGCATGGCAAGAAGGATGTAAAGCTATTTATTATATCCGCACCGTCCAGAAAGATGACTTTAAAGAGTCAGGTGATGGTTGTACTGCTTGTGCTAATTAATCTTTGAAAAACCACAAAGACACAAAGGTCACAAAGTTATAATTGAAGCGTTGAGAAAATAAGATTATGGTGCTGTTTTTATAAGCATTCAATCAATTTTTTGTCAACTCAATATAACCTCATCTTTTTTCGCAATTATTTTCCGTCGTACCTTAAATATATCCGTCTATGACTGTTAAAATGCCCGTCAATCCAATCTTTAATCCAGGTGGGGACGATCGCATCGAAACGCGATCGATTTGGTTTGGTGAAACCACCAATTTAATGCAACTGAACGACGTTCGCTATTCTTGGGCGATCGGACTCTACCAACAGATGCGAGAAAACTTCTGGATTCCGCAAAAGTTAGACTTAACTCAAGATGTTACCGACTACTGGAATTTAACCCCAGAAGAACGTAACGCCTACGACGGAATTTTGTCTTATCTGACCTTTTTAGATTCCGTCCAAACCTGCAATATTCCGCACATTAAAAGTAGCATTACCGCACCGGAAATTGCCTTGTGTATGGCAGAGCAAATTTCTCAGGAGGGGATGCACAACCAAAGCTATCAGTATATTATCGAGACGGTGATTCCGCCCGATCGTCGCCGAATTGTTTACGAATTTTGGCGCACCGATAAAGTCTTGCACGATCGCTGTCAATTCATTGCGGGAATCTATCAAAAATACGTTGACGATCCGACTCCCGAAAATTACTTTGTTTCTCTGCTCGCAGACTTCCTACTCGAAGGAATGTACTTCTACAACGGGTTCATTTTCTTCTACAATCTCGCTTCGCGGATGTTGATGCCCGGAAGTGCGGATATTTTCAAAATGATTAACCGCGACGAACTCAGCCACGTGCGCCTGTTCCAGAAGCTGATTCCCGAAGCGATGGAAGTCTTTCCTCACTCCGTCGAGCAAATTTACGAAATGTTTGACGGTGCGGTGCAACACGAATGTCGGTGGACGAATCACATCGTCGGGGACAATATTCTCGGGATTACCGAAGCCAGCACCGAGCATTACACCAAATATTTGGCGAATATGCGGTTAAGGTCGATCGGTTTACAACCCCTTTATACCGACAAAAAGTATCAAAAGAGTCCCTACACTCACCTCGAACGCTTTTCCGATACCAAAGCTCAGGCACATACGAAAGCCAATTTCTTTGAAGCCAGCGTGACGAGTTACGTGATGTCTTCTGGTGTAGGCGGCTGGGACGAAATTTAGGGTTGCTATGGCAGGGGAAGCGGGGGGAGGCTTGAGTGGCTTCGGGAGCTTGGGGAGCTTCGTTAGCTCTCGGAGGCAACGAACACTGAGTTCTTCAACGATATCTCAATTCTCCCGTTTCCCCATTTCTCTCCCTGCTCCCGTCTCCCCCGTTTCTCCCGTCTCCCCCGTTTCCCCCTGCTCATCTTCACCGATATCCTAAATTAGAGCAGTGGGATAACTACATCGTTTCCGGCTGGCTCATACTACAAACCGCACAGCCACAGCCGAGTCCTTCGAGTAGATCGTCCTGAACGTGGGTGATGGGAGCGATCGCAATTTCTGAGTGGACGATTTCGCTATTTGCTGGCTCGACTGGCATGGCAGATGCTGGATTCGCGACCATCAACGTCAACGCCAAAGAACCGGAGCATCCTAACGCCGTCAACAACTGAGTTTGAGTCATCCTGAAATCTCCTATATCTATGTCTTCCTATCGTAAAGTATCTTTAGCCGATCCAGCCGCAACCTACGAGTTGGGTAAATGCCTGGGAGAATGTCTGCCCCCCGGTTCTGCGCTGTTACTCGAAGGGGAGTTGGGGGCGGGAAAAACGACTCTGGTTCAGGGATTGGGGGTGGGTTTGGAGATTACCGAAGCCATTGTCAGTCCCACGTTTACGCTGATTAACGAGTATTTGGAGGGTCGCCTTCCTTTGTACCATTTCGATCTGTATCGACTAGACCCCAGTGAAACGGAAGGATTACAACCGGAAATCTACTGGGAAGGGGTTGAAGTCGAACCGGGAATTGTGGCGATCGAGTGGGCGCAACGCTTATTATATCGACCGAGCCGCTATTTAGAAATTCACTTGACTCACCAGGGCGATCGTCGTCAAGCCGAGTTGCAGGCTATGGGTGGATTCGAGATCGACTTTGAATGGTGACAAGTCTTGAATCCTTGAATTTGCTTGACATCCGATCGACCTCTCCTTATCGTGTGGTTTGACATCGATCGGAGGTCGGGAATTGAGCGCGAAATGGTATCAGCCCCTAACTTGGGGATTTGTATGGGCGATCGCCGGATTGGCAAGTCCCGCAGCAGCAGCATTCATGGACAGTCAACCCTCCGCATCCATTTGTCCGGCGCAGCTTGACGATCGAATGTCCGCCATTCGCACCAAATACGCCCTCTCTGGGCGAGAACGCTGGGGAATTCTCGTCGAAACCCTATCGGATCGCAACGTCCTCTACCGCCATAACGATCGCCAATACTTCATCCCCGCCTCCAATACCAAACTGCTGACGACGGCTGCGGCCCTGCATCGGTTCGATCCTCAGTTGCGGATTCGCACCCCCGTTTACCGCACCGCCAACGGCTTGCGGGTGGTGGGCCGGGGCGACCCGAGTATCGGGCCCGCACAACTCGAAAATCTCGCCGGACAGGTTGCCGCCTCTGGAATCGGACGGGTTGAAGAACTGATTGTCGAGGATGGCTACCTCCAGGGTGCGCCCTACAATCCTCACTGGCAGTGGGAAGACGTACAGGCGGGATACGGCGCGCCGTCGAATAGTGCAGTTTTCGATCGCAACTCCATTCCATTTATCCTCTTTCCCCAAAGTGCGGGGCAACCGCTGCGGGTGGAATGGGACGACCCCCAGGAGGCGAAACGCTGGCGGGTGGAAAACCAAACGATTACCGTTCCCGAAGGAGAACCAGAATTTATCGAAGTCGGACGCAGCCTCACCGAACCGATTCTCTACGTCAGCGGGCAACTGATTGCCGGGTCGCCTTCGGAACCGGCATCGGTAGCGGTGGTGAATCCGGGAGAACGCTTTGCCCAGAAGTTCGCCCAAGCCTTAGAACGGGCGGGGGTAGAAGTGGGACGGACTCGGGTGACGATGGAGGCGGTAGCGGCGACTGGGGAAGAGATTGGGGCGATCGAATCTCCCTCGATTGCCGAATTGGTGATGGAGGTGAACCAGTTTAGCGATAACCTCTACGCCCAAACTCTGCTGCGGTTGATGGGGGCGATGCAAAATCCCACCAGTCCTTCTTCCGAGGCGGCTGGCATCGCCGCAATTCAGAAAACCCTCAGCGAGTTGGGAGTCGAACCCGACAGCTACATCCTCAGCGACGGTTCGGGACTTTCTCGCCTCAACTCCATCAGTCCCCAGGCGTTGGTACAAACCCTGCGAGGCATGGCGAATTCTCCCTTCGCCGATATTTACCTCGACTCCCTCCCCCTAGCTGGGGAATCGGGTACGTTGCGATCGCGCTTTGGGGAAACTCAAGGGCAAATTCGGGCAAAAACCGGGACGGTGAGTGGGGTTTCGGCTTTATCGGGATATTTGGAACATCCAGATTTCGATCGCCTGGTTTTTAGTATTATTGTCAATCATTCCGATCGTGCCGTTGCCATCCAGCGAGAAGCTATCGACGAGATGGTAACGCTGCTGACTCGTTTGAAGCCTTGTGGGGAGCGGTAAAGAATATGTTGGTGGGGAGTTGCGCGAGACATGTGGCAGTTCGATTGGGGCGATCGAAATGCCCCTACGGCTGATGAGGCTTCTTCGACGACAGACCTAGCTGTGTGCACAAATTATTAGGTACACGTTTTGCATGTTCCAAACCTTTCACATTTTCCCACTTTGTCTGTCGATCCCAAGATATCCCTCTTCTGCCACTCTCCGAGGAGTAGAATAGAAAAATCCCAACCAGAAATCTCTGAAAATCAGATATGGCAATGGATGTAGAGCTACAAGTGATTCAACATTTAGCCAGAGACGCTCAAAAGACAATCCCGTTAGTTGATGAATATTGCCGGGACTACACAGACATATTTCCAGAAGTCAGAAGCTATGAATGTTTTAAGTATTTGCACTTAGGAATTGTCTCGGGAATTAAAAGAAAGTCACTGCCGGAAATCGCCAAAGCGGTTGGAGTCAAATCCTCACAATCATTGCATCACTTTCTGGCGAAATCACCTTGGAGTGTGGTCGAAGTAAAAAAGAGAAGATTAGGAAAAATCCGCACGGCGCTAGGGCGTGTCATCAATTAGGAGTAAATCGATAGGATGGAGAGCCGAACCCAGTGGAGTGAATAGACAGGAGTAGTAAAATGACACGCCGCTATGCTTTGCGAGATGGGGAGCGCATCAAAGACTGACTACCTAGGCGAAAAGAGACAGTCGGAGTAACCGCAAGAGACAATCGATGATTTGTTGAAGGGGTTCAGTACCGTTACCGGGTTGGTATCCCGTGGCGGGACTTACCGGAGAGGTTTGGTGATTTTCGAGTCGTTCGTACACGCTTTAGCCGATGGTCAAGGAGCGGGGTATGGCAACAAGTATTCGAGGTGTGAGCGGTGGATGCGGATAACGAATATGCAATGATTGATGCGACAATTGTTCGCGCTCACCAGCACCGTGCTGGAGCTAAAGGGGGGGATGCATCCACAGAAGCCATTGGTCGCAGTAAAGGAGGATTGAGTACCAAGATTCATGCGGTAGTTGATGCTCTGGGCAATCCAACGGGTTTTCACCTGACTCCTGGACAACCATGCGATGGGAACCCAGAAGCAGATTGCCAAGCAAATCATCGAACAAGGAGCAGACTACGTCTTAGCTCTCAAAGGAAATCAAGGCAATTTGTTTGAGGATGTTCGGCAAATTTTTGCCCAGGCACAATCGAAAAATTTTCAGGGCATCGATCGGGTTGTCCATCTATCGGCTGGTACGCTACGATTGCCACGGTCGATCTCACCCGAACCAAAAGACTCGATCGAACGCTACTTTTTCACGTATACTCGACTTGACGAACTGGCTCCGATCGCTTGAATGAAAACTTTCGCGCAATCGACACAAGTTAATTGGCAAGTTAATTGGCAACTGTGGCTTCCAGCATGGGTTGCCGGAATTGGTTTGGGTTCGGTGATGCTCTTGAGTTTGGGATACGCCTTGACTCGTCCCTGCGTCATCGGTTCGTGCGAACCGATCGCCCGCGCCCAGCAATTGAGCCAGAACAGTTTGGAAAAGCTCGATACCCAGCGATCGACTGCTGCTTTTCTCGAAGCCAACCAGAAACTCGCCGAAGCCGAGGAACTACTCGTCGATATTCCCCGTTGGTCTACCCACTACGGTACGGCTCGGGAGTTGCAGGCATTCTACCAACAGCAGCAGCAAATGCTGCTCGAAGTCTCTCCGGCGTTGCGTCGAGGAAGTCTAGCCGCCCAGAAAAGCCAAAACCCACCCCATTCCACCCAACGCTGGCTCGAAATCGAAAAGCTCTGGACTGGGGCGATCGAAGCCTTAGAAAATGTTCCCCAAAATAGTCCGGCATTCGTCTTCGCCCAGGAAAAACTTTTGGAGTATCGCGGCAATTTAGACGCGATCGAAGAGCGGAAAACCACCGAAGAAAGTGCCAGCGAAAAACTCGAAACCGCCCTGACTGCGGCTGAAATTGCCCAAGCTCGTCAAAGCATTGCCAAAGACCTCAAAGAGTGGCAACTGGCCTATGCGAGTTGGCAAACGGCAATTTCTGCCCTGCGACGGGTTCCTCGAGGGACGCTGGCTGAAGAACGAGCCGAGGAACTCTTTACCGATTACGAACCGCAATTTGTTGCCGCTCGGGAACAACGCACCCGAGAGCAAATCGCCACCAATTTTTACAACCAAGCCATTCGTCTGGCCGATCGGGCGAAAACCCTGCAAGAACAGCGTCAGTGGAATCAGGCGGTAGCTACCTGGCAACAGGGGATTGCCGCAGCCCGCCAAGTGCCCGAGGGAACCTCCGTTTATCCCCAAGCCCAAACCCTCGCGCAATCCTATACTCGCGTTTTACAAGGGGTGACCAATACCCATCGCCAACAGCAAGCCCTCGATCGCGCCCGCACCGAACTGCAAAACATCTGCGTGGGTACGATCGTCATTTGCGAATACACCAGCTCGAAAGAGCTAATTAAGGTGTTTGTCGTCCCCCAGTATGTCGAATACATTCGCAATCTGACCCGCGACTCCAACGAACGGGGAGATCTCGATACCCGCACTCGGATCGAAGAACACAAGCAAATTCTGATCGACGGATTGGCAGCAATTAGCGATCGGGCGGAAATCCCCATCGAGCTTTATCAAAAGTCTGATAATCGTTTGATTGGTTCCCACCAGCCCGCTCCTTGATGGGGAAATGGGGTGATGGAGAGTAAAGATTCAGGTGTAATGTCAGGGACAGGTCAGGCCACAATCTGATAGCTGAGGGCCGATAGCTGAATGCTGAAATTAAAAGTTTAACGGTTATCAACGGTTAAAGTTCACGATTCCCCCATGACTTCTAATCTCGAATTGTGTCGAATCATCGATCGCCAAATTCAGCAAAGCCCCAACCAACGCATTCCCTTTGCCGAATATATGGATTGCGTGCTGTATCATCCCCAGCACGGTTATTACAATGGTAAAGGAAAATTGGGCGCGCCGGGAGATTTTGTTACCTCCGTTCATCTCTGTTCGGATTTTGGTGAAACCCTCGCCCGACAGTTTTTTGAAATGTGGCAATTTTTGGATTGTCCGCAGCCATTTTATTTAGTGGAAATGGGTGCGGGGCAGGGTATCTTAGCCGGAGATGTTTTAAAGATTATTCAAACTCAATATCTCGATTTTTTCGAAGCGATCGAATATATTATCATTGAGAAATCATCGAGCTTAAAAAGAGAGCAAAAACAACGCTTAGAACGGCAATTTGAAACGGAAAACGTTCGATCGAAATCGATTCGTTGGTGTGACTGGGAAGAGATTGCCCCAGATTCAATTGTCGGTTGTTTCTTTTCTAACGAACTCGTCGATGCCTTTCCCGTGCATCAATTTGCCGTTAGCGAGGGAAAGCTCAAAGAAGTTTACGTCACCCGATCGCCCGAGAATACTCCAGAAAATGCTCCAGAAAACCCACCGAAAAATGGAGCGCAATGGGTAGGGCAATTCATCGAGACGATCGACGAACCTTCGACACCAGAACTCGCGAAATATTTTGAGGCGATCGACATCGATTTGAGTACTTATCCCAATGGCTTTAGAAGTGAGGTCAATCTCGCTGCTCGCCCTTGGATCGAGACCGTTGCCGAGCGATTGCAACGGGGCTATATCCTGACCATCGACTACGGCTATCGCGCCGAGCGTTATTACAGTTTGGGGCGATCGAGCGGTACGTTGCAATGCTACTACCAGCACCGACATCACGACAATCCCTACGTCAACATCGGACATCAAGATATCACCGCCCACGTCAATTTTACCGCCCTCGAACGTTGGGGTGAATCCTGCGGCTTGTCTACCCTCGGGTTTACCCAGCAAGGACTGTTTTTGATGGCGCTGGGGTGGGGAGAACGCCTCGCGACGTTGGGACAGCCGAGTCTTGCGGGAGAGAACCGAACCGCCAGCGCCCAAGATATCGCCACGATTATGCAGCGCCGCCAAGTCCTGCACTCCCTCATCGATCCGATGGGATTGGGGGGATTTGGGGTATTGGTGCAGAGTCGGGGATTGTCGGCAACTCAGAAGGAGCAATTGCTGGCTGGATTGCGAGAACCGACGGAAGAACGAACAATTCAACGTTAAAAATTAACTAAAAAATCAACTGAAAATCAAATATTAGTCACAATCAAATTTCCGACATCAGCCCGTTGCGATCGCTCTCCAATCTGCTATTTCTCAACTTTTCCTAGAATCCAACGCCAGCCAATTGAATCTGTTTGGAAAACGTGCAACTCGAGTGCCGATCGCAAAAATCGAAAACCTCTTAATTTGCGCTCGTGAATGCTAGTAACTTGTCCGATCTTTGACCGCTTGGTTAGAGCCAAAATATTGGATTTTATAGCTTCTCTAATTCTTCAATTGAGTTTGTACTCCCCAGAATGGTGACAATGTAACGGAACTTAATATGACGCGCCCAGGGAGTCTTCGATCGCCGAGCAGTGCTTGTGGTTCGGTGATTTGCATCCGAATTGTGTAAGCATTCAGGTGTCATGTATGAGACAAAACGATGTAAGGGCGGGTTTAGCAATATCTTAGGAGGCTTACCCAAAATTTCAAGTCAAAACCCGCCCCTACCCATTGTTACCCCAGCAGAATCTGAAATAGAACCTGAATTCTTACCGAATTGTAATGGGGATGGCGCGAAAACTTTGATAGGCGAAGTTGACGTTCTCGCTTGGGTCGATCGGTACTCGAATTGCAATTTAGAGACGCGGCGGTTTACGATCGGTGCAAGGGGTTTGAGAGGTTGCGATGAGTAATTGGTATCGGGAAAGTATCGAAACAGTTGTCCGAGAACTCGAAACAGATGTCGATCTCGGTTTGACAAGTGCCGAAATTGAGGAACGATTGCAAGAATACGGTGCCAACCAACTCGTGGAAACCGGACGCAAATCCCCTTGGTCGATCGTTTGGGAACAGCTGAGCGCGCCGTTAGTCGTGATGCTGATTGTCGCAGCGATTGTTTCGGCAGCGTTAGGCGATGCAAAAAATGCAATTGCGATCGGCGCGATCGTGATTCTCAATGCGGTACTGGGATTTCGTCAGGAATATAAAGCAGAACGGGCGATGGCAGCCTTAAAACGACTGGCGATGCCGACGGTGCGGGTGCGTCGAGAGGGACGAGTTGAAGAAATTTCCGCCGATGGTCTCGTACCGGGGGATATTCTCCTGCTCGAGGCGGGAAACCTCGTTCCAGCGGACGGGCGCTTGCTCGAGAGTGCCAGCCTAAAAATCCAGGAAGCCGCCCTCACGGGGGAATCCGAACCGGCGGAAAAGGATGCCAACCGGGTGTTTCAGGCAGAGCAACCCGTGGGCGATCGACGCAATACCGTTTATCGGGGAACCATCGTTACCTACGGTCGCGGTACGGCGATCGTTTCCGAGACGGGGATGCAGACGGAGTTGGGACGCATTGCCAGCTTGATGGGACAGGTGGGAGCGGAGCAAACCCCTTTGCAGAAACGCCTGGGGCAGTTGGGGAAAGTCATCGGCGCGATCGCCTTCGCCCTGTCGGTGGTGATTCTCATTTTGGGACTGCTACGGGGAGAAGAGTTAACGCTGATGCTGCTGACTGCGGTCAGTCTAGCGGTGGCGGTGATTCCCGAAGGGTTGCCCGCCGTGGTGACGATCGCCCTCGCATTAGGAGCGCAGCGAATGCTCGATCTTAACGCCCTCGTCCGCAATCTCCCGGCGGTGGAAACGTTGGGTTCGGTGACGGCTATCTGTTCCGATAAAACCGGAACCCTGACAGAAAATCGGATGACGGTTGCCGTGTTGGAAGTGGCAGACGCGCGCATCGACGAAATCGGCCCCGAAGAATTGACCCGAAAGTACGGTGGGGCGATCGCCTTGTTGCTGACGAGCGGTGCGTTGTGCAACGATGCGGTTCTGGCCGCAACCCAAGACGAACCTCATGCCATCGGCGACCCCACAGAGACCGCACTGGTTGTTGCCGCAGCGCGAGCTGGATTGACCGAAGCCGATCTCGATCGCGTTTTTCCTCGCATCGACGAAGTGCCCTTCGATTCCGATCGCCAACTGATGACTACCCTGCATCGGTGTCTGGGTTCTAATCTGGATTCTAGTCCGGGTTCTGAAGCTCAATTCCCAGCGAGTTTGGCGTGCCTGAAAGATGCGACCGGGAATCTCCCCGAATATTGCGCGTTTACCAAAGGCTCCCTCGATCGCCTGCTCGAGCTGGCAACCCGCATTTGGGTGGGCGATCGCATAGAACCCCTCGATCGAACTTGGCGCGATCGCCTTCAAGCCGCAGGGGAACGGTTGGCCAAAGACGGAATGCGGGTGTTAGCCATGGCCTACCGTCCCCTCGACGAACCCCCCGAAGATGCGAGGGAACTCGAACGAGATTTGGTTGTTATCGGTTTGACCGGAATGCTCGATCCGCCGCGAGCGGAAGTGCGCGCCGCCGTGCAGACCTGCCAAAAAGCCGGGATTCGGGTGATGATGATTACCGGCGACCATCCCCTCACCGCCAGTCATATCGCCCGCAAATTGGGAATTGACACCGGAGGAAACATCCTCACCGGGCAAGAATTAGCCCATCTGTCGGCCGTCGAGTTGGGCGATCGGGTCGAGTCCGTTGACGTGTGCGCTCGGGTTTCCCCAGAAGACAAACTCAATATCGTGCGCGGGTTGCAGGAACGGGGTCAAATTGCGGCGATGACCGGCGATGGGGTCAACGATGCTCCCGCCCTCAAAAAAGCCGATATCGGCGTTGCCATGGGCATTACCGGGACGGATGTGGCCAAAGAAGCGGCCGATATCGTCCTCCAAGATGACAACTTCGCGACGATCGTGGCAGCAGTCAAAGAAGGACGGGTCATTTACGATAATATCCGCAAGTTCATTAAGTACACCCTCTCCGGAAATGGCGGTCAACTGTGGCTGATTGCATTTGCGCCGTTTCTGGGAATGCCCCTTCCCCTCCAACCTCTACAAATTCTCTGGATTAACCTGATCGGCGATGGGGTGATGGCATTGGCGCTGAGCGTGGAACCCGCCGAGAGCAACGTCATGCAGCGTCCGCCCTACAAACCCGATGAAAGTATCTTCAGTCGCGGGGTGGGTTGGGATATTGTCTGGGTGGGGTTGCTTTTGGGGGCACTTCTGCTGGCGATCGCCGACAGGTATTGGCAAATGGGTGCGTCCAACTGGCAAACGATGGCATTTGCCACCCTGGCTTTTTCGCGCATTTGGCTGGCGCAAACCATGCGATCGGAACGGGACTCGGTGTTTAAAATTGGCTTACTCTCGAACAAACCGATGCTGGGGGCAACCCTGCTGACATTTGGATTGCAGCTTGGAGCGATTTACATTCCGTTTTTCCAAGGCTTTTTCGAGACGATCGCCCTTTCTGGGGCAGATTTAGCCGTGGCATTAGTCGTGAGTTTCGTTCCGTTTTGGGCCCTAGAACTGAAAAAAGCGATCGTCTGTCATTGAGTAATGAATAATGAACAATTAATAATTCTCCCTTATCCCCTTCTCTCCATAACCTGTTCCCCGTTCCCCATTCCCCACTGTCACCGGAAACAGTCTAATCCAAAACCATTGGTGACAAGTTAAGCTATTTTCTTGGGTATCAAGCCGACTCACTCAAATAACTCAAACCTCTTAGGCGATCTCTAGAAAAGAACGTACCACTTGCCCAGGCATTCTGTTTTAAGTTCACCCGGCTTAAGCGGTATATTCTTTCTCGGAAATCACCTTAAAACATGAGTTCTAACGATATCACTCTTGTGCGCGGGGGGTTCGGGGGAGGCGCAAGGCCCCCGGCGGGGGGTTTGGGGGGAGACCCCCCAACTCCGGGTTTTCGGTCGATGATTGATGGATTGATAAAGTGAATACCACCATTACTTGTCACCAACGATCCAAAACTGACATTTAAGATTGCGCGACTTTCAACCTCAATCGCATGTACTGCGCCGCTTTCACTAAAATTGGATCGATCTCCTCAAACCGATCGTTCCCTAACAACGCCAGTACTTCCCTGGCGCTTTCGGGGGATGGTGCTGTCTGTTCCATAAATCCGGCTTCGATCGCCTGTAGGTGGGGCATCTCGACGCGCAAGCGAGAGGCGATCGAATGTAAGTACATCTGCTCGCGAAAATCGATCGACCCGTCGGCTGCGGACATCTCGTATCCAAAAGCCAGTAGCAGCAACCTCGCCGAGATTGACAGGGGATCGGATAGGGTGAGTAGTGCTTGAGGGTCGAGAAAAATCTGTTCGCGATCGATACCGCGAATCGTCAGTTGCGTCAGGCGGTAGACCTCTTCATCCTCATCGAGCAACACATCGAGGGTTTCGAGCAATCGCGCCTCTTCCTCGGCGGTAATCACCTTATCCATTACCATCACGCCGCGCAATACGGCGATCGCTGCTGCCACGAAGACAAAGACGGGTCGAATGCTTCTCGGATTTAAGTCTTGTTCGGTAATTTTCGAGAGTAAGTAGACAACCTCAGAGTTCACTTGCCAAGTATTCATAATCATTGAAGTCCCACGAGTGCAGCAGAAATAAATGACTCGCTCTCTACCCGTAAAAGCGATGCGCGCGAGCCATTTACATCTAATGTGAATTATCTAAAACCCTGGTGAGGGTGGGGAAATGTTGGGGGAATCGGTTGCTAAAAGTAACAAAAAAGTCAGAGTTCGAGCGTCGATCGCGCATCAGACATCATTCTGCATGTTTAATTTTTAACTTTTAATTTTTAACTTTTAATTTTTCATTCCCCGTGGCCGCACTAGGCCAAAATCATCCCCGTCAAGATAACAAAACCGATCCACACATTCTGACCGAAGATTTCACCGTAGAGAGAAGGCGGTAACTCGGGGGCCATCAACTGCTTCGATTGCCACAGCCAGACGATCGCCGCCAGGGTCAGCGCGATCCAAAAACTCCATCCAAGGCCCATAGAAACTCCGAGAACGGCCAGTGCGGCGATCGTCCCCACGAAAAAGACTCCGACGGCAAGCGCCGCATAATCCCCGAAAAATAGGGCGCTGGAGTTAATCCCGATTTTGCGATCGTCTTCGCGATCGGCCATGGCGTACACGGTATCGAAACCCAACGTCCACAGTACCGTCGCCCCCCACAACCATCCCGTTGCCCCCTCCAGGCTTCCAGTCACCGCACTCCAACTAATCAGGACGGCAAATCCCCAGGCGATCGATAAAACGAGCTGGGGAATGGGAAAAAAACGTTTGGCAAGCGGGTAGCAGATAATCACCGGAACCGCCGCCACGCTGAGGGCAAAACTGAGAGTGTTCAGATACAGCGCTAAGATTGCCGCACAAGCCAGGGCGATAACCGCGACGACAATCCCTGTTGTCACCGACAAGGCGCGGGAAGCGAGCGGTCGATTCTGGGTGCGATCGACTTGAGGATCGATATCGCGATCCCACAAATCGTTGACCACGCAGCCAGCCGCACTCGTGGCAAGGGAGCCTAAAATCACCACCCCCACTAGCGGCCAGGGGGGCGTACCTCGGGCCGCCAAAAACACCGCCCACAATGCTGGAATCATCAGGATTAACCGTCCGGCGGGTTTATCCCACCTCAACAGGCGAATGACAGTTTTCCAAATCGGTTCGGCTTGGGGCTGACTCAGCATAAATAATTAAGCGTAGTTTAAGCGGTGAATAGCGGTGAATCTCAAAAAGAATAGAGCGACGCAGGATGACTCTTACTGAGAATTTTCTCACTGAGATTTGATGCCTTCATTTTACCGGATGGGGTCTGCTGTTCTGCTTTGAGGCTGTTTGGATGTAGGTGAGCTGAGTCAGGGACATAAGTCAGGTACATAAGCGCGAGGGCGGGCGATCGAAAATCGATCTCAGTCAGGGCATGGGTTTTAGCTAAACCCGCCCCTACATCACTTGTCGTTTCCCCCTTCCGTTTGAGGTTGGACGACTTGGGCGAGGGCTTCATCGGGGAGAACGTACGAAGTTGCCATCAAATCTTTATCCCAATCGATGACTTCGGGGAAAAGAATTCCCGGCAATACCCGCACTGAAAAAATTTCCTGGACGGCATCTTCAAATCTCAAAAAGGCGATCGCCTCTCCAGTATCGATATTTACCACCCATACGCCACAAATGCGATCGCTTGCTTTTTGGGTAATCGGCAGACCGCTAAAGGTGGCGGTTTCTCGCACTTGAGATAAACCGATAAACGCAATGTTGCCGTAAAAATCCAGACCTCGCGTAAAGCCGGGAAGTTCGGCAACGGTAGTGACGTTTCCCGTGGCTAAATCAACGGTTGCGAGGCTACCTTTTCCCGATTCGAGAACCCACAATTTATCGCGATACCAACGGGGAGAATGGGGCATGGATAAGTTGCGAGCGATAATTTCATTAGTTTCGATATCCATGAGAATACCGCCGCTGGCTTTATTTTCTCGCCAACCGTTGGGAGTATCGGTTTCGCCTAATGCCGTGACATATTTGGGTTGATTTTCTCGCAATCCCAAACCATTTAAATGACAGCGATCGCGCAAATCGTAAGCGGTAATAAATGGCGGTTTCCAACGGGGAACGAAACTGTGATTTTTATCCAAGGTACACAAGCAGGAAAAGCGAGTATTGGCAAACCACAACTCATCCTCAACGTAAGCCATTTCATGTATGTCGATATCTCCGGTAATTCGGATATTTCTCGGGAGATAACAAGCATCGTGTTTTCCCGATGGTTCGAGTCTATTGGCGACGGCGGGAATGTTGCGCAGTTCCCAGACTTGATATGCCGTACCGATCGCCATTTTTTCGCGATCGACTGCCAATCCCATCGCCCGATCGAACACTTTAAAATGGGTGTTAATCGAGTTTTCTTCGGCACGTAAAAGAATCAGTCTGCCTGCTTGATACGTTGAAATAGCTAAGGAAATTCCCAATTGTTTGAGGAGATCGGGAAAATTGCTTGTATGAACGCTGCGCATGGGTTCGAGCGCTGATGCGCTGGAATTTATATCGGTCATTTTGTCAAGATTGGCTTAAGAGAAAAGCAATTCCTGATACGAATCGTAACAAAAATATAAAACTAATTTTTTAGTAATATTTGGGTTTAAGCCATACTCTTTAGTTTAGATTTTAGATCGAAGTTTCAAGTAGACCGACAAAATTAATATTAAAAATTATGTAAAGTTGCATATTTTTCGCAGAATTTGTCTATAAGTCACTAAGCAACCTTTTTTCCAGTCGGGGATTTCTACCAATTGGGAAAAACCTCTTCGTAAAAATTTTAAGGTTTCAGGTCTATGCCACTTATTACAGTTACAAGTCTCGAAGATACGATCGCCAATGATGGTGCCGTGACTCTCAGAGAAGCGATCGTAGCCGCCAATAACAATATATCCGTTGATGGTTCGGTTGCCGGCTCGGGAGCTGACGAGATTCAGTTCGATCCGACGGTGTTTGCCGGAGGACAGACGATTACCCTAGAGTTGGGGGAATTGGAAATTACCGAAGAGCTTACCCTCACCGGACTCGGAGCGAGTAATCTCACCATTGATGCCAACCAGATGTCTCGCGTCATTAACGTGACGGGGGATGTTCCGCTGACAGTGGCGGGACTGACGCTGACGGGGGGAATGTCCGCAAACCAAGGCGGCGGTATTTTTAGCATTGGAGATGTCACCCTCACCAACTCCACCGTCTGGGGTAATACGTCAGATCGGGGAGGCGGCGGTATTTACAGCCTTGGAGATGTCACCCTCACCAACTCCACCGTCTCGGGCAATTCTACTACTGGCGGCGGCGGCGAGGGCGACGGCAGCGGCGGCGGTATTTTTAGCATTGGAGATGTCACCCTCACCGACTCCACTGTCTCGGACAATTCTGGTTTCGACTACGGTGGCGGCATTGACAGTGCTGGAGACGTTACCCTCACCAACTCTACCGTCTCGGGTAATCAGGTGCTGAGCGGGGATGGCGGCGGCATTTTGAGCGGTGGAGAAGTCACCCTCACGAACTCCACCATCTCCGGTAATGCCGCTACCATTTACGGCGGCGGCATTTTCAGCTATAACGGTGGCACGATCGACAACTCCACCATCACCAATAACATTTCTA
This sequence comes from Cyanobacteriota bacterium, assembly GCA_034189805.1. Taxonomy (GTDB): domain Bacteria; phylum Cyanobacteriota; class Cyanobacteriia; order Cyanobacteriales; family Geitlerinemataceae; genus Zarconia. Next base: position 21,110 of record JAXHUC010000006.1, read on the forward strand.
ATTCTAATGATGCCGGTGGGGGCGAGGGCGGCGGTATTTTCAATACTGGCGGCATCTTCACCATTCGCAACAGCATCATTGCTGGAAATATCGCGCTGGGACTCGCAGCCGATGATGTCTCCGGAGACGGCATCAACGGCGACAACAACAATATTCTGGGAACGGCAGCGGGGAACGGTAACGGCACGATCGGCACGGGTTCGGATATCGTCCTCGATACCAGCGGACTGGCCATTACCGATATCCTCGACCCCACCCTGGCGAATAATGGCGGCTCCACCTTCACCCACGCCCTAGTTGCCGGTTCTGCGGCGATCGATGCATCTGGTGCCGGCGCGACTGCTAACGACCAACGAGGTACTGCTGCCGTGGGAACTCGCGATATCGGCGCTTTTGAATTCGTACCAGACCCCGAACCCGGTGTCAGCCTCATCTTCGATCGACTTGAAATTCGCCTCCCGGACTTCCCCGAAACGGGCAATCTCGGTGACGACAGCGACGACTTGCTCTTAGGAGATGGAAATGCCAATGCCTTCTCCGGATTGGGGGGGAACGATGTCCTTGCCGGATTTGCGAATGCCGATCGCCTCGACGGTAACGATGGAAAAGATTTCATTCTCGGCAACGCCGGAAACGACACCATCGACGGCGGTGCGGGAGACGACTTCATCTTGGCCGGGTCAAATGACGACTTAGCAACCGGTGGCGCGGGAATTGATGTGATGCTCGGGGGACTCGGCAACGATACCTTCGATGGCAATGCCGGAAACGACCGTCTCTTGGGTAATAGCGGCGCGGATGTCCTCGATGGCGACGATGGCGACGACGTGGTGTTCGGCGGTCGGGATAACGACATCGTTCTCGGCGGTGCGGGAAATGATGTCGTTCGCGGCGACCTCGGAAACGACCTCCTGATTGGCGGTGCTGGAGGCGATCGCTTTGACTTCCGTGCGGGAGATGGCATCGATATCGTCGCTGACTTCACCGATGGCGTGGATATCATCGGCTTAATCGATGGCCTGACCTTCGCCGATATTACTCTAACTCAGGTGGGCAACGACACCCAAGTCAGTGCCACGGGATTGGTTGTCACGTTGCAGAACGTGAATGTTGGGGCGATCGACTCTACTGATTTTGCCGTGTTGTAGATGAATTGAGGGTAGGGGAGGTGAGGGAGGTGAGGGAGATGAGGAGGATGGGGGAGATGAGGAGGATGGGGGAGATGAGGGGGATGGGGGAGGTGAGGGGGATGAGGAGGCAGGGGATAATTTTTCTATCTACGAATCACCCACAGATGAGCATTATTAATCATGTGTACTAATCCACTGAGAACTTGATTATAGATGCCGTAGAGTTCTCTGCCCCGTTCTACATCTAAATACTCGCATTTGACCGCAAATTTAATCCACACCTGAGTTTCTGCGGCTTCTGCCTCACTATCGCTCAGTTTGGCAATAAACGCAGCTTCGTATCTTCTTTTGCGCCAAGCCTCTGCTAAGTTGGCACACACAGAACGGGAAGACCGACGGATTTGGTCGCTTAAAGAATAGCGCTCTTCAACCGGAAAAGTCTTTGAAAGCTCAAAGATTGTCATCGCAGCATCAAAAGCCTTTTGATAAACTGCTAAATCTTCATGACTTTTGAGAACTTTTCTACCCATATTCTCCCTCATCTCCCTCATCTCCCTCACCTCCCTTGTCCCAATTACGCTGCTTCGATCGCCCCTTGACGAATGGGAAGCTCGATCGCAAACTCAGTCCCCTCTCCGGGAGTGGAGTGACATCGCAGGGTTCCCCCGTGTTTATCGACGACAATTTGATAGCTAATCGAAAGTCCCAGACCCGTGCCTTTACCGACGGGTTTGGTGGTGAAGAAGGGATCGAAGAGTTTGCTGCGAATGCTGTTGGGAATGCCCGATCCGTTATCTCGAATCCGAATACCAATGGTTTGATTCGAGAGGACTTCGGTATGAATTTCGATGGTGGCTTTGTCGGTTCCCCTGAGTCGCTTTTCTTCTAACGCATCGATCGCATTGGCAAGTAGGTTCATAAACACCTGATTGAGCTGACCGGGGTAGCAATCGATCGCGGGCAATTCCCCATAGTTTTGCATCACTTCGATCGCTGGATACTCGGGCTTTGCCTTAAGGCGATTTTGCAAAATCATCAGCGTGCCGCCGAGTCCTTCGTGAACATCGACGGTTTTGATTTCGGCTTCGTCGAGGCGAGAGAAGTTGCGCAGGGACTTGACGATTTCCTGAATGCGATCGGCTCCCACTCGCATCGATTGGAACAGTTTCATCAAGTCTTCTTCGATAAAATCAAGTTCGATCGCTTCGGTTTCTTCGGCGATAGCTGGAGTTGGATTTGGGTGCTCCTCCTGGTACAGGTGCAACAGACCCAACACATCCTCCATGTATTCGCGCGCGTGGGTGAGATTGCCGTAGATAAAGTTCACGGGGTTGTTGATTTCGTGAGCGACTCCGGCCACCATCTGCCCCAAACTCGACATTTTTTCCGCTTGAATCAGTTGCGCTTGAGTGCGCTGGAGTTGGCGCAGGGTTTCTTGGAGGGACTTATTTTTGTCGTGAAGTTCCTGGGTGCGTTCTCGGACTCGGTTTTCTAAGGTTTCGTTTGCTTGTTGCTGTTCTTGCAACAGTTGTCTGACCCGAACGATGAGCCGATCGATCGCCAGTGCCAATATCCCCGCTTCGTCTTGAGAGGTGACGGAAACCTGGAGGTCGAAATTATCTTCAGTCGTCACTTTGTGGGCGATGTGCGTGACTTTTCTTAAGGGGGCGGAAATAGCCCGGCTGGTACGAATGGAAAATACGATCGCGATCGCCACCGATAGTATCATGCTCGCGGCGATCGTCCGAATTTGTAAGATTTTTGCATTGTGTAAATAGCGTTCGGCTTCTTCAGCTTCCTTGGCAACGATGATGCTGACTTGTTCTAGCTCTTCAGACAAACCCCTCACCCCAAGACCCAGCCTATTTTGGTTCAGCCGGATCAGTCTGCCTCGGTCTTCGTCAAATTCATCGAGTTGCCAATTGTCCGGATCGAGATCGCCCGCGATGAATTCCACCTCGTTTAAGTAGCCTGATGTCAGACCGTCGTAACGGGTCAGCAATTCTTCGATGAGGACTAACTCGTCAGTTCTGTCGTAGCGGTCCTGGGGAACGTAAGACTTTCTAAACTCTTGCCAAACTCGATTGAATCCCATCGCGTGGGCCCGAAACTCGACGTACTCTTCTTGAAATCGTTTCGGTTCCCGACCGAAAATAATTATCCGGTGCTGGTGCAAGAGTGCGTGGCTCAATTCTTGGTCGAGGGCGGCCAGCAAGCGAGTTTCTTCGAGAACGTCTTCCATTTTAGCTCGAGCCATTTGCTGGTGGCGATCGCCCAAAAGGATGCCCGCACTCGTCCCTGAAACGGCAATACCCAAGACAACGACATATCCAAGGCTAATTTTTTGACTGACTTTGAAACCGTGGAACAACTTTCTCACCGGTGCGAACAAGCTCGATTGCAGATCGATGATGCGGTTTGAGGCTTGTCTGCGCGTGGGAACGGTCGGTCGAGGTGTGTCCATATCAAAAATAAGCGGTTGTAACCCTGCGATAGGAGAGTTTTAGATGTATTGAGATCGCATCTATCTCAAACTAACAAGTCTTTGTAAAAAAATTGTGAATGCGAGTAGAGACAAAGACTATTTTTTCAACTTTTTCTTCGAGTTGAAGGCGATCGTCCCCTCCCATAGCCCGAATACGAGCTGAGTTTTATCGGCAAATGAACGCAGCGAGAATTTTAAATCAGGTTAATATTTCCCATAACTCTCGATGCGATCGAAGCTAACGATTTCGTCTATTTTCGAGAGTGAGAGATTGAAAATAAACTATTACTTAATTTTTGTTACAAAACTCTATGTTTAGCTCGATCGAGAGAAATTAGACGTAATTTTAGCATTCGCGTCTATAATTACTAATAACTAATTGGCAAGATTTTATGTTTTACCATATCTTATAAACTAATATTTTTAAACTTAATAATTATTCGCGCTCGGCAAATAATATATATGAAATAATTTTCCATGTTTACTTTCCTAGAAAAAATACTAGCCAGAGGCCTAATATATTCTAGGTATTATTGACCTATTTTTGAGGCGATCGAAATCTATCTTGTCTTTTTCAAAACAAGTAATCGTTCTAAGTTATCAAGTTTATAAACAAGTAGACAACAATCTTCTGTATCTAAACAAACATCCTTTAATATAAATCTAACAGATAATGGATACGTCTTGAGATCGCTAAATTATTCCCCAAAGTAATGGATTACAAACAAGAACTAATTACGACAATTCACGATTTCAACACCGACCTTTCGGCACTCGAAGAGCGATTAACCCAACTCAGCCAGCATTCTCCGACGGCCGTTCTGATCCCCGCACTTTACGAAGAACTCGAACGACCGGCTCTAGGCATCATCCGCGAACACCTACAGCAATGTCACTTCGTCAATACCGTCGTCGTTTGCTTGTACGCTCAAACTCACGAACAATACATTCGCGCCGTCCAATTTTTCGAGCTGTTACCCCAAAGAACCTTCGTGATTTGGGAAAACGGGCCTCGGGTGCGATCGATTCTCGAGCAATTGCGCGATAAAGGACTCGACATTCTCCGCTTTAAAGGCAAAGGTCAAGCCGTGTGGCTCGGGCTTGGGGTTTCCAGTCTCGAAGCCGATGCGATCGCCCTCCACGATGCCGATATCATCACCTACGATCGCACCTACCCCCTCAAACTCCTGTTCCCCTTGCTCGAAAAAGAATTTGGCATCGCCTTCAACAAAGCCTACTACGCCCGACTCGGCCACGAATCGCGCAACTTGAACGGCCGAGTGATGCGCCTGTTCGTCACTCCCCTAATTGCAACGCTCATCGAACTCGTCGGTCACTACGACTACCTACGTTACCTCGATTCCTTTCGCTACCATCTCTCGGGAGAATTTGCCCTCAATAGCGATCTGGCCCTCAATACTCGCATCCCCGGTAACTGGGGTTTAGAAATCGGGATGCTCGCCGAAGTCTACCGTAACGTCGCCCCCAAACGGATCGCCCAAGTCGATTTAGGCATTTTCGACCACAAACACCAATCCCTCGGTCAATCGACCAGCGAAGGACTGCAAAAAATGTGCCGGGACATTCTCCAATCCGTCCTGCGCACCCTGACAGAAACCGAACGAGTGGTGGTGACGATGGATTTAATTCGCGCCTTGCGGGTGAAGTTCCGTCGCAAAGCCCAAGACTACACCCGTCAGTACTTCGTCGATGCCGCGTTCAATAACCTAAATTACGATCGCCACCAAGAAGAACTCGTCCTAGAAGTCTTCGAGCACGTCATTCTCGAAGCCGGAGAAGCCTATCTGGCCAATCCCACCGGAGCGCAAATTCCCGATTGGACTCGCGCCCTAGCCGTCATGCCCGACTTGCGCGAACAACTGCGAGATGCCGCCGTTGCCGATGCCAAAGATGCCCTAGCTCAAAGCTTCGCCCGATCGACCATCGAACCCTTTGAAGCCGCTGGAGAATCCCTAGAACCGATGCAGAACGGCGCAACCATTACCAACAGTTAATCGCCAACCCTAGCTTCGGTCGGGAGAAGGAGACCAGGGGGATAAGGAGGACAAGGGAACAAGGAAGAATGCGCGTATCTCCCTCACCTCCCTCACCTCCCTCACCTTCCCCATCTCCCCAACTCCCCCCGCCTCATTCCCATCTTGCTGTTTTCGTAACGAACGGGTTAGTTTTTAGAGGAATTGCAACCTAATCCAAAATCCTTCATGTCCTACGAAAAAGAGAAACAAGTTGCTATCGATGCAGCGATTGCAGCGGCAAAACTCTGCCAGCAGGTTCGTCTAGCGATTCCAGCGGCGATGGAAAAGACTGATAAAAGTCCGGTGACAGTCGCCGACTACGGCGCTCAAGCTTTGATTTGTAAAGCTGTGGGCGATATCTTTGGAGACGATCCGATCGTGGCAGAAGAAGATGCCGCCGATCTCTCGACACCGGAGATGGCTCCTCAACTTGCCAAAGTCACGGACTACGTTAAGGAACTGATTCCCGATGCGACACCCGAAGCGGTGAAAAGCTGGATCGATCGTGGTAACGGTAAAGTTGGGCCGCGTTACTGGACCCTCGATCCCATCGATGGTACGAAAGGATTTTTGCGCCAAGACCAATATGCCGTCGCTTTAGCCTTGGTTGAATCGGGCGAAGTCAAAGTCGGCGTTCTCGCCTGTCCCGCCATGCCCCTCGAAAATGGCGAGTCTGGGGTATTGTACGTTGCCGTGCGCGGCGAAGGGTCGTTTATGGCTCCCCTCTCCGGGGGCGATTTCCAGCAGATCCGAGTTGCCGACTCCGGGGATGCGGCCAATCTCCGATTTGTCGAAAGCGTCGAATCCGGACATGGCGACCAGTCCCGTCAAAGTGCCGTGGCGCAAGCGGTCGGAATTACCGCCTCGTCTCTGCGGATGGACTCTCAAGCCAAATATGGCGCGGTGGCATCTGGGCAAGCAGTTCTCTACCTGCGCCTGCCTTCCCCCAAATCTCCGAACTATCGAGAGAAAATCTGGGATCATGCGGCCGGAACCATTGTCGTTGAAGAAGCCGGGGGACGCATTACAGATATGCACGGTAAACCCCTCGACTTTTCGCTCGGAGCCAAGTTTGCCAACAATCAAGGCGTGGTGGTCAGCAACGGCGAGATTCACGAGAAAGTGTTAGCGGCACTGGCTTAATTGTCAGCATTCAGCGGTCGCGCGATCGCCACCGCTATTTTAGTTAGAGATAGGTGTTGGCGAGCTGAGCGATCGCAGATGCCCATCGAGATGGAACTGCTCGCGCCCAAAGTCGTAACTGCGAGTAGATCGGCTCTGGAATCTCGATAAGCTGGGTGAAAATGGCTACGGAGCGAACAACTCATTCGCTCCGATAATTCCGATAATGTTTAAACGACAATGTTTGAAAAGCTGTATTCACAAACTGTACCCACACCCCGAAATTGTGGGTTCGATCCCAATTGCTGACGGCTGACAACCGTTTGCGCGTGCGACTCCGCACCTAGTATCGCGCTCGTGCTGGCGCTTAAGTTTGAAAGATGGGGTGAGAGCAGTACGGATTTTTCCAAGCTAAAGTAATATAGGCTCTGACGGAAAACGAGAAACAATCGAAAACGATGGTGAGTTTTGAGGTGCGACCTCGATCGATCTTGCTAGATGCGACTATTTCGGGTGCGGACGTTCGATCGCCTCGACGATCGAACGTCCCAAACTCAGTCGCGACAATTGGCTCTTTCCCTCTTCCCCAGACGCACTTTTGGGTCACTGTCAGCTCAAACTTCAATAACACACCCCGTCCATTGGGGTTCTGCTGCTTTTTTGGGGCATCAAATCAACGCAAAATCAACTTATCGCACCCGATCGACATCCTCGACAACCGCCACCCAGGGCATCTAACCATCTGACCTATATCGAACCCGATTGACAAATTACCCCTATCATGAACGAGTCCAGTCAAATTGGTTATCCGACCCTAGCGTTGTTTCTCTACGATTGGCGAGAGCAACTCGATCGCACCGAAGAGGCGATCGGGCAAAATCGCCATCGATTTTGGCGCAAAATCGAGTCAGCACTCGATAAAGATTATGAGGAACTCGACGAAAGCGATCTGCGCCTGTTGGCAGAGTTGGCCGCGCGAGAACAACCCGAAGCCAGCGAAGTGATGCTAGCGGAAAAATCGACGGACTCCACCCAATCGGATGTAGTGCAAATTGGCGATACTTACGTCTTGCGGATGATTTCGCCAGGGGAAGATGAAACCGGATCGGAGTTGGGGATGACTTCTTTGGTGCGCTTACCCCTCCTCAAAAAAGAGATCGTCGCCCGAATCGATCGCCGCTCCGATCGGGGGGGTGACCCCAAACCCCACCAGTATGGCAGCATCGGACAAACTTGGCTGTTGTGGGGGCAGCTTCCGGGGAACCACCCTCAATTAATTCATGTTGCCAAAGAATGCTACGCCCACCTGTCGCCCGATCGAACTTGGGTGGAGAAAGAAATCGGGCAGGGACGTTTTTTCGGGGCGAGCGTTTACGAGATGTGGTACCCACCCACAGATTGGACGAATTTGGATTTAGAAAACTGGCATCAAGTGGTGTTCTTATTTCCGCCCCGACAGCCCACCGACACCATTCAGAACACGATGACCCAACTTTATCCGGAGCTAACGCACCTGTTTTGCTATCGGCATAAAGTCCTGCGGGCCTATTTGGACAGTCGTGCCCTCGAAAAACAACTCACCCGAGACTATTTGGAAATCGAACGTATCGAAGCAAAAGTTCGATCGCATTTGAAAACCGAGAATCGAACGCGAGAAAATCTAGAACGGATTTTTCTCAAACTGTTGGACATTTCTTCGAGATATTCCAAAAACTTAGACTGCTTTGAATATCACGAAAAACTCATCGAACTCAATTTATCGAACTATACCAAGCGACTGGATAAACTGGCCGGGTTGGATGGAGAAAGTCAGCTTGAGTTTTTATATAAATTTGCCAGTATGGCAGTGGAAAATTACCAACTGAAAATTACAGCCGAGTACTCGAAATTCAAACTCGGATTGACCCCTCTCAAAAATACGATCGCCTCGTTGCAATATTTACTTGAAAAACCACTCATCCTTGCCGATCGAACCCTCGAAAATCAACCCGAACTCAAACGAGACTTCCTCGTGTGGGCAATTATTGCCATGGGTGCGGGGATTGCTGCGAGTAACGGAATTTGGCTGGTGACGGCGTTAGGACAAACCTTCGGCAATTGGGTGTTGGTATTGGGAGCGAGTTTGAGTTTTCCCATCGGCGTGGGCGTGGGACTGCTCGTTCTGCGATGGCTCAAGCGTCGATGAGACGTTCGAGGACGCGATAAAAAGGTAAGAATTACAAATCGCTTAGCTTTTTTCAATTTCTTTGTGCTAGAGTTATCGGTAATTTTCAGACTTCTGTGACTCCGTTGGACTTATAGTATTTACGGTATTCAAAGATACAAAGACGAGAAATATTACGCTTCGATCCTCCCACTCTATTGAAATACCTGAAAAAATCGAGCGTCAAACTTCGTAAATGGCACGACTCGAATGTCCTGGGATGTCAAAGAAATGGGGCGTAGAAAGTAGAGCCAGACAAATACTCGTCGATCCGAACGATCTGTCCGAGCGCATCGTGCTATCTATCGAACTCAACCGCTTGGCGCTCGAGATAAAACGAGGGTATGAAAGGTGTATTTACCGATAGAAATTCCTTGACTGTAAAAGATCGAACTCAGCATGAGCGACATATTTACGACTCTTCCTAACTATCAGGTTTGCGAACAACTCTATAACGGTTCTAGAACTCAAGTTTATCGAGGAGTTTCTCAAACCCGCCAAAGACCCGTCACCCTGAAAATTCTCCGCAATCCCCACCCCAACTTTGACGAACTCATTAAATTTCGCAACCAGTACGCGATCGCTCGCACTCTAGAGCATCCCACCATCGTTCGCCCTCTGGCTCTCGAGCGTTACGGCAACGGCTATATTTTAGTGATGCCCGATAATGGCGCGATTCCCCTGCGCGACTACTGGCAGCAATCGAGCCAAGCGCCAAACGTATTTCTCAATATTGCCATTCAACTGGCTCAGGCGCTTCACTATCTAGCCCAACAGCGCATTATCCATAAGGACCTCAAACCGGCCAACATTCTCATCGAACCCGAAACCCAACAAGTCAAACTCGTCGACTTCAGCATCTCCACCTCGTTGCCCAAGGAACGGCAACAACTCGTGAGTCCTAACGTTCTCGAAGGGACTCTAGCGTATATTTCTCCCGAACAAACCGGGCGAATGAACCGGGGAATCGACTATCGCACCGACTTTTATTCCCTTGGGGTCACGTTTTACGAACTTCTACTCGGAGAACTGCCCTTCCAATCTGACGATCCGATGGCGTTGATTCACGCTCACATCGCCCAAATTCCCAAGGCGTTCGCAGACGAAAAATTCTTGACCCGCACGGGAAAAGCGGTTCCTCAAGTGTTGTTGGATATCGTCTGCAAACTGATGGCAAAGAATGCGGAGAATCGGTATCAAAGCGCCTTGGGGTTGCAGCACGATTTAGAGCAATGCCTGCAACAGTGGGAAACCACCGGAGAAATTCATCCGTTCGAGCTGGGAAAGCGGGATGTTTGCGATCGCTTCATCATCCCCGAAAAGCTCTACGGACGGCAAACCCAAGTCCAAACGCTACTCGATGCCTTCGCGCGCGTCGCCGAGGGGGCCACGGAAACAATCCTGGTGGCTGGATTCTCTGGGATTGGTAAAACCGCCGTCATCAATGAGGTTCACAAACCGATAGTCCGACAGCGAGGCTACTTTATCAGAGGGAAATTCGACCAATTCAATCGCAACATTCCCTTTTCGGCATTCATCCAAGCGTTCCGAGACTTGATGGAGCAATTGCTTGGTGAATCCGATCTCAAGTTAGCTGCCTGGAAAACCAAAATTCTCGAAGCCGTTGGAGAAAGCGGACAAGTCATCGTTGAAGTGGTTCCGGAATTGGAACGCATCATTGGTCCCCAGTCCCCTATACCGGAACTCTCGGGCAGTGCGGCCCAAAATCGCTTTAATTTACTATTTGGGAAGTTCGTTCGAGCGTTCGCCACCCAAGAGCATCCCTTGACGATCTTTCTCGACGACTTGCAGTGGTCGGATTCAGCGTCGCTCGATTTGCTGAAGTTACTCATGGATGGGTCGGGGACGCGATATTTGCTCGTACTCGGAGCCTATCGCGATAACGAAGTCTATCCCGCTCATCCTTTGATGTTGAGCGCGAGGGAACTCAAAAAGAATCGAGCCGTTATTTCCACGATTTTCTTAGAGCCTTTAGCCGTCGGAGATATTAATTGCTTAATCGCTCAAACCCTCAGTTGCGGTGAGGAACTCGCCCGACCCCTGACCGAACTGGTGTATCGGAAGACCCAAGGTAACCCCTTCTTTACCACTCAGTTTTTAAAGGGATTGCACGAAGATGGGTTAATTACCTTCGATCGCAACTTAGGCTATTGGGAATGCGACCTCGTGCGGATACGCGATGCCGCACTCACCAACGATGTGGTGACGTTTATGGTGGGACGCTTGCAAAAATTGTCCCAAGCCACTCAGAATGCCCTCAAATTAGCCGCTTGTATTGGCAACCAGTTCGATCTCAATACATTAGCACTGGTGTGCGAGAAGTCTGTGGAGGAAGTTGCTGAAGATATTTGGGACGCACTTCAAGAAGAACTGCTCGTCCCCATCAGCCAAGCATATAAATTGTTCCAAAGCCGTGTCGAAGAAGCAACAGAGAATACCGTGACGGTGAGCTATCGTTTCTTACACGATCGCATCCAACAGGCTGCTTATTCTCTGATTCCCGACGATGGCAAAACCACGACCCACTACCATATCGGACAACTGCTGCTGCAAAAGATTCCACCGCGAGCCAGGGTCGATCGCATTTTCGAGCTGGTAAGTCAGCTCAACTACGGAACCGCTTTAGTCACCGATTGCGGTCAACGGGACGAACTCGCCCAACTCAATTTAATTGCCTGTCGCAAAGCCAAAGCCGCAACTGCCTATCGAGCGGGTCGCGACTATGCCATCGCCGGACTCTCGTGGCTGGGTGAAAATGGCTGGAACAGGCAATACGAAACGACTCTCGCCTTCTATAACGAGTCTGCCGAATTGGCTTCCCTGTGTGGCGATTTTCAGGCGATGGAACGATACGTGCAAACGGTTATCGCCCAGGCACGCACTTTACTCGACAAAATCGCGGTTTACCGGATCGAAATTCTGGCGGCTGTTTACCAGAACCAACTCACTCGAGCGATGACCCTTGCGGGGCAACTGCTAGAACAGTTGGGTGTCGTGCTTCCCGAAACTCCGACGCACACAGATATTCAAGACAGTCTGGCGGAAATTGGCACCCTAACGGGCGATCGAGAGATTGAAGAGTTGGCCCATCTTCCCCTAATGACGGATCTCGAACAGATTGCGATCGTGCAGATTGCCAATAGCGTTATCCCCACCGCCTTCAACTCGGGATCGACCTTGTTCCCCTTATTGGTTTGCTTGTCTGTCGAGCGATCCGTCCGCTATGGAAATACATCAACCTCGGCTTTTGTCTATGGCTGCTACGGCATCCTGGTCTGTAATCTGCACCAAGATGTGGATACCGGGGTGAAGTTCGGTCAGCTTGCACTCCAAGTCATTTCCCAACTGAACGCGAAGGCATTTAAAGCCGAGGTATTGCACGTTGTCGGGTTATTTCTCTTGCACCGCAAATCTCACGTTCGGGACACCTTACCTCTGGCGCGACAGGGATATGCGGTAGCTCTAGAAGTGGGAAACCTGGAATACGTCGGATATACCGCTCACTTTTGTTGTCTCAATTCTTTTTGGTGCGGTCAACCCCTCGTGGTTTTGGAGCAAGAGACGCGCGCTTACTGTCACAGATTAGAGCAACTGAACCAATTGACAACGGCAAATTGGTGTCGAATTTATTGGCAACCTCTTTTAAACTTACTCGGTGCGGGGAACGATCCGAGTATTTTAACTGGGGAAGCCCTCGAAGAAACAGCGTTTTTGCCTCAATTGACCTCGGCGAGTGACTTTTTTGGATTGTATTTTTTCCATTTGTACAAGCTGATGCTTTGCTATCTGTTCGAGGACGTGGAAGCCGCCCGACATCACGGGATCGAGGGTCGAAATTATCTCGTGGCGGGTGCGGGCACGGTTGGGGAAGCCGCATTTTACCTCTACGATTCTTTAGGGATTCTCGCTGCGGCGAGTTCGCCCGCGAGCGAAACATCTGAAGCATTCGATCGCCTTGAAGAAAATCAGACGAAGTTACAACATTGGGCGCGCTACGCCCCGATGAATTATCAACATAAAGTCGATTTAGTCGCCGCCGAAAAATCTCGCGTTTTCGGTGCCAAAGCCGATGCGATCGAGCAATACGATCGGGCGATTGCCGGTGCGAAAGCGAATCAATACATTCAAGAAGAAGCATTGGCCAACGAACTGGCCGCCAAGTTTTATCTCGATTGGGGAAAAGAGGCGATCGCCGCGAGCTACATGCAAGAGGCGTATTATTGTTACGCTCGTTGGGGCAGCGCGGCTAAAACCCATCAACTTGAAGAAAAGTATCCTCAACTGCTAGCTCCGATTCTGAAGAACTCGATGGGCGATCTAGAAAGCGAAACCCCGACCCAAAAAACAAGCGAGACGATTTCGAGTACGACGACTGGCTTCTCTACAGCTCTCGATCTGGCCACGGTACTCAAAGCCTCGCAAGCGCTCTCTGAGGAAATCGATCTCGACAAATTGCTTTCAAAGTTGATGCAAGTGGCGATCGAAAATGCGGGTGCTGAAAATGGGGTTCTGGTCTTATCTAGCTCGGTCGAATCGGAGAGCGAGGCGGAAGAATTAGTCGTTGCCGCTCAATATGCGGGCAAACAGTGCAATCTACGCGCAACACGGCTCCAGGACAGTCCTTGCGTGCCCTTAACTCTGATTCAATATGTTTGGCGCACCCAAAAAAAACTGGTGTTCGATGATGCGAGGACTCAAACGAACTTTGCCGTCGATCCTTATATGCTCGAGCATCAACCCAAGTCGGTATTATGTCTGCCGCTGCAAAAGCAAGGTCGGGCAGTCGCCCTTCTTTATTTGGAAAATAATCGGACGACTCAAGCATTTACGCCCGATCGAGTGGAAATTCTGAAAATTTTAGCTTCCCAAGCTGTAATCTCTCTCGAAAACGCTCAACTCTACAAGAAACTGGCTGACTACTCTCAAAACTTGGAACAAAAAGTCACCCAACGCACGCAAGAACTTTCTGAGACCCTCAAACAGTTACAAGAAACCCAAAACGAACTCATTCAATCGGAAAAAATGGCAGCACTCGGTCAATTGGTGGCGGGAGTCGCTCACGAAGTCAATACGCCATTAGGAGCAATCCGCTCTTCTATTGGCAATATTGCCGATTTCATGGATCGAAAACTTCACACGCTCCCCACTTTCTTTCAAAATCTCTCGAGCGATCGTCAACGGGACTTCTTAGCACTGCTCGATCGATCGACCCAACACTCAAATGATTTATCCTTATTATCCTCGCGGGAAAAACGCAAAATCAGACGACAACTGACACGCCAACTCGAAGCTGCCCAAATCGAACGAGCCAATCTGATTGCAGATACCCTAGTCGATATCGGCGTGCGCGATCGCCTAGAAGAATTCTTCGAGTTACTCAAAGATCGAAATAGCCAGGAAATCCTCAACGAGATCGACCAATTAACCAGCATTCGTCGTAGCACTCAAACAATCTCGATGGCGACCGATCGAGCGGCGAAAGTGGTGTTTGCACTCAAAACTTACGCTCATGACGATCGTTCTTCTCAAAAAGTTGAAGCTCAGATTATTGATGGAATCGAAACAATCTTAATCCTCTATAACGCCCAACTCAAACAAGGTATAGAAATAGTCCGTAACTATGAAGAGAACCTTCCCTCAATCTTGTGTTATCCCGACGAACTCAATCAAGTTTGGACGAACCTAATTCATAATGCCATTCAAGCAATGAACAATCAAGGTAAACTGACGATTCGAGTCGGGCAATGCGAGCCTCATTTGCATGTTAGTATTACCGATACGGGAACAGGTATTTCTCCTGAGATTCAAGACAAAATTTTTCAACCCTTCTTTACAACGAAACCGGCGGGAGAAGGGAGCGGTTTGGGACTCGATATTATCCATAAAATTGTAAAAAAACACCAAGGTCAGATCGAGTTCGAGAGCGTTCCAGGTTGCACGACTTTTCACGTTTGGCTGCCAATACAGGAGCAAAAAAAGAATTAAAAATGAGTTTTAGGAATGTTCCGAACTAAAACCCAAATTTTTCCGAACACAAAAAAGTAACTATACCAGGAGTCTAGTAATGCCAGTTTACAACTTATCCACTTCGTTCTCAGAAGAATCCATCTCTCCCAATTCTGAAGACATTTTTGGAGTTATCGATACTATTTATGACTATGTTGATTTTGTAGAGAGTAATGACGGCATTGCAATGCTTTCTCAAGATTTACTAGGAACAGAAGTTGCGGTTATTGGAGCAGGAGTTTCGGGATTGGTCGCAGCTTACGAACTTTTGAAGATTGGAGCAAATCCGGTTATCTTTGAAGCGAGCGATCGCATTGGAGGACGAGCTTATTCTAAACATTTTACTGAGTCTGACGATCGCAAATCTCCTGTATTTGCAGAATTGGGTTCGATGCGCTTTCCTCCCTCGGGCAAACTCTTTTTTTACTATCTTGAAGAAGTTTTTGATTTACCAAAAGAAAGAGGTAGTTTTCCCGATCCGGGAAAAGTTTTTACCAAACTCTATTACGAAAATCAAGAAATTGACTGGAAGCAGGGTTCATCATCACCAGAGAACGAACAATTCAAAAAAATCGGAGAAGATTGGGGAAATTTTATCAGTAAGCTAGTCAAGCCGCTTCAAGAAGCTTGGAAAGAACTTGCAACTGCCAAACAACAAGGTGACGATCGAGAATACGAAGAAAAATGCGCCAAAGTCAAAGAAATTTGGCAAGGCTATATCTATCGATATCAAAATGTCAGCTTCTATCAAGCCGTACGTCAGGGAATTCCAAGTTGGACAGATGAAGATGTGAATAAATTTGGTGCGTTGGGCATTGGTTCGGGAGGATTTGGACCATTATTTACAGTCAATTTTCTCGAATTTTTGCGCCTGGTTGTCAATGGGTGGGAAGAAAATCAAATGCTTCTTCCTTTTGGGATTAGTTACTTTATTGAGAAGTTTTATACCGAACCAGTCGAATCTCCTTTAGGAAAGCGATCGCTTAAAGATTTAGATACCCTACATTTGAAAACACCGGTTACGTCAATTCAATATAACTCTACAAATCATCAACCCATTGTTTACTACACCAATCCAGATGGGAGTGAAGAGTCGAAGTCTTTTGCCGCAGTTATTGTTACCACTACAACGCGATCGATGGAGATGATGGGATTAACTCTTGGTGCTCCGGGAAATTCTGAGTCTGCGATCGAACAACAATCCGTTCAAGTGGGGTTACGCAACCTTCATTTAACCACATCATCCAAACTTTTTATTCGCACGAAAACAAAGTTTTGGCTGGATGAAGAAAGTAATCCAAAAGATAATATTCCGCAAAATATTCAAACAGATGAATTGCCACGCGGTGTCTACGCTCTTGACTATCCCCAAAAATACAATCCCGATAATAACGGAGTCGTTGTTGTTAGCTATACTTGGGAAGACGATTCAACGAAGTTAATGGGATTACGCCCAGAAGCGCGACTGAAACTCTGTAAAGAGGCGATCGCGAAAGTCAGTCCCGAATTTGCCGAAAATCTCGTTCCCTTAAACGACGAAATCATCTGTATTGACTGGCAAGGAGAAGATTACTACTACGGCGCGTTTAAGCTTCAATATCCCGGACAAGAAACCAATATTCAGGCTGCATACTATCAATTTTTAAGCGTACTCGATGCCAAAATCGATCGCGGGGTTTACTTAGCTGGGGATAGCGTGTCTTGGGCGGGAGGTTGGACTGAAGGGGCGATGCATACTGCCATCAATGCAGCTTGTGCGGCAGCTCAACGGATCGGGGCGAAGGTGAAAGAACATTCTCCTCTCACTCAGGAGCCAGATTTATACTACTACGGTCAGCGTCTTCTGCGTCAAGAAACAGCAGTCGGTCATGAAGCAGGTAACGAGCTTTATAATTCGTTTGACGATACAGAAGTCGCTAAAAATTTAGCTTTTCCTTTTTTGACGAAAATCGTCGTTCGTCACGGAGATATTATCGATCGCCTGGAAGCTTATTACGGTGACGAAAACTCTCTGTTTGCTCATGGTGGTAACGGCGGTCAACAAAGTACCTTTGAAATCGAACTAGGAGATTCTCTGACTGAAGTTTCGGGTTATTATGGACGTTGGTTCGGGCAGACCGTTATTCTGCAATTAACCTTTAAAACTAAAACAGGTAAAACGGCAACTTACGGAACGGGAAATCCTGCTCCTGAAAATGAGAAGAAGAATTCTTTCGTTTTTAAAGCCAACCCAGATAAAAAAGAACGCATCTTTGCTTTTCACGGTTCTGTCTTTTCTGGAATATTAGCCCAGGGAAATGCAACTTTGTTTCTAGGTTCTCTAGGCGTGACGATCGAATATCCCGATCCTTCCCTGAACCATCGGTAAGACATCGATCGAATCAAAATGTAGGCAAACAAAAAAAGTTCGCCCGATCGCGGCAGCGATCGGGTATAGTCCAAAATTGTCCTAAGATGGTCAATTTAGACTCGAAACCCATGACAATCCCCGCGAAAATCGATCGCCTCTATACCGATGGTGCTTGCAGTAATAACCCAGGACCGGGGGGCTGGGGCGTGTTGATTTGCTACAGCGATGGTTCGGCTTGCGAACTAGGAGATGCCGAATCCGAGACGACCAACAACCGGATGGAAATGCAAGCGGCGATCGCGGCGTTAAAATTTTTGGTTGATTCGGGACAATCTCAGCCAGTTACCCTCTATACCGACAGCGAGTACGTCAAAAAAGGCATTACGCAGTGGATTCGCGGTTGGAAAAAGAAAAACTGGAAAACGGCCTCGGGAAAACCGGTTTTAAATCGCGATTTGTGGGAAATTCTCGATACGGTCAACTCACCCCAAGTGCGCTGGGAGTACGTTCGCGGTCATTCTGGAGACCCAGGAAACGAGCGCTGCGACCAAATCGCTCGCACCTTTGCCCAAGGCCAAATTCCCACCCTGCAACAGCGAAATGAATTGGCTTTTATCGAACAAACGATCGACAGCTTTTCGAGCAAAACGGTACAATCGACATCTATAAGTTCTAATCTTTCAATCTCTGATTCTGCGATGACTGACTTGACTATCCCAATGAATGACAGTGCCCTTGACACTTTTTCCCGCACTTCCAAAGTGGGGCAACTTCGAGATCTAATTGACAGTTTGCGCATTGCCGATGAAATTGCCGATAAGGGCTATCTCATCAGCAGTTCGGAACTAGCGGATTTGATTAACGTGAATGCGAGTGCAGTTACCAGCCGAGGCGATCATTGGGTTTGGCGCAATTGGGTTGTTTCGCGGGTGCGACGCGAAGGCAATCAAATTCTCTGGCAGTTGGAGCGAGTTGACTAGTTCCAATTGGTAATACACAAGATCGTCCCCCCAGCTTTTATCCAAAAGTTGGGGGGATTTGTTTAAAATAATCTAAAAAATCGAAATGGCGCGATAAAAGGACTGACGACCTGACCGATGAAATCCGTCACCTCCGTAATTCCCGAGCGATCGACCACAATTACATCATTGGCACGCAAGCTAGGATTGTTCTGGTCGTCGAGACCTGCCCCCAAGTCGATTTCGATCGTCCGTCGATCGACGGTTCCGTCGGGGTTGAGGCGCAGCAGTTCCACTTCTCCCTCGCTAGCGCGGGTGTTAAAGCCTCCGGCGACCAAAATGGCTTGATTGAGGGGAGTATTGGGAGGAACCTGAATTTGCCCCGGATTCTCCACCTCTCCAATGACGTTGACGGCGATCGTCTCGGGAGAGAAACTCGCTGCCGCCAGCTGAGCGGTTTCTTCGGGTGTCAGCACCTCTGCGGTGGGAACGACGATCGTATCTCCCGGTTGCAACAAGACATCCTGCTGCAAGTCTCCCGCCTCCAAAAGCTGCCACAAATCCACCTCGAGGACTCGTTCGCTGCCATCGCGGGCGATCCGTCGCACTTCGATCTCGCGCACGTCTGCTCGCTGGGTAATTCCCCCTGCCACCTGAATCGCCCGCGTCACCGTCGGCAGGGATTGAGTTCCCGTCGGATCGGCTTCGTTATTGACCACGTGAGGCCCCGGACGGGCGACTTCCCCGACAACGGCAATATTCAACGGTTGAGTGCGATCGGCCGCAAAACTCGCCGATGCCAGGTACTGCGCGTCGGCCATATCGATTTCGGCTGCGGTGGGAATCACCACCGTATCCCCCTGTTGGAGAATCAAATCTTGGGTGCGATCGCCACCACGCAACAGTTGCCACAAATCCGTGGAAATGGTCTGAATTTCTCCCGTCCGAGCGATTCGCCGTACTCGAACCTGGCCGATATCCGCCGTTGGGGTTACGCCACCGGCGACTTCGAGGGCCAGAGTTAACCGGGGCTGCTCTCCGGCGGCAACCTCGACGGTATAGGAACCGGGACGAGCCACTTCCCCCACCACGGCAATATTCAGCGGCTGCGTGGCATCGGCGGCGAAGCTGGCTTCGGCCATTTGGGCAGATTCGATTCGATCGACTTGAGCGCTCGTCGGGACTAAGATTTCATCGCCATCGCGCAGGACGATATCCTGAGACAGGTCGTTTGCCTCCAACAGGGCCCACAAATCCACAGTAATCGTTTGGGCCGCTCCTCCCTGAGTTCGACGAACCCGCACTTGTCGCAAATCCGCCCCTTGGGTAATGCCCCCCGCCCGTTCGAGGGCTTCAGTTACTGTCGGAAATTGACCGCTCTCGATGGGGGAGATCGAATAGGAACCCGGACGGTTCACTTCCCCAGATACCCCCAACCGCAGGGGACGCGGTTCGGTTAAACTGACCGTCAAGCTGGGACGGCGCACGTAGTAGGCGTAGGCATCTCGAATGGTTGCGGTTGCCCCGTTGAGGGTTAAGCCTTCGACAACAATTTGACCCACCAACGGTAGATTGACAGACCCATCGACGAGGACTTGCGTTTCTTGGGTATATTCGGGAAAGTTGAGAAAATCGATTTGCAGGCGATCGCCGGGTCCCAAGCGATATTCCACCTCAACGGATAATTGAGGATTGGCGGTGGGTTTGGCAGCGATGGCGATCGTGTTCGGGGATAATCCCCCATTCGAGACGATCGCCACGATCGAGGTCGAAAGCACAACAGCGAACACCCGCAGGTTGGAAGATTTACTCATCTAAAACTCCGGAGTGAGTGGAAACCCCCATCTTTCAAGTAGGGGAGGAAACGAGCATGAGCGCGGTTTTAACCGCAGTCCCGCTTAACGATTAAGCCCGTAGATCTACTGAGCAATCGCACCTTCCGGGCTGAGAATTGCGCGATTCTTTTCCAGTCAATGTCGCTAACTGACACCTCGGAAGTGCGTGCCAGAGCGAAGCTCTACGGTCTAGTCAGACCTGGGGGAGTTGGTTCCCTCCCCAACCCTCCGCTGCGCTGCGCCCCCGTCATTTCTGCGGGGGTTTCTGACCATCGGTTTGGATGTTTAGAGTCGGGAACGGGAGGCTTTGGGGACAAGGGAGACACGACGCGGGGACGCGGGGACGCGGTGATGGGGAGAAACGGGGGAAACGGGAGAAACGGGAGAATATAATCTCTAGCTCCTCAAGCCTCCCAAGCCCCCGAAGCCCCCGAAGCTCCCCCAGCTTCCCCATCACCCCATCGATCGACAAAAAAAATCGACGGTTTCCCGTGGTAGGATACCCTCTCGCACGAGAATTTCCCCAAACCGCTGGCGGGGTTGCTGGGTTTGCTGGGTTTCCAAAACCCACATGACTTGCTCTTGGCAAAGCAAACCTGCTTGCTTGAGCCGTTCGCCGAGGGGGAGGAGCAGTTGTAAGTATTGTCCGGCAATAATTTGAGGAGTAAAGTGGGATTCGAGGTATCGTCGTCCCGCCTCTCCCAGGCAGCGGGCTTTTTCGGGGTCGGCCGCTAGGGTGCGGATAAACCGAGCGAGTCCTTCTCCATCTCCGTGGGCAAATGCCTCACCGCATCCGGCATCGGACAGCAAGGGACGCAGGTAGGAATGGGATTCGCAAATCGCTGCAACCGGTCGCCCCGATGCTAGAATCCCGTAGAGTTTACTTGGGGCGATCGTTCCTTCCAATCCGGGTGCGATACTCACCAAAGATAAATCTCCAGCAGTTAGAGAATAGGGCAATACCTGTTTATCTTGATAGGGCAAAAACAGACAGTTTTGCAAGTTCGATCGATCGACTTTCTCGCGGCAGATCGTTTTCTTGGCACCATCGCCGATAAATACAAACTGAATCGGCTCGTTTTGTAAGAGTTGAGCGGCCGCTAAGATAGTATCGACATCGTGGCAGCGACCCAGATTTCCCGAGTATAAAACCACGAATCGATCGGCGAGTTGATGCTGGCGAACGAACCAGTTTTCTGCCTTGGGAATGGGTTTAATCCAAGTGGGATCGGCCCAGTTATGAACGATTGAAATTTTGTCGGCAATCCCTTTACATTTGGCGATCGTCCGCTCTTTCATCGTTGGACTCATCACGACGATCGCTTTGGCGTTTTGCAAAATTTTGCGATTGAGCGTTTTCCAGTACCGGACGATCCAACTATCAGGAGCAGTCACCTTTAGCTCGATGGCTACATCGGGATACAAATCGTACACCAAGTAAATATAAGGCACATCGAAATATAGATTCGCCAGATATCCCAATGCGGGTAAGAATGGAGGTGCGCTCGTCAGTAGTAAAACATCGCCGCGCCAACAAGATTTTAGCAAATGCAAACCGGCACGAAAGCAGAAGAGCAGACCGTTTAGTGCTTTACCGCGAATGCGTTTGGGCCACAACCGCGTCATCCGAGATCGCCGCACGGATAATCCTGGCGATCGCTCGAGGGTGGGTGCGGTATCGTTGTCAAATGCATATCCCGGCTGTCCGGTAAAAACGTGAACGTCGATTCCTTGCTGGCTCAGTTGCGTGGCGAGTTCTTGAATGAGCTGACCGGTTGCAGCATAGTCGGGTGGATAAAATTGAGTGACGATCGACAAATTGAGTGTGGGGGTCGATCGAGTGGTTTTGAAGTCCTTTGCTCTGTCTGCGGATTCAAGAACGGTC
Source organism: Cyanobacteriota bacterium (assembly GCA_034189805.1). Classification (GTDB taxonomy): domain Bacteria; phylum Cyanobacteriota; class Cyanobacteriia; order Cyanobacteriales; family Geitlerinemataceae; genus Zarconia. The sequence continues at coordinate 43,142 of JAXHUC010000006.1, forward strand.
TGTTTTTGACGGAATAGCTGGCTCAATCGATCCGAAACTTTGAACATGATAACACCCATTGCTGCTTACTGACTTTTGTCTCTTTTGATAGAGATATCATACCCTTGTAAGAATTCAAGAAGGTTCTTGAAGTTCCCGAGATGTTAGTACAGACCCAGATCGATAGATCGTATAAATATTAAAATTAGCAAATTGGACGTTAATTTTGTCGTTCATATGATAGCTAAATTATCGATCGGAGAATTTGGGAGAGCCATATTGTCGTTGTTGTCAAGTTTGCGATCGATTACAAAGGAAATGCTACAAATATACACATAAAAAGTGAATCTTTGAGTTTGTTCGAGCGATTGCCAAGAGAATTTCTCGAACGGCGATTGGTATGTCAAAATTTTCTGTATAACCTTCACAACTTTAGATCGTGACCCGTTCTACCTGGACTCCTCTCGCAGAGTCGATCGACCTCAATGGTATTCGTTGGCAAACTTACGAAGCTCTAGTCCGCGATCTGGGTCGGTCGCGCCGCTTGCGATTAACCTACCATCTCGGAAAACTAGAAATTATGGTTCCGTCTCCCGAGCATGAGTTGTATAAGGAAACGTTAGGTCGATTGGTAGAAACCCTCGCTGAAGAACTCGACGTTCGGATCTATCCCCTGGGATCGACGACGTTCAAACGACCTGGGCGCAGTGGTGCGGAACCAGACAAATGTTTTTACATCCACAATTTAGAAGCAATCCGAGGTAAGAAGCGCCTAGATTTCGATCGCGATCCACCTCCAGATCTAGTGTTAGAAATCGATATTACCAGCCCTTCCCGAGAGCGTTTGGTCATTTATGCAGAATTGGGCGTACCCGAAGTCTGGCGATTTGATGGCGAACGGTTATTCATTTACCAAAGACAAGACGATCGATATATCGAACGCGATCGCAGTTTGTTTTTTGGTAATATTCGAGGCAGTGAAATTTCTGGGTTTCTCGAGCGGATCGCGGACACCGATTACTTGGAATTAATTCGCGAGTTTCGCACTTGGGTCAGAATGCAGCTCAATTAACAGACATCTCCAAAAAAAAACGATCGACCCCGATCGCTCTAAAATAAAAGTTGCCAAACTGCCGACTCTCGGTAGCTCGAACTCGTCAATCGTCCTATTGCGCGAATTTTGCAGAGATTTTGAATTCAGAGATTGCCCCGCAAACCAATCCTAAATCGATCGAAATCGAGGGTTGGCGCTTCGTCCCCCACTCCTTTGCCATCGTCAATCAGTTTCAGTTATTGGAAATGCGGCAACGCCAGGAGTTACGACTCTTTCACCGAGAAATGCCCTATTTCGATCGCCACTGGAAACCTCAACGGGGATTGCTCGATGCCAACGCCGAACGCACCTTGAGTCAAATCCCTCACCCACCGCCAGATTGCCCTGTTGATGCGGTGTTGCGGGTCTTCATGCCCTATAATCTCAAACCCGCCAAGACAGGACGAACCTGTGTTTTGGCGACGACGGAATGGGGTATCGTCCAAAAACTGATGCTCAACTTAATGGGGGTTCCGGCGTTCTGGGATGCCCACCGCGATACCGATACGATAATTATCACCCCATCGGAGTGGTCGAGGCGCGGATTTTTGCGCAGTGGGGCCGATCCCGCGCGAGTCGTCGTCGTTCCCCACGGTGTCGATACTCGCACCTTCTATCCCCTTTCTCCAACCGAACGCACGGCATTGCGGCAAAAATACGGTATCGACGGCTGTTTTGCCTTTTTGCATATTAGCGTCATGACCTGGAATAAGGGAATTCGCGGGTTACTCAAAGCCTTTGCTGCGGTCGTCGAACGCTATCCCCAGGCGCGGCTGATTCTCAAAGGGATGGAGGCACTGCGCAAGTCTCGGGAGTTTATCGTTGACGATCTCAAAACTGTCTTGACGGAGGCAGAAGCCGCGCGCGTCATTCCCCGAATTGCCTATCTCGGCGACAATCTCTCCGCCGTGGAACTCGCACAACTCCATCAAATTGCCGATGCCTACGTTGCCCCCTATCTGGCGGAGGGATTTAATATGCCAGTGTTGGAAGCAGCCGCCTGCGGTTTGCCGATTATTTGTACCCGAGGTGGTCCGACGGATGATTTTACCCGATCGGACTTTGCGCTGCACATCGAGAGTAAATTAGAAATTACAGAAATTGACGGCGAACGGCGCTTTTATTTGCATCCGCACTTAGAACATACGATCGCCTTAATGTGTCAGGCGATCGAACAACCGGGATTTCTCGATCGGGCCCGTCAAGCGTCAGTTCGATTTGTGGAAAATGGCTATACTTGGCGGCATGTTGTCGATCGATTGTTGGGAGTGATGTTGAATTGATATACAATCGCTAGTTATGGAAACAACAAACATATTAGATCTCGTCGCCGGTGGATTAGCTCTCGCTATACTAATCGGTGGTTTGCTGATGTTATTTAGCGGCATGTCGGCATTTGATGATAAGGATAATTGATAGATTATCGAGCTATTTCGGAAATAGAACACTGCTCGAAGTTTTACATCCGGCAATTTAAAATGCTGACAAATTCTGCCGATAAAGATCGATGAAAATTATCGTTGAAGGGTGGCGTTTTATTTCACAATCTTACGCCATTGTCAACCAGTTTCAACTTTTAGAATTATTACGGCGATCGAATCTCGAACTTTTCCATCGAGAGATGCCCTATTTATGCGATTGGCAGCCAATGACGGGACTGCTCGTTCCCGAAGATGAGGCAAAGTTACGGCAAATCTCCACCCCTCCTCCGGGAGAATTTGCCGATGCTCTGTTGCGAATGCACATGCCCTTCGATTTAACACCGGGAAATGCCAAGAAAACTTGTGTATTTGGATTGACCGAACACGGCATCGTTCAGAAAGAAATGTTGAATTTGATGGGGGTTAAATCGCTACATCAAGTTCATGCAAATACCGACACTGTTATTATTACTTCTTCACAATGGTCGAGAACGGGATTTATTGAGAGTGGCGCGAATCCCGATCGAACTGTTGTCGTTCCGTTAGGATTCGATCCGAAGATTTGCTATCCTCTCGGGCAAGAAGAGCGAATTCACCTGCGGCGAAAACTCGGATGGGATAACCATTTTATCTTTTTAAATGTAAGCGCGATGAACAATCGCAAAGGAATTTGTCCGTTGCTGAAAGCTTTTGCCGCCGCGACTGAAAAATATCCCCACGCGCGACTTGTTTTAAAAGGAACCGAATCGTTATATAGCTCGCGAAAATCGGTATTAACCGGGATGAAAAATACCCTCACCGATCGAGAAATCGAACGAGTCGTTCCTCGACTGGCGTATATTGGCGAAGACTATTCTTTTGCCGAAGTGGCACAGTTATATCAAGCCGCCGATGCTTATATTTCGCCCTATCTTGCCGAAGGATTTAATTTACCCGTTCTCGAAGCGATCGCCTGTGGTTTGCCCGTCATTTGTACTCGAGGGGGTCCGACCGATGATTTTACCCGATCGGACTTTGCTTTACCGATTGAAAGTCATCAAGAAACGATGCGAATTAATGGGGAAGATCGATGGATTTTTAACCCCAATTTAGAGCAGACGATCGAGTTAATGGGTCAAGCGATCGAGGATAATGAATTTCGCGCGCGGGCGAATCGATCGGGTCCGGAATTTGTCCGCAACGGCTACACTTGGTCGCAGGTTGTCGATAAATTGCTCGAAGTCTTGGTTCCAGAAATGACGACAACCCCCTCGCCAACCCGGCAACAAACCCTGCAAGAAAAAGTCGCCTCCTTCCCCTTTTGGTATCACAAAATCGAACTTCCCGGCGGCATCGTCACCCCTGGTGGCTGGCCCACGGAACCCGAAAAATTCGGCATCCCTCAAGATTTGACCGGGAAGCGAGTTCTTGATGTGGGGGCTTGGGATGGTTACTGGACCTTTGAAGCCCTCAAGCGGGGAGCGGCGGAGGTCGTCGCTATTGACGATTTCTCTGATTATTTGGGACGGTTAGAAACGAGCGATCGTCGCGCCTGGGATACGTTTGATTGCTGTCGGGAGGCTTTCGGCTACGACGCGCGGCAATGTCAGCGTACCGAAATATCGGTGTACGAGGTCAGCGAAGCCAAACTGGGGCGATTCGATGTCGTGTTCTGCTTCGGCACGATCTATCATTTGCGCTACCCCCTGTTGGCTTTGGATAAACTAGCGGCAATCTGCGACGGGGAAATCTACGTGGAATCGTCGATTTTAGATGATTTCAGCCCCTATCGCGGCGGTCTGGGGAAGGGATATGGCGGGGGACAAATGGTGATGGAGTTTTACCCCACCGACGAGTTACACGATAATTCGACCAACTACTGGTCGCCGACCTTGGCATGTTTGGGGCAACTGGTGAAAGCGGCGGGATTTGCCACGGTACAGGTGTGGAAACTCAGCGACCGGCCCGCACATTTAGGAATGTGTCGCGGGTTTGCTATGGGACGCAAGAAGGGGATTGTCGAAGGATAGAGAATTGTTGAATTCGATCGCCTAACTGGAGTAGAAGCTGCTGTGGTGACGTGAAGAGAACCCCGCTTTTCGATCTGCTCTGATGCAACTGAGGTTTTGTTAGAATTTGGGAAACCCGAGCCTCGTCAATTCTCGTGAAATGGGGCAGAAGAGGCAAAACCTTTGAAATTTCCTGGGCTTGTCACGAGCGATCGGATCGATTGTGACAATTGCTCTCTTATTAGTCCTCCACACCCGACACCCCACACCCTAGCTTCACCGAAAACAGTCTTATTCAAAACTGACGTTTTTTACTCATTGAGACAAAGGGCGATCGATGTCAAAGCAAATTGAACTTCCTCTTTACCAACCCCCTTCACATCCGAAAAAAGGCTTAACCTCACTCGGATTTTGGACGAGATTTATCATTTATAATTGCGTGGTCAGTGCGGTTATCTTGCCGATTTATCGTACGGACTGGGTAGAAAATTTGACCTTCTCTAAACCCAAGGAAATGCGCGCCATCCAAAGGCAAGGTCAAGACTATATCGTTGCGCTGAAAAACGCCCAACAAAATTATTTTTTACAGAAATCGAAATTTACCGAATCCATCGAAGAACTCAACGAAGTCATCGATATTTCAGCCAAACCCGAAAACTACGAATTTCAAATGTGGATCGTTCCGGAGAAAGGTCCGTTTCAAGGTGATGAGGCTCGAGCTTTTGCGGAAGTGTTTATCGTGGCAATTCCCCGAGAACCGGGATTCAAAAGTTATAGCAGTGCGGTGTCTGCCCCACAAGAGGGGAGGACGAGCTTCCAAGTGTGCGAAACAGAGCAACCTTCCCAAATTCCACCGATTCCTACCCGAATCGCTCTCAATTGTCCCCCCGGTTCTAAATCTCGCTATCACCGATTGTGAATCTTTCTATTAATCGTTTTTTGTCAGCATTCAGCCATCAGTTGATTTCAAGTCCCGAAAGCTGGAACTTTAGGGGATTCTCGTGCTACAGACTCCCCATTTCCCAAAAAGCGAGAACTCAGATTCCACACAACGGTGAATGCCAAACGATTTTCCGATCGTTTTTTGAGTCAAAATCCAGGCGCAAACCGAACAAACACTAGCCAGTATCTCGAACATTCGCGATAATAACGGCGATACCCCGAGGCGATCGCCGTCAAAATTGGGAACCCGCCCGATGTCGAGGGTATCTAGATTGCCAGCGACCGATCGCGGATTGCAGTTTGCTACGATTCGCGTGGGTCATCATGGCGGCGATCGCCAATACCGAGCCAAATATCGAGCCAACATGCGCGTTTTATTTCTCCATCCGAATTTTCCCGCCCAGTTCCGTCACGTCGCCACCGTCCTGGGTGCCGACCCCCAGAACGAAGTCGTCTTCGGTACGAAAAACGAGCGTCCCGAATGGGTGATACCGGGGGTACGTAAAGCCCTATTCGCCCCCAGCCGCGATCCTCGTCCGGAAACCCACCACTACGTCCGACCCCTCGAAAGCGCGGTTCTCTACGGACAGGCGGTTTATCGGATGACGGAAAAGCTCAAATCCGACGGCTTCGTCCCCGACCTGATTTACGGTCATTCCGGATGGGGACCGACGCTGTTTGTCAAGGATGTTTTCCCGAATACGCCACTGATGTGCTACTTCGAGTGGTTCTACTGGGCCCACGGTTCCGATGCCGATTTCGATCCGGCCGAACCCCTCACCCCCGATGAAGAGGCGAAAATTCGAGTCAAAAACGCGCCGATTTTAATGGATTTATACGCCTGCGATTGGGGCTTGAATCCTACACACTGGCAAAAATCTCAATTTCCCAAGGAATTTCAATCCAAGCTATCGGTACTCCACGATGGGGTGGATACGGAATACTTCAAGCCCAACCCCGGCGCGAAACTCGTGCTGCCGAATCTGGACTTATCCCACGCAGAAGAATTGGTAACCTACGTGGCGCGGGGCATGGAACCCTATCGCGGCTTCCCGGAATTTATCGAGTCTTTGGCTTACTTGCAAGAAAAACGCCCCAACACCCACGTAGTTATCGTCGCCTCGGAACGGGTTTGCTACGGCAAAGGCTTACCCGATGGGAAAAGCTACAAGCAACACATGCTCGAAAAAGTGCCTCTGGATATGTCGCGGGTTCATTTTGCCGGAACCTTGCCCTACGGACAGTATTTAAAAGTACTCCAAGCATCGGACGTTCACGTTTACCTGACCCGACCTTTCGTTCTATCTTGGTCGTCTATCGAAGCGATGTCTGCCGGATGCGCGATCGTTGCCTCAGATACGCCTCCGGTGCGGGAAACGATCCGAGATGGTCATAATGGTTTGCTCGTCGATTTCTTCTCTCCCAAACAGATCGCCGATCGCATCGACGAAGTATTCCGCCACCCGACGCGGATGGCCGAAATGCGCGCCAACGCCCGCCAAACTGCCCTCGATCGCTACTGCCACCCCAAACTGCTGCCCCAACACCTGCAAATCATGGAGAACGTCGCCCAGAAGAAGTTTCCCCCGGATACGTTTTTGCAGTAAGCTCGATAACTCCAGTCGGGAACGCGGCGAATCTCTAACGGCGACAAACGAATCCGCCAGTCGCCTCGGGGAAAAATTTAGCCGCGATCGACTCTGGACCCCTCGCCCCCATTGCTCCTCACATTTGCCACTAGCTACGAACGAACTCACCACCAGTCATGCTCAAAACCTCGATCGATACAGCCATCGAATATCACAAAGCCGGAAACCTCGATCGAGCTGAATCGATCTATCGAGAAATTTTGCAGGAGAATCCCCAGAATCCAGAAGCCCTCCACTGGTTGGGGGCGGTGGCATACCAGCAAGGCGACTACGATCGGGCAATTTCATCGATCGATCGAGCCATTACTCTCAACCCGGACAACCCCGTCTTTCACAATACCGCCGGGATGGCATATCGGGCGCGGGGAGAACGGATAGCGGCGATCGAAAGCTACACTCGGGCACTCTCTCTAGACCCGACGAATCCCGATATCGCCGGGAATTTATCTCGGGCAGTGGGAGAATGGTACGCCGTTGAGGGGGAAGCGGCGATCGCCCGGTTGGAGAGTGCATCGCGAATTTGTCACGAGTCGGGCAATCTAGTGGGGGCAAAGGTACTGTGCGATCGGATCTTACAACACCAGCCCGATTCCGTTACGGCCCTCTACCGCCTGGGTACGATCGCCTATCAGGAAGGACAGTTCGATCGGGCGATCGAGTATCTCAGTCGCGCCGCCGATCTCGCCCCAGATAAACCCAACATTCGCAACAACCTCGGGGCGGCATATCTGGCGGCGAACCAACTCGAACTCGCCAGCAGTGCCTACCGCGAGGCCCTCAAACTCAAATCGGATTTCCAACCGATTCTCGAGAGTTTTCAAGAGGTGTTGCAAAAGCTGCTAGTTGCCAATCCGGAGGCGGGAAAACGGGAGTTATTGCTCGCGGCGCGGCTGTTCCACTTCCAGGACAACTTACCCCTGGCCAAAAAGTTCTATCAAGAGGTCATCAAGCGCGATAATCGCTACGTCGAGGCCTATCACGGTTTGGGGGTACTCCTCAACCAGCAGGGCAACCCCCGGCAAGGCATCGAATGCTTGCAACGGGCAATCGCTCTGCGTCCGGACGATTACCACTCCCACAACAATCTGGGATTGGTGTACTACGATAACAACCAACCCGACAAAGCCCTCGAGAGTTATCGACGGGCTCTGGAATTGCAACCGGGACACGGGGCGATTTTGACGAATCTGAAGAGGGCGATCGACTTTTTGCACGTCTACTATCAGGAAACCGCCCAGTTTTATTTCAATGCAGGCAACCTCGAACAGGCGGCGCAGGTCGATTTTACGGCGGGGAATTTCTTTCAAGAGAAAACGGGAAACCTCGAAGTTGCCCGACGTTACTACCGACAGGCGATCGAAACCAACCCCCACCATGCCGAGGCGCACCACGCTTTCGGGGAAGCTTCGATTAAACTCAAACAATTCGATGTGGCGATCGCCGCTTGCGAACGGGCGATTCAATTGCGCCCCAATTTTGCCCTCGCCTACAAAACCCTCGGCAATGCATTCCTCGCCAGCCAAAATAGCGAAGCGGCTCTCAAAGCCTACGCCCAGGCGATTACCCACCAGCCCAACTTTGCCGAGGCGTATTCTAATGCGGCGGGAGTTTATTTCTTACAAGGCAATCTGGAAAAAGCGATCGCGATCTATCAAAAAGCGCTGAGTTTCGACAGCACCAAGCCGGAAATTTACTGGAATTTCGGTAAAGTTTTCGAGCGTCAGGGTAAGCTCAAAGAAAATATTCAATGCTGGCAACAAGCCCTAGGATTAAATCCCACCTATGCTGGGGCTTTAGGACGCTACCAACTCGGTTGTAAATTTCTAGCAACGGGAGAGCGAGATGCAGCCGCCGCCCAGTTTGAGAAAGCGATTGAAATTCAGCCGGATTATACCGACGCGCATTGGGATTTGTGCGAGTTATTGAACATGCAAAATCTGGCAAAATCTCGCCAAGCTGGAGAGCGTTTCTGTCGCCACGTTACCGACCCCAAACAGTTACTCGCGCCACTGGCAATGATGAAGTCATTTCTCAGTTCTGGCGTGACGGATGTTGCCCTCAAAAAGTGGCAGGAACTCGAGTCCAAACTCGCAACTTATCTGCCCCAACTCAATTGGCGAGATGTGGTGCGATCGTACCTAAATATCGTATTTGATTTGCCCCACTTGCGGGACGATCCCGCCGCCAATGGCAAAATCTGCCGTCTCCTTTCCCAGCGCTACATTGCCTTTCTCGAGCATAAGGAAAAAGCCGAAAAGTTTCAGCCTCCCCAACACATCATCAGCCAAGTTCGATCGCCCTTGCGAATTGGGTTTGTCTCCCAACATTTCCGGCGACATTCTGTCGGCTGGTTGAGCGTTGATATTCTCGAGCATTTATCTCGAATTACGCCCGAAATTTATCTTTATATTACTGGGGAAATGAAAGCAGATGAGCTAACGGAACGATTTGACAAGCTCTCGGCAAAGTTATACCGCCCGCCCAGTCTGAATGTCGCCACTTTAAGTCAAGAAATCGCTGGAGATAATCTCGATATTCTAGTGGATTTAGATTCGATTACGGTGATGCTGAATGTCGAATTGCTCCACCGCCAACTCGCCCCGGTCAACGTGTCTTGGTTGGGATTCGATGCACCCTATATTAGCCCGAAAAACTATTATTTAGGCGATCGCTATACCCATCCCCAAGGTATCGACGAACATTACCTCGAACGGATCGCGCGCTTGCCCAACTCCTTTACCGCTGTAGCCAGTTTGCCCGTCTCCAATTTCGATCGGGCTTCCCTGCGGCGATCGCTGCGAATTGCCCCCAACCAAATCGTCTATCTGTGCGTGGCGACGGGGAATAAGTACTGTGCCGAAATGGTCGCCGCTCAGATTAGCATCCTCAAGCAAGTTCCCGATAGCGTTTTATTGTACAAGGCGCGGGTGGGAGATTTACAGGCGATCGGCGAGATCTACCGGGCAGAATGCCGCCGTCAGGGAGTCCGCATCAATCGCGTCAATCGATTGCCGCGCACCCGTACGGAGGAAGAACATCGGTTAATTTACCAGTTTGCCGATATTTTGCTCGACTCCTATCCCTACAGCGGTTCGACTCACGTTGTCGAGGCCCTGTGGTGTAATATGCCTGTGGTGGCAAAGGTGGCCCGACAATCTTTCGGACGGCAAGCTTATTCCCTGATGCAGAATGCCGGAACGGATATGGGCATCAGCCACACCTGGGAAGAGTATATCGATTGGGCGGTGCGATTGGGGAACGATGGGAATTTGCGGGGGATGATGCGATCGCAACTCGAACGCGCCAAACAACCGGAACACCTCGCACCGCTGTGGAATCCCCAACAGTTCGCCCGCGATATGTACGGCATTTTCCAGGATTTGTTGGCCAAACAGGCGATCTCTCCCGCGATGCCGACTTTCGTGCAAATGTAGAGGGAAAGCGTATTGAACCGGAAAATTTTTATCAGTACTGGCGAAGTCTCTGGAGATCTTCAAGGGGCGCTGTTAATTGAAGCCCTTTACCAGCAAGCCCGCACTTTGGATATCTCCCTGGAAATTGCGGCGACGGGGGGCGATCGGATGGCAGCAGCCGGGGCGAATTTGCTCGGTAATACCAGCGATGTCGGTTCGGTGGGTTTGCTCGAATCTTTGCCGTTCGTGTTGCCGGCGTGGCAGCTTCAGCGTCGCGTCCGTCGCTACTTGCAAGAAAACCCGCCGGATTTAGTGGTTCTCATCGATTACATGGGTCCCAATCTGGATCTCGGAACTTACATCAAAGCCGAATTTCCCCCCCATATTCCGGTAGTTTATTACATCGCCCCTCAAGCTTGGGTGTGGTCTCTAAGCGATCGCAATACGCAAACGATCGCCCGCATTAGCGATCGCCTCTTGGCTATTTTTCCGGAGGAAGCCCGTTTTTTCGAGAAGCGGGGGGTTTCAGTGAGTTGGGTGGGTCATCCGTTAGTGGATTTGCTCGAAAATGCCTCCGATCGCCAACAGGCAAGAGACAAATTGGGTATCGCCGCCGATACCCTAGCCATCGCTTTGCTTCCCGCATCTCGCCATCAGGAACTCAAGTATTTAATGCCCGTGATGTTCGAGGCGGCGCGACAGTTACAAGAGCAAATTCCCCAAGTCGAATTTTGGATTCCCCTGTCTTTAGAAACTTATCGATCGTCGATCGAACGGGCGATCGCCGATTATGGTTTGCGGGGGACGTTAGTCGGTGAGGGCACGCGGGATGTGTTGGCGGCAGCAGATTTGGCGATTGCTAAATCGGGAACGGTCAATCTGGAACTGGCACTGCTGGGGGTTCCGCAAGTTGTCCTCTACCGCGTCCATCCCGTAACTGCTTGGATTGCACGGAAGGTACTGGGATTCGACATTCCGTTTATGTCTCCTCCCAATCTCGTCGAAATGAAATCGATCGTCCCGGAGTTGTTACAAGAAGAAGCAACCGCAGAAAATATCGTCGCCGAATCCCGAGAATTGCTCTTCAATCGCGATCGGCGAGAACGAATGCAAGCAGATTACCAACAGATGCAACAAGCAGTCGGCTCGGTGGGGGCCGCCAATCGAGCCGCGCGGGAAATTTTCGAGTTACTGGCTGCTTCTTCAAGTGAGCCGGAAATGTAGCCGAAAATTCGGAAATACGGATATGGCTAGGATTAATCCCATCCGAGCGCTTCACCGATCAGATCGGCGAGTATTAGAGGATCGAACGGTTTGGGAATCACCCCTCTCGCTCCGGGATTCGCGGATTCCGATGTGGTGGTTTGAGCTTTTGCCGTGAGTAACAGCACCGGAATCGAGCGGGTGGCTTCGTCCGCTTGCAATCTGGCAAGGGTTTCGGTACCGTCTAAATCTGGCATCATGACATCGAGGAGAATCGCATCGGGTTGTTGAGATCGGGCAATCTCCAATCCCTCTCGACCGGATGCAGCGGTTAAAACCGTCCATTCGGCCATCATCTCCAAGGTCATTTTCGTGACTTCCCGCAGGCGGTACTCATCGTCAATAATTAAGATTGTTTTTGTCATCATCAAGTGCTTGCAATAAAATTGCGTATCCGAATTTGAGTGCGATAACGAAATGAAATCACACAATCGGTTTGAATACGGTGAAAAATCGCCCTAAAGTGAAGCGATCGGGTTTCCCTGGCAGCTAGCTAAAAAGATCTGAATTGCGCGCGATCGAAGCATGGAAAACGAATCTGGAGTCAGATCGGATCGCGCCGCTCGAAACCGGCAACAATAACCGGAAATGGGTCAATGCATTTGTACTCGTTGTTCGGACTGGTTTCGATGGTATGCGGAGGTGATGTGTTGTCTCGAGTTCGGGCGATCGCGATCGTCTTTTCTCCAGCTCCCCTGGTTCTGTCGATCGCTTCAGAATGAATTCTCAGTATTCCACCGAACTCGATACGATCGAGCAATTCTTTGGCACGCTAGAATTCAGTCTAGCCTGGATAGTTCGCTTCGGAGATGCGATCGGGGCCCAAAAAGCTAAAAAACAACCTAAAGCATCATAATATGAAGGTTCTAAGAAGTTTCTTCAGGCTTGTTGTCCTCCGATCGACAGTTTTCGGGAGAACGCACAAGTGTCAAAAAGGGTAAAACTTTGGGAACGCGACCGTATCGACGAACGGGTCGGAATCGATCGCCCAAGACCTTCGGAGCGTCAATGTCTAATCCCGAACTAACATCATTTCACTTGAGCCGAAACAAATCGATCGAGACCCGATAAATCCCGATGGACTCGAATCCGATCGTAGTTCCCGTTCTGTTGCAACAAGTCTGTCACCGCTTCGGCTTGTCCGGCCATCATCTCGATCGCCCAAAATCCCCCAGGCTGTAAGTAATCTGGGGCGGTTTCCACTATATGGCGAATGCAATCGAGACCGTCCGGGCCCCCGTCGAGCGCCAGATGGGGTTCGTGTTGCCTCACTTCCGGCTGCAATCGCTCGATTTCTGCTGTGGGAATATAGGGCGGATTGGAGATCGTACCAGAAATGGTTCCTTTAAGCGCTTCTAAGGGGGTAAACCAGTTCCCGGCATAAAATTTGACCCGATCGAGCAATCCTAACTGGCGGGCGTTATCGCGGGCAATTTCGAGGGCTGCGGTGGAGCGATCGACCGCGTGAATCGTAGTATCGGGCAGGGCAACAGCCAATCCCAGAGCGATCGCCCCGCTTCCAGTGCCCAAATCCACCCAATGTCCCCGATCGAATCCATCGGTTAGACAGGCTTGGCGGGCGATTTCCACCAGTTCCTCGGTTTCCGGGCGGGGAATCAACACCGCTGGGGACACCGCCAGCTCGAAATTTCGCCACGGCGCAATCCCGACGAGATATTGTAGGGGAACCCGTCGTTCGATTCGCTGCTGCCAGCGCCGTTGCAGTTCCTCAAAAGGAATCTGAATTGCGATGCGATCGCGCTCTCGAAACGACCCCAGTTTGAGGGAGAGTCGATCGAGTTGGGATAGGGCTTGTAGGAACCAATCGACTTCGGTCGAATCGATGTTGATGGCGATCGCATCTCGTTGCGCTTCAACTCGCCACTGCCACAATACTGTCCCCGAGACACAATGGAGCGGTGGGGATATGGCATCACCCAAAATCGGTTCGTCGGTCATCTTGGGATTGCTCCTTCTTCCTCGCGATCTACCCGCTGATTGCCAAAACGCCCGATCGCGCGATCGGGCGTTGTCAATATTCACTCCACTCAGTTGAGCGGCGAACTGTAATTACTGTCCCTCTGGCAGCGTCCGCAAAAACTCAAGGGTTTCGATGGGGGGAACCAACACGAGTTGTTCGAGTTGAGGATTATCGCTCGTTTCCATCATCCGAATCACACCTTCGAGGGATTCGACTTGAATGCCGACGGTTTCTGCGAGTTCGGGTTGTTGCGTTTTGAACTGCTCGAGAACGCTTTCGAGTTCCGTGCGATTGAAAAACATCGGAATCAGTTGCTCGCCGCCTTGTTCGATGGTGAGATATCCCGAATCCGGACCGGCGATACCGATAAACAAGGGGACTCCGGGGAATTGCTCTAAGGTTTCGCCTTGGTTTGCTAGAAGTCCGATGGCTTCATCGACCTGAGTCCGATTGGGAACGTAGGCAAATTGCAGACCTTCGGGAGCGTCTTCGTTTTCCCGATCCAACTGATAGACTTCCGCCATCGAGATGGTGGTCACCCGGATTTGGTTGGCAATATCGGGATCTTGAGATCTGAGCCGTTCGACAAACGCTTCCGCATCCGATCGATTGATGAAGACTCCAGAAACGGGTACGGTGTCTTGGGAATCTTCACTTTGGGGGATGGAAGCGATTAAGGGAGAACCCTCGGCATCGGTGATTGCAAACACGGGAACGGCTTGCAATTTTTCCACGATATCTTGCTCGTCGAGGGCCCAGGCGGGCATGGAAACCCCGAGCAGCGATCCCCAGAGGGTGCTACCGAGCAAACTCAATGTCGCGCCCCATTGAATGAATGATTTCATAGTACTCCTTGATGGAAGTTGAACTTGACTATACCCAATAAACGGGTTGTGTTATTGCTTGGGATACAACCGCGTGACGACTTGCCCGATTTAAACGTTAAATTTGACAGAAATTTGGCTTTTAGGATACTCATATAAGCAGATCGAAATCAATACTAACGCGAGGTTCCGTGCTACTTATCCCAAGACTGTATCCGGTGACAAATAGTTTCGCGAGTGAATCGACATTTCTGGCTTGCAAGTCCTCTTATGGTACTACACCGATTGTCGATCGTCTTCCGGGGAAACTTTAGGTGAATTTTAGCTTAAATAATACCCCAAAATTAAATTGACGAGGAACTTTTTGCATGTCACGACCTGTCATTTATATCGCCATTACCAATCATGGCTTCGGTCACGCTGTCAGGGCGGCTTCGGTGGCAGCTCAAATTCAGCAGCACCGTCCCGATATCCTGTTAGTGATGGTGACGACCGCACCGCGCTGGTTGTTGGAATCGTATATTTTAGGGGATTTTATCTATCGACCCCGTGCCTTTGATGTGGGGGTGGTACAGTCTGATAGCTTGACGATGGATCGCGATGCCACCTTAGAAAAGCTTGACGAGATTCGCACTTCTCAAAATGCGATCGTCGCGGGTGAGGTTGATTTTATTCGCCTCAATCAAGTGGGGTTAGTGTTAGCAGATATTCCTCCCTTAGCAGCTCCGATCGCCAAAGCAGCAGGCATTCCTTGTTGGATGTTGAGTAACTTTGGTTGGGACTTTATTTACCGCGATTGGGGGGAAAGATTTTTTGAAGTTGCCGATTGGATTAGCGAGTGTTTTTCGCAATGCGATCGCCTCTTTCGCCTACCCCTACACGAACCGATGGCGGCATTTCCGAATATTACCGAGGTGGGTTTAACTGGGGGAACGCCGCGTCACGAAGCCGGTCAATTAAGAACGAAGTTTGAGATTTCCACACCTGGCGAAAAAACAATTCTACTAAGTTTTGGGGGGTTGGGGTTGCAAAAAATTCCCTACGAAAATCTCCAATATTTTCCCGACTGGCGATTTATTACCTTCGATCGCCAAGCACCGGATTTACCCAATTTAAGGGTCGTGCGCGATTCGTTCCTCCGTCCGGTGGATTTTATGCCGATTTGCGGTCGGGTCGTCTCTAAACCGGGCTACAGTACCTTTGCCGAAGCCCTGCGCTTGGATACCCCTTTGGTCTCTCTGCGTCGGGAAGGTTTTGCCGAATCGCAGGTATTACTTGATGGATTGCAAAACTACGGTACGCACCAAATTATTTCCACCGAGGAGTTTTTTGAGAGTCGCTGGGAATTTCTGCACCAACCGTTGCAACCGCCGCGCCGTACAGATATCCTACCTAAAGATGGTTCGGAGGCGATCGCTCGAGCGGTTTGCGAGTTTTTCCCCGTCGAGGGGAACGGTTGAGGAGAAATTGCGCCCGATCGCTGAAAACCCAGCCGAACGAGCGATCGACTGGGTTTTCGTTTGAGTTTTCGCGGTCTAGAGGGGTCGAGATGCGATCGCCCCTCATTTCTACCGTTGGTTCGGCTTACTCAGCCCCTTGAGGCAGCAGTTCCCGTTCTTGGGAGGACAGCACGTTCACCTTGCCATCGTCGTCCACATCCACGACAGCGGTATCGCCTTCTTGGATGCGACCGGAAAGGATTTCCTCGGCCAAGCTATCCTCGAGCAAGCGCATGATGGCTCGACGGAGCGGACGCGCGCCGTAGCTGGGATTGTAGCCTTCTTTGACCAACAAATCCTTGAAGCGATCGGTCACTTCTAAGGTAATCCCCTGTTCCGTCAGACGACCGAACACTTCCTTGAGCAGGATTTCGGAGATTTCCTTGATTTCTTCGACCACCAACTGGCGGAAGACGATGATCTCATCCAAGCGGTTGAGGAACTCGGGACGGAAGTACTGCTTGAGTTCTTCGTTGACCAAGTTGCGAATCCGGTTGTATTGCGCTTCGGCTTCGTCTTCGACGGAGAACTCGAAGCCCAGACCGCCACCACCTTTCTCGATCACTTTCGAGCCGATGTTGGAGGTCATAATCAGCAAAGTGTTCTTGAAGTCTACCGTGCGTCCCTTGGCATCGGTCAGGCGACCGTCTTCCAAGATTTGCAGCAGCATGTTGAACACGTCGGGGTGGGCTTTTTCGATTTCGTCGAACAGCACCACGGTGTAAGGACGACGGCGTACGGCTTCGGTGAGCTGACCGCCTTCGTTGTAGCCGACGTATCCCGGCGGCGAACCGATGAGTTTGGAGACGGTGTGACGCTCCATGTACTCGGACATATCCAAGCGAATCATCGCGTCTTCAGAGCCGAAGAAGTAGCCGGCTAGGGCCTTGGTGAGTTCGGTTTTACCGACCCCCGTGGGACCCGAGAAGATGAAGCTGGCGATCGGGCGATTCGGACTCTTGAGACCGACGCGAGCGCGGCGAATGGCACGGGAAACCGCTTTGACTGCTTCTTCTTGTCCGATGAGGCGCTGGTGGAGGGTATCTTCCATGTGCAGCAGCTTCTCGGATTCGGATTCCGTGAGCTTGTTCACCGGAACTCCCGTCCAGCTTGCCACGATGTGGGCGATGTCCTCCTCCGTCACGTTAGGCCCATCGTTGGCCTCGTCGGTGGATTCAGCTTTCTTGGTGCTGGCGATCGACCGGATTTCGGTTTTGATTTCCATTTCCCGATCGCGCAGTTCTCCAGCTCGATCGAAGTCTTGGGAACGCACGGCCTCATCTTTTTCTTTGAGGACTTGGCGCAATTCCTTATCCAACTCTTTGGCTGCCGGGGGCAACTGGGAGTTGATCAACCGCACCCGCGAACCGGCTTCGTCGATTAAGTCGATCGCCTTGTCGGGGAGGTAGCGATCGCTGATATAGCGATCGGAGAGTTTGGCGGCCGCTTCGAGGGACTCGTCCAAAATTTTCAACTTGTGGTGCTGCTCGTAGCGCTCCCGCAAACCGAAGAGGATTTCGATGGTTTCCTCGACGCTCGGTTCCCCCACCATCACGGGCTGGAAGCGTCGTTCGAGAGCTGCATCTCGTTCGATATGCTTGCGGTACTCATCGAGGGTGGTGGCCCCGATGCACTGGAGTTCGCCGCGAGCTAAAGCGGGTTTGAGGATATTCGCCGCGTCGATGGCACCTTCGGCCGCACCCGCACCGATTAGGGTATGAACTTCGTCAATCACCAGAATCACGTTCTGGCAAGAGCGAATTTCATCCATAATTTTCTTGAGGCGCTCTTCAAATTCACCTCGGTACTTGGTTCCGGCAACGAGCAAGCCAATATCGAGGGTGACAACCCGTTTGTCTTCTAAGATATCGGGTATGTCGTTATTGGCGATCCGCTGGGCCAAACCTTCGGCGATCGCCGTTTTACCCACACCGGGTTCTCCGATCAACACGGGGTTGTTCTTGGTGCGGCGACCGAGAATTTGAATCACCCGTTCGATTTCTTTCTGGCGACCGACCACGGGATCGAGCTTGCCTTCGGAAGCCATTTGCGTCAGGTTAGCACCAAACTCGTCGAGGGTCGGGGTTTTGGTGCGACCGCCGCCACCGCCTGCGGGAACTTCGGTGGTTTCGCCGAGCATCCGAATGACTTGAGTGCGAACTTTAGACAGATCCACACCCAGGTTTTCGAGGACCCGAGCGGCAACGCCTTCACCTTCGCGAATTAAACCGAGCAATAAGTGCTCCGTTCCGATATAATTGTGTCCGAGTTGGCGCGCTTCTTCGAGGGATAACTCTAAAACGCGCTTGGCTCTGGGCGTAAACGGAATTTCAACGGCGACGAATCCCGAACCTCGACCGATAATTTTTTCAACTTCGATCCGAGCGTCTTTGAGATTTACTCCCATCGACTTGAGGACTTTCGCTGCGACCCCGGTGCCTTCACCAATCAAACCCAAGAGGATTTGTTCGGTGCCGACGAAATTATGTCCCAGGCGGCGAGCTTCCTCCTGGGCGAGCATAATCACTTTAATGGCTTTTTCTGTAAAGCGTTCAAACATGGTGCGTTTCCATTACCGAACTGTTTTGAAGACGGAGCTAACGACCTGCTACCTACCCATCAATTGAACTTAGCATAGCAAACCTCGCGGGGTTCGTGCTATCGGGTTTTCGCCCCCAACCGAACTCCATCGGATCGGTCGGATTGCTGTATCGGCCATTACACCTGCGAGAATAATTAGGCCAAAAATTGGGTATTTTTCAGAGCGATCGCCGAGGCATTGGATGTGCCTCAAAAAATAAAACTTCTAATGCGCGTTACGATTGCGCCGATTTTGGCTTTATTTATCTAAATTGACCCCGATTTACCTATTTTAAGGAGATAGAAGGTATTAATTTTGACTCGATCGATACCAATCGTTCAAATCAGTTCGATCGTGAATTTCCTGCGTCCAAGTTTGTAACTTCCTGGCAAATTCGGGGTGTTGCAATCCCCCCCTCCATAAAATCAAAGCATCTTCACCGGTATCGGCGTAGTAACCTCGTCGCCGTCCGGCTTCCGAGAAGCCATATTTGCGGTAAAGGGATAATGCCGCTCGATTGGACGCGCGAACTTCTAAAGTCGATCGTTGGAGTCCTCGTTGCCGCGCAGACTCCAATAGGGTTAAGAAGAGAAGACCTCCCAATCCCCGTTTTCGATACTCGGGACGAACCGCTAGCAGGGTGATGTGAGCCTCATCCACGATCGCCCAAACGCATCCCAAACCGATAAGGAAAGGCTCGCTTTCGACTTCCCCATTATCTCCCCTATTTTCTTTGAGAGAGGCAACGAGCAGATCGCTATTGGGACTTTCGAGTTCTCGCCGATACCCTTCCAACGTCCACAGTCCCCCAAAACACAGCTTGTCGAGTTCGACAACGGCAGGTAGTAAATCGGATGTGAGAGGTTGAATGGCGATCGAAGTCACTGTCTGGCTAGGTTCTATCAGCGTTCGAGCAAGCGTCGGGAGGCTTGGGGGGCAAGGGAGGCAAGGGAGGCTTGGGGAGCTTGGGGAGCTTGGGGAGCTTCGAGGGCTTTGGGGGCTTTGGGGGGCTTGAGGAGCTAAATATTCTCCCGTTTCCCCCATTTCTCCCGTTTCCCCCATTTCCCCTCTCCGCGTCCCCGCGTCCCCGCGTCCCCGCGTCTCCGCGTCATCTTCTCTCCCGTTTCTCCCAATTCTCTTGTTACCACACCCTACACCCTATTCCCCACACCCCATTCCTAACAGTAAGCCCAGATGACTTGGTACACTAAGGGTTGGCGTTCAGACATCCCTCCCATTACGACAATCATGGTATCGACTCCCTCACTAGAAGTACCGGCTCGAGTGCCGACAACGGCCAAGCAATATTTACCTTCCGATTCGACTGACGAATCTCTGTCCCCCAACCAACAACTCTTACCACTAACTGCTCGCATTAACGATCGAGATGGCTTAGAAATCGGCGGTTGCGACGTGGCGACTCTCGTCGAGCGATTTGGTTCTCCTCTCTACGTGCTTGACGAGGACACCCTGCGAACGGCCTGCCGTCAATATCGAGAGGCATTCGATCGCTACTATAAAGGAGAGGCTCTGGCAATTTACGCCTCAAAAGCTTGGAATTGCCTATCTATCTGCGCGATCGTTGCCAGTGAAGGACTCGGCATCGACGTGGTAAGCGGCGGCGAATTGTATACGGCCGTGCAAGCGGGAATGGATGCCTCGACGATCTATTTTCACGGTAATAATAAGTCGCGATCGGAACTGGCGCAAGCCATTGCTGCTGGATGTACGATCGTTGCCGATAATTGGCTCGAACTCGAAACCCTGGTGGATTTGACGCGAGATGCCGAACGACCCACTCGCATCATGCTCCGGTTTACCCCTGGTATTGAATGCCACACCCACGAATATATTAAAACGGGTCATATCGATAGTAAATTTGGCTTCGATCCCGATTCGATGGAGCGCGTCTTCGAGTTTCTCCAAGGACAAACTAATTTAGATTGCATCGGTCTGCACGCTCACATCGGCTCTCAGATTTTCGAGCTGCAACCCCACCGAGATTTACCCGGAGTGATGGTCTCTTGGCTGCAACTGGCCGAGCGCTACAACCTGCCAATTCGGGAGTTAAACGTCGGTGGCGGGTTGGGAATTCGCTACACCGAAGATGACGATCCCCCCAGCATCGATGATTGGGTGCGGGTGGTGAGCGAGTCGATCGCGACGGCGTGCGAAGAGGCTGGAGTTCCCCTCCCCCGGCTGATTTGCGAACCGGGACGATCGCTGATCGGTTCGGCCTGCGTGACGGCTTATACGGTGGGGTCGAGCAAAACCATTCCGGGGATGCGCACCTATGTCACCGTCGATGGCGGCATGTCCGACAATCCCCGTCCGATTACCTATCAATCTCTCTACCGCGCGGCGATCGCCAATCGGATGAGCGCACCGCTAACGGAAACGGTGACCGTTGCCGGGAAACACTGCGAATCGGGAGATGTGGTGATTCAAGAAGCTCAACTCCCCAAAACCGAACCGGGAGATGTGTTAGTGGTGATGGGGACGGGAGCGTACAACTACAGTATGTCGTCGAACTACAATCGGTTGCCTCGTCCAGCGGCCATTGCGGTCAAAGATGGAGAAGCTAACATTATTCTCCAGCGAGAAACCTATCAAGATTTAATTCGTCAAGACTGTTTACCCGATCGACTCAGGAGCGATCGTTCGTAAACTCTCAAAAAAGTTGGATTTGGGAAACCTCAGTGCCGCGCGATCGTCGCCTGGGGTTGTCCGTCAGCTCGGAGTGTGGGAACGGTCAGTCTCGATCGCGGGCGATTTTGCCTAAATCCCAGGTATTGTAGAGTGGTACGCACCAATTTGCACTCGAGGAGACGATCGACCGATCGAGCGCGAGTCGCGATCGCATCGAGTTCAAGTTGTACGGAACCACAATCCAGATTCTCATGGGAGTTCTGCCAAAGCAATGGTTAACAGACCCAAGCTGGATTCAAACCAGGTTACTTCAAGTCGTGCAAAATTTGGGATTGGCGATCGAATTAGGATTAGTGCTAGCCCTGACTTATATGGTGCTCGTCGTTATTGGAGAACGTCGGACGCTATGGATGGTGCAAGGCTTTATTATTTTGATGGTCGCCGTGACGATCGCTCAAAACCTGGGGCTGAAAGTTCTCGGGTTCGTGCTCGATAAAATCACCGTCGGCTGCGCGATCGCCATGGCGATCAATTTACAATCCGAGGTAAGACGATTTTTAGAGCAGTTGGGTCGCGGAGAGATTGCCGCTCTGTTTCAGTCCTCTCGCATTCAACCGGCTAATCCCAACAGCATTACCGATGAGATTGTCGAAGCCATCAAACAGTTATCTCAAAATCGGATCGGCGCGCTGTTGATTCTCGAAACCAACGAACCGATTGACGAGCGAGATTTTTCAGTTCCCGGTGTTAGACTCAATGCAGAAATATCGAAGGAACTGTTGCAGACGATTTTTCAAACGAGCACCCTACTGCACGATGGAGCAGTTTGGATTCGAGCATCTCGCATTATCTCGGCGGGGGTCATTCTTCCCCTCTCCGAACGCATGGCTTCTCGGCAACTGGGAACGCGCCACCGAGCGGCGATGGGAATTACGGAGCGTGTGGAAAATTGTATCTGTGTTGTGGTGTCAGAAGAAACGGGTTCGATTTCCCTGGCCGAACGGGGAACCCTCAATCGTCCCTTGACTGGCAGTAAACTGAAGGAACTTTTAGAAATGCGACTCTCGAGTTCAGTCGATCGCGAAGTCGTTGCTCCCAATTTACGCAGCTTGGGTCGGCGGATCGGTTCTCACGGTGGTGCGGCGATCGCCCGCTTGCTTCGTTTGACTTCTTCGGCTTCTAGTAACAAAAAATGACTGTAAATTCTACTGTATTGCAAGAGCTACCCGCAGATTTAGACCGCGAGCGACTCCCCCGCCACGTGGCGGTGATTATGGATGGTAACGGTCGTTGGGCCAAATGTCGGGGATTGCCCCGAATTATGGGACACCAGCGAGGCGTGGACGCGCTGAAAAATTTGCTCCGCTGCTGCGACGATTGGGGCGTGCGAGCGCTGACGGCTTACGCTTTTTCGACAGAAAATTGGGGTAGACCCTTAGAGGAAGTCGATTTTTTAATGGCGCTGTTCGAGCGGGTATTGCAACAGCAGTTACAGGACATGATGGCTGAAAATGTCCGCATCGAGTTTGTAGGGAACTTGGAGAAGTTGCCCACATCGCTACAAGCTCAGATTGAAAACGCAACGGAAATGACCAGAAGCAACTCTGGGATTCAGTTTACAGTGGCGACGAACTACGGAGGACGGCAGGAAATTTTAGCGGCCTGTCGCTCGATTGCCGCTCAGGTGCAACAGGGCAAAATTCAACCCGAGCAAATCGATTCCGAGTTATTCGAGCGCCACCTTTATACGTCGAGCGTCGGCGATCCGGATTTGCTCATTCGCACGAGCGGGGAAATGCGCATTAGCAATTTCTTGCTTTGGCAGATGGCGTATGCGGAACTCTACGTGACTGATACCCTGTGGCCGGAGTTCGATCGCGCGGAGTTCCATCGAGCGCTATCGGATTATCAAAAGCGCGATCGCCGCTTTGGCAAAGTACGTTAACCCAAAAAGTACGCTAATACTTAGCCATCGGATGTTTTGAGTGGGGAACGAGAACCTCGTCATGACGTTTGCAGCTTCTCGACCCCATTTCTTAGGTGATGGGTTTAACCCTCACAGACTGTAGTACGTCACCCCAAACTGAATTGAAACCGGGGATATTAATTTTATGTTTGTAATTTTGACGTTCGTACTTTTCTACCTTAGTCTATGCCACTCGTTCAACTTCTCCCCGATGCCATTCCAGAGATGCTAGTTTCCGTCGCTCGAACTAAATGCTTAACCATTGCCGATCGCTACGGACTGATGGCAGCAACCTTAGATGAATCTCTCAGTGAAGAAGAACGACTTGCCACAAATCGCTTGTTGATGGCAGTCCGTCGCGGACGAGTAAAAGTTGTCGATCGCATTTCGGCGGTATGGGAACGAAATTAAGAATGCGTTTTTTGCGTTAAATCACATTCGATCGAAAGAGCGACCGATACTCATGTAATCATACATAAGTGGCGATCGCTCTTAATTTTATAAATTTTTCAAGATTTTGCGGGAACAATCACTTCAATCCCAAAATACTTAAAATTGAGTTGACAACATCTAGATAAAAATTTCCTCCCATTTCCCGGAATAGCTGAAACTCAGCTCCAGGGGTTCCAAAAAAAGGTCGCAGCGTCCAACCTAACTGACTACCCACAAAAGCATATAAAAAGAGCCAACTTTTGAGCAGTTTTTCGCGATTTTCTTTGCCTTCATCATTATCTTCCGTTTCCGACATCAGCTGCATTCCTTGATAGAGAAATTTCACTCCAACTAATCCCGTTAAAGCCAAAATACCCACATTGAGAAGTTTAAAAAATTGATAGTTTGGTGTGGTAACTAAGAAAAAGAGCGTAATGGGGGCAAAGCTAAAGAGAAGAACGCTAATGGAAGAAACCGCTGCTAAGACGATCGCGAAGTGCTGAGTGAAGCTTTTACGAGAACCAAAAAGAATATTAAAAAAATACAGCGTTGGCAAACAAATTGACAACGTAATTAAATACAAAGAGGGTAGCTTAATCGCAGACGACAAAGACTGCATCCAGCTATGAAACGAGCCGATAATCAAGCCGTAAACGGCAAAGAAAATTGAGCTGTAACACAACAGAGCCACAATTTTATGTTTCAGCGCAATTTCTTTACTAATTTCTGCCATGAATCCGTGGCGATCGCGCAGTAATCCCGTCAAAGTATGGAAGTAACTGGTGACTTGGAACTTTGAATCAAACTTGGGTTCGATCGTATTTTTCATGGGAGGTGCGAAGGGATACAAATATGACTATCTTTCAGCAGCTACACCAGTGCTGGGGTTAATTCCGGTTCGAGTCATTTAAAGTTTTGGTAAGCTAAGCGTTCAGCTATCAGTTTTTTTGAAGTCCGAAAAGTTTGAACTTCAAGTGATTCTCGTGCCACAGACTCCCAATTTTCTTTGAAAGCGAGAACTCCGCTCGAAACTGTTCCCCATTCCTCACCTTCACCGGAAACTGTCTTCTCGATCGCCTGACGTTAACTCTCGTGATAATCGCCCCCGGAACCGTATTTCCAGGCCTGAATCCAGCGATCGAGATAATAGGATTGTCGAGTTTGGGGCAGTTGGGTTCGAGTCGAGGCGATCGCTTCTCCTAAAGGCAAAAGCGCGCTGTACGCCCCCAATCCGAGATAGTGACGCATCCAGTTAATTAAAGGCGGCAAACCCACTTGAGGAATCACTTTCGTCACCACCAAGGGACTATCGATCGAGGTTTTGAACAGTGCCTGGGAAAGGCTGCCGAACTGTACCACATCTTGCAAAAACGGACGCAACACCGGATCGCCCAACTTCGCCATCGCCTCGAATACCGCCGAAAGTAAGTCGTTGATGGCATTGGGAGGCAGTTTTTGATTGATTCCCACGCTCATGGTTTGCTGGAACAACCAGGTGACCGATAAATTGGGCTGATAGGGTTGCAGGAGAGCTAGGGCATCGCGTTCGAGTAAATCGCAGTGCAAGGCATCCCCAATTCCATCATTCAACCGTTTCAGGTGGCGCAGCATCGCCCCGAACCCGCCAAAACTGAGGGGAGACTGGCTGCTGCTGCTATCGCCCACCGGAAGGATGCGATTCCACGGAGACCGTAGGGGGCTGTTGCGGTAAGAGGGAAAGAACCCAAAGAGCGCCCGTTTGAAGTCGAGTTGCGCGATGTCTGCGTTCTGATATTCCGGCAGCAGGCGTAAGTATTCCTCAAAGAAAAATTCTAAACTGAAGCGATCGGGATGGGCATCGAGATAGGTAAATAAATAGGTCGTGCGTCCGTCTTGGGCGGGGAAAGCTTCCCAAAAATACTGGCATTGATGCTGGATGGGGGTGAACGAGACGAACAAATCCCCCGTGTCGTTTTTCTCGTATCCCGTGGCGCAACTCCCCGCCACCATACAAATGGCATCGGGTTTGCTGCCCCCTCGGGCTTGGCGGACAATCGGGGAAAAATGACCCATGGCATCGAGCAACAGCCGCCCCGTAAAGGTGTTCTCTCCCGTTTCCCCGGAACTTGCCTGAGAACTTGTTTTGACGCAGACTCCATCGGGATGAACCACTGCCCCGGCAAATGCCGTACCCTCTAGAAGTTTGCCCCCAGCAGCAATAAATTTTTGCTTGAGCATTTCGAGCAGCTTCACCGGACTCACGCCAATGTTAAGAATATCGCGCACCCAAATTTCCGGTCCCTCGAAAAAACTGACGCGAGCGGGGTTATACTCAGTGACGATCGCCTCTTGAAGTTGGGCTTCGCTGAGCAACTCTAACTCCAGCAAGACATCGAGTTCCCGACGGGAGATATTCCATTCTTGTTCTCTGCCGCGCAAAATCCCTCGTTCGAGAAGCAACGTTCGCCAACCCCGCACTTGCAATGCCGCACCGATAATAATCCCGAGGGTTCCCCCACAGATAATGACATCCCAATCTGTCTCGCCCAGAGTAGTACCGCTAGTCTGGATGACATTAGGAACCGGGGCGCTATTAGCTTTGAGGGCTTGCCACAGTTTATCGGCGCGACGCAGGTTTTCGAGGGGATTTCCGGGGGTGCGATCGAGGATTTGTGGAGTCAGGTTCATGGGTGGGAGAGAAGGCGATCGGTGCTTTACATAGCTTAACGTTAATGGGGGGTCTGACAAGAGTCTGTTTTTTAGATTCCGGTGGATGCGAGCCAGGAGAGCGGATTCTCCTATAGTTGGGCGATCGATACAGTACGTTGAAAAACCGCTAACAAAGTGAATTCATGAACGAACAACACCCAAATGTTGCTATTTTGAGTCAATTAGATATTGGCAACCTAACAGAAGCCACCGAATTATTTTCAGAAAATTTCATCTGGCATTTTTTCAATCCAAAGCTGCCAGATGTTCAAGGGGACTACTTTGGTTTAGAAGGACTACAAGTCTTCTTTGAGAAACTGGCGAAGATAACAAACGGCAGTTTTAGTGTGGAGCCAATTTCTATTGCCCCTATCGGAGATGAGCTAGTTGTTACTCACGTTCGAGATCGGATGATATTGGAAGAGTCAACAATCGAGCTTGATGCAGTGGTCGTGTGGCGAATTGTTGATGGTTACATTGCCGAAGCCTGGGATATTCCAGCTGTCAATACAGCCAAATTACAGACGACTGACTAAAAAACTCCAAAAAATAGTCTGCAATAAAAGACTCATCCAGAGAGTTTTTCAATTTTTAGATAAAAAAAATCCAGCCCCGAAGAGCTGGGAAAGATATGAATCAGGGTGCATCTACCATTTCTTTCTCCGCTTCCAAACAACACCCATCCGGAGAGTTTTTCGATTTTCAGATAAAAAAAATCCAGCCCCGAAGAGCTGGGAAATAATGAATCAGGGTGCATCTACCATTTCTTTTTCCGCTTCCAAACAACACTCATCCGGAGAGTTTTTCAATTTTCAAACAAAAAAAATCCAGCCCCGAAGAGCTGGGAAAGATATGAATCAGGGTGCATCTACCATTTCTTTCTCCGCTTCCAAACAACACCCATCCGGAAAGTTTTCACTGATTTTCCAATCTAAATCCGATCGATTTTACGTCCTCAAATCGACGGGATTCTCTTCGGGATGTACCGTGACGGTGAAGTAAAACGTACTTCCTTCTCCGGGATGGCTTTCGACCCAAATCCGTCCGCCATGGCGATTGATAATGCTGCGACAGATAGCCAAACCCAAACCCGTACCGTCATTAGCGCGAGTTTGGGAGTTGTCCACTTGGGAAAATGGCTCGAAGATCGCATCTAATTTGTCAGCAGGAATGCCTCGTCCGCGATCGGTCACGCTCAAACAGAGTTGGTCCTCTTGCCGATCGACATTTAGCCACACCGTTTCTCCTCGGGGGGAAAATTTAATGGCATTGACCAATAAATTCGTCAAAACCCGAACGATGCTATCGCAATCGATCGAGGCGGTTGCCGGAATCGAATGAATGGAGAGAGAGATGCCAGCTTCTTTGGCCAGGAGTTCGATCGCGCTGGCGGCTTGCTGCATCGGTCGTTCGATCGGACAGGGTTGAAAATTTAACGTCTGCGCGTCGAATCTCAAACGCTGGAGGTTGAGCAAATCGTTCACCAACTCCACTAAACGTTGGGTATCGAGTTGGGCAAATTCGAGAAGTTGTTTGCCTCGATCGCCCAAATCTCCTAACTTTCCCGTGCTCAACAAAATCAAAGAAGCATTGAGAGAAGTCAAAGGCGTGCGCAGTTCGTGGCTGGCAATCGCAATAAATTCATCTTTCATCCGCTCGGTTTGTTTGCGCTCGGTAATATCGAGATAGGCGATCGCCACACCGTACCGTCTTAGGGGAATGGGAGCTGCCGTCACGCTCAGCCAAGTCATCTCTCCCTTATCGTTGGCGATACCCTCTTCGCGATCTTTGACGATTCTGTTGTCGGTTAATGCGGTGACGCTCGCGAGTTCTTGGGATGGGATGGGGGTTCCATCGGCGCGAATCGGTTGCCAGGGGGGACGATCGCAACTGTAAGATCCGCCATCGATGGCAACGCCTAAAAGCTTTTCTAGAGCTGCATTCGCTTCGATAAATTTGCCCGATTCATCGGTCATCCCCACGCCAATGGGTAAGGTCTCGAAGAGCGTTTGGTATTTCTGTTGGCTGGTGCGCAGGTCTTCTTCCATGCGCTTGCGATCGCTGATATCTTCAAAAATCGCGACATCGTAGCGGGGATGACCTTCCTGGGTACTGAGAATGGAAACCGTCGTATGCACCCAAACGGTATGACCTTGTTGGTGAATCAACCGCAATTCGATGGAAAACGTATCGATGTCTCCCTGAAAAAG
The DNA here is from genome assembly GCA_034189805.1 of Cyanobacteriota bacterium. Lineage (GTDB taxonomy): Bacteria > Cyanobacteriota > Cyanobacteriia > Cyanobacteriales > Geitlerinemataceae > Zarconia. The sequence continues at coordinate 71,720 of JAXHUC010000006.1, forward strand.
CGCTTCGATCGAGTTGAGATAGACCTGGCGATCGTGGGGGTCGATCGTGTCGAGTCGCGTTTTCATCCTCAGTTCGTCTTCTGTATAGCCGAGAATATCGCAAGTTTTTTGGTTGATTTGAATGAACCGACCATCCGCACTGCCGATACTCATCCCGACAGCCGCTTGCTCGAAAATCCTGCGGAAGCGCTCTTCAAAAAAACGCAGGGAGACTTCAATTTGCTGGCGTTCTCGCACTTCGTATTCGAGTTGTCGGTTGGTTTGCCGCAGTTGCGTGGTTCGTTCTTCGACTCGGTGCTCGAGTTCTTGCGCGAGATCGTGCAGCGTCAGTTCCGACTGTTTGCGATCGGTAATATCTTCAGAAAGACTGACCAGACGATAAACCCGTCCCGACTCATCGCGAATGGGAAAACCGCGATCGTGAATCCAGCGCAGTTCGCCATCGGGCCGGAGGATGCGGTACTCGATGTCGGTACTTTCTCCTTGGCGCAGTTTTTCAAAGGTTTGGCAAACGGCATCTCGATATTCGGGGTCGATGGTTTCGATGAGATTGCTCAGCTTACCTTCTAGAGCCTGACTCGATCGACCCCACACTTGTTCGTAAGCCGGACTGACGTAGAGGAGTCGATGGCTGGCCGGATCGGATATCCAAAAGACATCGCGGATATGTTCGGCCAATTGGCGAAACTTTTCTTCGCTCTGATACAAAGCCTCGGCTGCTTGCTGGCGTTCTGCGATTTGCGCTTGCAGTCGTTCGTTGGCTTGCTTGAGTTCGGCGTTGCGGCGTTGGAGAACTTGAATTCGTTCTTCTTCGAGCTGTTTGACTTGTTCTTCGAGAGTTTCGATCGTCTGATACAATTGCCCCGGTTCGAGCTGTCCCAACACGCTCGATTGGGTGAGAATGCCCCGTAATTCTCCTCGATCTCCAATGACGATCGAGCGTCGCACCCGATCGCGTTGCATTTGTTGCCGAGCCACCCACAGATTGTCGCCAACGTGGAGGCAATGCAGGGGAGCACTCATCACATCTGCGGCTTGGAGACGATCGAGTTCTAAATCCAGTAATTGATAGCGGACGAGATCTCGCTCGGTGACGATGCCAACCGGGCGTTCTTCTTCGGTAATGACAATACAACTGACCCGAGAATCGTACATTTGTCGGGCTAATTCTCGCACCGGAGTTGTCGAAAATGCCCGCACTACCCGATCGCTCATCGCCTCGGCAACAGAATACATCCTCAGAAAATTCCAGTGGTGAAGTGCATCGTGGAGCTGATTTTGAGACACGACTCCGATAAGTTGTTCTCGATCGTCGAGAATGGGAAGGTAGCGAATGCGGTGTTTTCGGAATATCGATAATACCGAAAATAAATCTCGATATTCGCTGGTTTTGAGGGTCGGGGGTTTCTCAGTCATTCCCTGCGCGACGGTCATTTTGGCAAAATTCGCCTCCTGAGCCATCAGCCGAACGACATCTCGCTCCGTGAAGATACCCAGCAATCTCGTTCCTTGGGCGATCGAGGTATAACTTTTCGGGCGATCGGATGGCGTTTCATCTTGCGCAGGTGTTGGGGTCGCACCTTGGCTCGTTCCTGGTATGGATACCCCGGACATCTGGCTCAATACTTCCAGAATTGGAGTATTCGGAGCCACCGCCGGCACGCAAAGGTCGAGAATATCTTCAAGAGTTGGCAGGTCAGCAGAAAGAAAAGCCACGATTCCCGCAAAAAATCAAATTCTATACTGATACTGTATCCGACACTTCAAATTTTGGATGAACTCTTAATGCGTATTTTCTATATGTATATAAAATGTGTATGCAAGACTCAAACCGTTACAGTTAATGTTGTCTCTTCTCAATGAGTTTGCCCGAACTCAATCGAATCGCGTCAAGCGATCGATTTGGATAAGCTGCCGTTTATTTAAACGTGTACTTAAATTAAATATTGTCAAAAATAGCAAACTTTCCCAAATTTCTTTCTGTTCCCTATTCCCTGTTTCCGATCGAGCGCGATCGCCCTTATTTCCCAACAACTCTTTTGAATACCTGCGAGCTTATACCCGATCGATCGACAGCCAACTGTTGAGATAGACGAGCCAATCTGAGGAACGAATGACCCAGAGCCGTTTTCCGCCACATTCATTCTTTCTCGTTCGTCATTTGTCCCGCCCCCCACCCTCACGAGCTACCTACCGATGCCTACTTCGACCCGTGCCTCTATCCTCCTCTCCCCGATCGCCTTGGCTGTTTTCGGTGGCGCGCTGATGGGATTGACGGTTGCGCCGTTCGGACTGTGGGTTCTGGCATGGGTGGCGATCGTACCGTTGTGGGTGTTGCTGGGTCAACCGCGCTCTGTGGCTTCCACGTTGAGAATATCTTTCGCGTGGGGTATCGGCTACTACGCCCTCGCCCTATTTTGGATTACCGGAGTCCATCCGATGACCTGGATGGGAGTTCCGTGGCTGGCGAGTTTGGCGATCGCCCTTTTTTGCTGGATTTTTATTACCCTCACCGGGACGCTACTCGTGTTGGTGTGGGGATTGTGTATGAGTTGGCTGCATACCAAGACGCAAAAACCGATTTCTCGCATTTTACTGGGGACGGCGCTGTGGTGCGTTCTCGAACATCTCTGGAGCGCCACTCCCCTGTGGTGGCCCTGGCTCGGACTCACCCAAAGTCCCCATAACTTAATTATTCTACATCTGGGGCAACTCTCCGGACCGATTACCGTGGCGGCGGCGATCGTGGCGGTGAATGGCTGTTTGGGGGAAGCTTGGCTGGCCGGGCGTGGGTCGGATTCCCCAAAAAACAGTGCCTCTAGATATTTAGCCATGGCAGCCGTCTTGCTGGTGGGTTGTCACGGACTGGGCTTCTGGCTGTTCGATCGCCCCTTAGCATCTTCTCCGGAAACGGCCCTCAATGTCGGCATCATTCAAGGCAACATTCCCAACGAAATCAAACTCTATCCCGGCGGTATTCGCCGAGCGCTCGAAGGGTACGTTCGCGGCTATCAAACCCTTGCCGATGAAGGCGTTGAAGTCATTCTCACCCCAGAAACCGCGCTACCAGTCCTTTGGGCGCAAGTCGATGGGTTGGGTCGCGATACTCCAGCAAATCATCTCTACCAAGCGATTTTGGAGCGCGGCGTGCCGATTTGGGTGGGGGGGTTTGGAGAGCAAGACGGCGATTTGACCAATAGCTTATTTTCCGTGGGTGGCAATGGCGACACCCTCAGTCGCTACGACAAAATCAAACTCGTACCCTTGGGGGAATACATCCCCTTTGAAGAGGCGTTGGGCAAAATTATCGGTCGCCTTTCCCCCCTCGACGCTCGTTTAGTTGCCGGAAAACCCGACCAAATTTTCGAGACTCCCTTCGGACGGGCGATCGCCGCCATTTGTTACGAGTCGGCATTTCCCCAAACCTTCCAACGCCAAGCCGCAGCCGGGGGTGAATTTATCCTCAGTGCTGCCAATAACGCTCACTACGCCGAATCAATGCCCGCCCAACACCACGCCCAGGATGTAATGCGGGCGATCGAAACCGATCGCTGGGCCGTTCGCGCCACCAATACCGGATATTCGGCGATTGTCGATCCCCACGGTAGAACGCAATGGATTTCGGGTATCAATACCTACGAAGTCCATGCAGACACCATTTACCGACGCGAGACGCGCACCCCTTACACCCGATGGGGCAATTTCATCTGGATTTTCGCCCAACTAGCCATTATTATCGTCGGAATTATCGATCCTCCCATTCGGAAGAGCGAGTAGCGATCGCCTGGTGAAAGAGTTTTAGAGCAGGCTTGAGGAGTTTGGGGGGCTTGGGGAACTTCAGATGACAGATATCAGAGATCGGATTTCAGATAGCCCACTCCATGAAAACTCACGATTAGCATAGAGTTGGCATTGATTCTCCGGGTACACAAGCTGAATTTGTCATCTGTCATCTGATATCTGTTGTTTCCCCCGTTTCCCCCGTCTCCCCCTCTCCGCGTCACCGCGTCATTTTCTTCCCCAGCTCCTGTTTCTCCCCAACTCAATTACCGTGCGGCTTCAAGTTGAGCGAGCAACTTCATAATCCGCTGGTTGGCCCAGGACGAGTTATTCGGCTGTTCTTGCACCCATTCCATCGCTTTCACCCGATCTTGTTGGGCGGAAATCAGGAGTGCGCCCCAGGCTTTGGCGGCATCGTTATATAAATTCACCCGCAATTCGGCATCCACTCGGTTCCAGAGACGACCGGTATCCGAGCTGAGCATAGTGGCGATCGCCGGACGGTTTGCGGGATTTTCCTCAAACAGTTGCAATGCCGCTTCCCAACGCCCGTCAATTAAGGTAGCCAGTGCCGCTTGGCTGGGATTGGACCAAGAAGAATCGGCATTCGATCGGGTCATTCTCGCGTGCAAGGCAATAAAATCCAGTTGGGCTTGGGCTTGGGGAGTCCAGTTCGACTCGTTTTCTCGCTTAAGGGTTTCGAGAATCTCGAGGGCGGGAGACCACAATCCGTTGCGGGCCAGAAGGAGGGCGTTTTTATAAGTGCGACCGTCGATCGCCGGTTCGGCAATTGAAATTGAGGTCAGTTGAATCGGGTTGAGGAGAAAGTTACGCGGCTGAACTTGATAGACCTCGAAATGGGGTTCGAGTCCGACAGTGCGATCGATTTGAAGTTCGGCGGTTGCGCCTCCGGTAAATTGCTCCCAGGTGGGGGACTTACCCACAGTACTCGTCCACTGCACCATCAAACTCAGATGAGAGCGGTTGGGATTGTAATGATAAACCTGTCCGTATGCGACTCGAGCGTCTCCTTCCATCCGATCGCCGATCAGGTTGAACCAAAGACCCGGCGCGGGAGTACTTTGGTTAAAAGCTTTCACGGCAGTTAAGGGCAAGGGACGGGTCGAACCGGGGGAGGTGGAGTTGGTATTGAACAGGGGGGCAATCACGAAGGATTCTGCCGGACCGGTGACGGGGATGCGATTGGCAAGGTAGTAGTAGGAACGATCGCTCGTCGGGCGGAATTCCTCGGCAACGGTTTGGTAAACTCTCAGTTCGATAATCCGATCGCACGATACGCTACAAGCGCTGCGGCGAGCGATAACAGGCAGGAGTACATCCGGGTCCGTTGCCGTCCCTCGGTTTGATGGCAGAGACATCGCTTTCCCAGCCATCAAACCCTGCTGGAGAATATCGTTTTGGATTTTATCGAGGGTTTTGGGGGCGGAGGCGTTATCGACGGGAATCTCCGTCCATTCGGGCAAAATATGAGGCAGCCAGAGAATCGCATCTGGGTTGACAATCAGTTGTATCCCCAGCCACGCGCCTCCGGCAACTAAACTCAGACCCCCAGCGAGGGCGGCGATCGCCCCAAGGGAAAACAACGTTTGCTTCCATCGGTGGGTCGGGGTGGGATTCGACTTGGGTACGGTCACGCTAGTTGATGCTCGGATTGCAGGGTTTGTAGGGCTATTCTCGCACTAAGCGGCTCGAGTTGCGCAAGGCCAGATCTCGCAAATACCATGTTAGGCGCGGACACCCGTGAAGGCGAGCGGGGGGAGAAAGGGGAGAAAGGGAAGAAAGGGAAGCAAGGAGAGAAAGATATCCATCAAATTATACGAGTGCGCGCACCGTAACTGGCAATTGCTATATATCGTAGCTGCCATATTTCCGACCTAAAATCGAGTCCTAGCTGTTGGAGGAAAGCGAGTTCTTCTGGAGTAGTCCATTGGTGACAAGTTAAGGTGGTTTTGGCTTTGTCAACCAGTCACTAATCGACCGAAAACCCGGAGTTGGGGGGTCTCCCCCCAAACCCCCCGTTGGGGGACGAACGCCTCCCCCAAACCCCCTGCGTACAAGAGTTCGATCGCTCAAAGGCTTTATTGGTAAGGGGTTCTATCGTTCAAGATCGTCAACTTGACACCCGACAAAATTGCTTAACTTGTCACGAATGGGAGTAGTCTGACGACCCAAAATGCAATTGCGATGGGGAAAACGACCGAACCGCTCGATAACTTCCCTTATTGGTGGTGTTCGATCGGGAGCAAGCTATTATCCGATCGCCTCAACCCCTGCCATCTCCAAAATTTCGGGAATTAAATCCTCTCGCCGCACCGCCATCATATGTACCCCCTGGCAGAGTTGACGGGCAATTTTCACCTGTTCGGCGGCGATCGCCATCCCTTCGCGCAAGGGGTCGTCGGCTTTTTCGAGGCGATCGATGGTTTCGTCGGGAATGTGCACGCCGGGAACGTACTTATTAATAAACCGGGCGTTTTTCGCGGATTTGAGCAGGAAGATTCCCGCCAAGACCGGCTTGCCCATTTTGTTGGCCACCTCTGTCATAAACTTATCGAGGCGATCGAAGTCGGAGATGAGCTGACTCTGGAAGAACTGCGCTCCCGCCTCGACTTTGCGCTCGAACCGACGCTGCAAAGATGAAAAGCTTTTGAGTTGCGGATCGACGGCTGCCCCCACAAATAAGTCGAGGGGGTCGTCGGGCAGGGGTTTGTCGTTAGCATCGAAGCCGCGATTGAGTTTGTCGATGACCCCCAGCAGTCGCACCGACTCGAGATCGAACACGCTTTTGGCATCGGGATAGTCTCCAGCTTTGACCGGGTCTCCGGTGAGGGCGAGAATGTTGCGAATCCCCAAGGCGTGCGCCCCCATCAAATCTCCCTGCAAACCGATCCGGTTGCGATCGCGACAGGCGACCTGACAAATGGGTTCGATACCTGCTTGCAACAGAATGACCGAAGCGGCCAAAGATGACATCCGCAATACCGCCCGCGAACCGTCGGTAATATTCACCCCATGAACGCGACCTTTGAGGCAGTATGCCATTTTCAGCATGTGGTCGGGATTTCCCCCTTTGGGCGGGGCAACTTCGGCGGTAATTAAGAATTCTCGAGCTTCAACGGCGCGGCGCAGGCGAGAGCGGATTTGGGTCATTGGGTTTTCGTTCTTCAGGGCGATCGTATGGCAATGGTGGCTACCCCATCGTTCCGAAGCCGATCGGCTCTAGCTATTCTAGACGATGGGCGACTTGGGCAGTGCCCGACCGATCGCTCGAGAACCGATGACCGTTCGTAATAAATATGAGTATCCACTCCTGCATTTAACCAGTAATCATAACTTTTGTTGCGCAACGTAAATATTATTATATTTGCGTATAGATTTTTGTACTTAGGGAGATCGGGACTGGGGCGATCGCAAAACGGAAGAAAAACTTTGAACTTGGCATTTTTCGGCGTATTGGCGGGCATTGACAAAATTGCCAGAATCCTATACCAGTTCCTGACGACTCTCCGAGGTCAGACAAATCAATCGAGATCGACCGATAAATGTGTCGAAAAATTAAGCTGTGTTTCATTGCATCACAACTTTTCTGCGGAAGAATAAACCGATCGAGGCACCGTGATACGATCGCTCGAGTATAACAATTCAAAGCAATTTTTAGGAGAAGACCTTTGGGAATACGGGTTGCTGTCATTGGAGGGGGTCCTGCCGGTTCCTCCGCTGCTGAAGTCCTAGCCAAAGCCGGCATTGAAACCTATTTGTTCGAGCGCAAGTTGGACAACGCCAAACCCTGCGGTGGGGCAATTCCCTTGTGCATGGTCAGTGAGTTTGACTTACCCCCAGAGATCGTCGATCGGCGCGTCAGAAACATGACGATGATCTCGCCGTCGAACGTCGAAGTCGATATCAACATCGAAAAACCCGATGAGTATATCGGCATGTGCCGCCGGGAAATCCTTGATGGTTTCTTGCGCGATCGGGCCCACAAATTAGGTGCGAATCTGATTAACGGAACCGTCCACAAACTCGACATCCCGACGAACGATACCGATCCTTACACCATCCACTACGCCGACCACTCCGAAGGCGGTTCCAAGGGTATTCAAAGAACCCTAAAAGTGGATGCGGTGATTGGGGCAGATGGAGCCAACTCCCGCGTCGCCAAAGCCATTGATGCCGGGGACTACAACTACGCGATCGCTTTCCAAGAGCGCATTCGCCTCCCCGAAGACAAGATGGCGTACTACGAAAATCGGGCGGAAATGTACGTCGGCAACGATGTCTCCACCGACTTCTACGCTTGGGTATTCCCCAAATACGACCACGTAGCCGTGGGAACGGGAACCATGCGCGCCCACCAAGCGGATATCAAGAAGCTGCAAGCGGGGATTCGCGCCCGCGCCGCTCGCCGCCTCGAAGGTGGGAAAATCATTAAAGTGGAAGCCCACCCCATTCCCGAACATCCCCGTCCCCGGCGCGTTCGCGGTCGCGTTGCCCTAGTTGGCGATGCCGCTGGAACCGTCACCAAATCTTCGGGAGAAGGGATTTACTTCGCCGCCAAGTCTGCCCGGATGTGCGCCGAAACCCTGGTGGAAACCACCAACGGCGGTCAGCGCCTGCCCACAGAAGCAGATATGAAACTCTACCTGAAGCGGTGGGATAAAGAGTATGGTATGACCTATTTAGTACTCGATATCCTGCAACGGGTCTTCTATCGTTCCGATGCGTCTCGGGAAGCATTTGTGGAAATGTGTTCCGACCTCGACGTACAGCGGATGACGTTCGATAGCTATCTCTACAAAACCGTCGTCCCGATGAATCCTTTGACTCAGATGAAAATCACGGCCAAAACGATCGCCAGCTTGCTGCGCGGTTCGGCCCTTGCCCCGTCTGAGTATCATCCGGTCGGCCTCCGACGGTAGAACGTTAATCTTTCGGCGTTTGTCGAGAGCGATCTTCACATCGAAAACCAAGTCAGTGTTGAGATTTTTTATCTTGGCACTGGCTTTTTTTATGTGTTGGAAGTGATGAATGAATAATAAGGGATAAATTGCTAGGGTTTATGAAAAAGTTTGATAGTAAAAGCTTAAATTCTTGTGTGGTGAGCTTTTTAGATTTTAAATTTTAGAGTTTCTCAGAAAAAATCTCAAATCTAGTCAATAGAATAGTTTGAGTGCTTGCTCTTTTAAATTTACCCAAAATTTCATTCTCCATTGTCCATTATTCATGACCACTGTGCAAACCCTGCGCGATCGCCTCGCCCAACTCTTGCCCGAACTCCAACACGCCTACGGTATTACCCGCTTGGGAACTTTTGGGTCTTATCAACGCGGCGAACAAACCCCCAGCAGCGATCTCGATCTCCTGGTTGAATTCGATCCCGACCGCCGTTTCGGACTCCTCACCTTCTGCAAAATCGAAAACGAACTCAGCGATCGCCTTGGTGTTAAAGTCGATCTAGTCATGAAAACCGGTCTCAAACCCCGCATCGGCGAGCGTATCCTCGCCGAGGTTGAATATCTATGAACCGCGACATCACCGATTATCTCAAGGAACCATCAATCCACGGACTCCTTCTACTCTTCACCCCAAACTCGCAGTTGCAACCAGACTAACCCCAGAGTCAAGCCCAGTAGTATCGTCGTTCCCGCAGCAGCATAGCCGAAATCGAACATGCCGAAGGCTTCTTCGTAGATGTAGTAAACGAGTAAATTCGTCGAATTGAGCGGGCCGCCTCCGGTAATTACGTAAACTTGTTCGAAACTGCGAAAGGTGAAAATCGCCGTGGTGACGGTGGCAAAAACCAGCGTCGGGCGCAATCCGGGGAGGGTAACGTGCCAGAACTTTTGCCAACTCTGCGCCCCGTCGAGTTCGGCCGCTTCGTAGCGAGATTCGGGGATGGTTTGCAACCCAGAGAGGAAAACCACCAGGTTGAATCCCAACTGCTTCCAGGTGCTGAGTAAAATCAGGACGGGCATCGCCCACACCGTACTCCCCAGCCAGGGAATCGGTGCGATGCCAACCGCCTCTAGTACGCCATTGAGGGGACCGTTGGTTTGAAACAGCCACCGCCACCCCAATCCCACCGCCACCATCGAGGTAATCGACGGGATGAAATACGCCGTTCGCAGGACTCCGCGCAGGACGATCGCCCGATCGAGAAGTACTGCCAGCAGTAAGGGAATCACCAAGCTAGGAATCACCGTCGCCACCGTAAAATAAACCGTATTTCCCACCACTTGCCAGAAATCGGGACTCACCAGCAACCGCCAGTAGTTACTCGCACCCACCCAACGCATTCCCTCCTGGGTGAAACTCCCAGAGGTGAAACTCAAATACACCAAATAGGCGATCGGCCAGAGAACGAAAATTCCCAGTAAGATCAGGGCGGGGGCGAGGAAAAGCCAGGCAGAGAGTGCCTCGCGATCGAATCCCGGTTTCGCAGAACCTAATTTCATCCGCTTAAAATGCCTGAATCCATTCTTTGACCTCATATTCCGTCCAAATGCCATTTTCCCAGTAGGGATCGGATTCGACGAGTTTGCGAACGGCAGCTTCATCTTCAACGTCGTAGATGCCGAATACCATCGTGGCATCTTGCGTCGGCCCGAGAGTCACCACCCACCCGGCCTCTTTTTGGGCGGCAATCCCGTCGAGATGCGCTTGGCGGTAAGGTTTGCGCTTTTCTAAAACATCTTCGCAGTACGTTCCCCACATGACGTATTTCGGCATAGCAATTTAAAACAGTAATTTAGTGATTTATCGGATAGGTTTGGGCGATCGGTCTCTATCATCTCACGGACGCTCTTGGTTCGATCGTCTTTGAGAGTTCGCGATTTGCCCCGTTGGAATCGGAATTTAAATTTCCGGGTCGATTCCCAGTTGGCGCAGTTGTTCGGCTAACCGTTCGGCGCGTTGCTGGGCGGCTTCGGCTTCCTGCTTTGCTTCCTCGGCTTCCTGTTTGGCTTCCTCGGCTTCCTCCTGCGGTAGGGCAATCAGTTCGCCGTTGAGTTTCATCCACCGCAGCCACTGCCGAGTTAATCCCTCATAGGTTCCCCGCCACAATCCCAAACTCAATCCCAACTCCGGCACAAAGCCCCGTCCATTCTGTAACTTGAGGGATTGGTAGCGACCGTTCACCAGATGGAATCCCTGCAAAGTATCGGTGTAGCGATCGAAAATAAAATAGTAGGGAATTTGCAGAATCTCTTCGTACACTTGCCATTTCGTCGGCGGTTTTCCCGGCTGGGATTCGGTTTGACCAAAGTCTTCATCCTCGGTTCCCGGTGACAGCAACTCGACGATGACATAGGGACTGACTCCTTCTTGCCACACCACGTAACTCAGCCGCGAATCCCACTGTTCGTACAACCGCGATACTCCCACCACTGCAAACCAATCGGGACGTTTGTACCACCGAGGATGTTCCACGTCGTAGTAGAGGTTCATGTCCATCGCGACGAAGCGGCGAGTGGGACTCCAGTTGGGGGGTTGGAAGGTAAATTGGAGTAGCTGGGGTTGCAAGCCGTGAAACTCGTCGGGCAAACCGGGTTCCTCTGGATCTTCGCTGGGTAAATCGTACATCGTCGGCAAATCTTGCCGCAATGGAATCGGGGTGGGAAGGTGCATCGTCATGGCTTTTTGGCAAGCAACAAAAGCTATCATTATTTTAGCAAATTAGTTAAATTTGTTGCTATTTTTATAATTCTTTTTTAAAGAAAGTAACGACTGCTGATGCGTGAATTCCAATATTTTTAACCACCAGAACGTACAGCCAAATATTCCACATTGCCATTGCCGTTGCTGTAGCGATCGCCGCTCCCAATCCAGCGAATTTAGGAATTAAAATAACATTCAAAACTAAATTAACTAAGGCGCTATACCCTAACACTTTAGACGATTGGGTTTGATGCCCTGTCATCGCCATTAAATAGCCCACAGAACCCGATAGAGCATTAACGCACGAGCCACCCACGAGGACAATCGTCTGCCCTCGTGCTGCGACAAATTCAGGGCCAAATAACCCTAAAATCCATTCAGAGTTAACAATAACCAGAATCGCTGCAAAAATTGTGGGAAAAAACATCCATCGCGCGGTTTTCGAGACCAGTGCTTGTAAAGCGTGGCGATCTCCTTGAGCATAGAGTTCGGAAAACATTGGTGCAACGACAGTATTTACAGCTTGCAACACAAAACGCACCCAGATTGATGTTTTAGCTGCCACACTGTACATTCCTACGGCTGCTGGATCGATCCAAGTTCCGAGCATTAAAACATCAGTATAGCTGAGAACAATAAAGAATCCATTTCCCAGTAATAGTGGCAAGGCAACGCCAAACCAAACTTTAAATTGATAAATGGGTTTGACCCGTTCGGTTTCAGGTCGAAAGATTCGATCGAGCCGCCAGTATTGAAGCCCGAAGATAACTGCTAAAATAAGAATTGAGAGACCTAAAAGAGTGATACTATTGAGGGGCGTTCGAATTTGAAGAATTAACCACGCACCCAATACAGTTGCGATCGGCCAAAAGACTTGCTTGGGAGCACGAGCTAAAACGATTCGCTGCACCGTTCTCGCCATTTCCGATTGCAATTCGATCGCACTGAGTAAAGGAACCAGCCAAATTCCGACGAGTAACGGTTGAGCGTACGACCAATTTTGCAATCGTTCGAGTTGAAGAATTAGCCCCGAACTGATGGCGGCGATGATTAATCCCGCTCCAAAAACGATCGGCAAACTACTCGCGAGTACCCCTCGTAATTGACCGATTTCCTGTTTGACGCGATATTCAGGAATGAGGCGCAAAACAGCACCGGGTAATCCGAGAGCTGCCAGAATTGCTAACAGCAGCGCACAGGTCAAAACGTACTCGTAAATGCCGTATTCCGTCGTTCCCAGCCAACGTGCGAGGAAAATTTGCGAAATATAGGTTGCTGCCACGCCGAGTAGCTGTAAGACAAAGGCAACGATGGCTCCTTTGGCTAGTGTTGAAAGCATAGGAACTCCATCGAGAACGGGATTGGATACGGCTTCAAGAATACATTAGCCTAGGTTCTCTTCTCGATGTAG